>CAZBGV010000355.1:0-1528 GCA_964491485.1 uncultured Woeseiaceae bacterium | reverse complement strand
CCGGGCTGCACAGAGACCAGCGATGTCGAGAAGATCCCAGGCTCCCAAGCGCACGATCCTGCCGGACCCGAAGTTCGGGAGCGAGCTGTTGGCCAAGTTCATGAACATGCTCATGCACGACGGCAAGAAATCCGTCGCGGAGGGCATCGTGTACGGCGCGCTCGAGCGGATCTCGGAGCGCCAGACGCACGACGAGAAGAAGGCGATCGAGGTGCTCGAGCAGGCACTCGAGAACGTGAAGCCCGTGGTCGAGGTCAAGTCGCGCCGCGTCGGCGGCGCCACGTACCAGGTGCCGGTCGAGGTGCGCCCGCAACGGCGGCAGACGCTCGCGATGCGCTGGTTGATCGAGTCGGCGCGCGGCCGCAGTGAGAAGTCGATGGCCTTCCGGCTCGCGCACGAGCTGATGGAAGCCGCCGAGAACCGCGGCACGGCCGTCAAGAAGAAGGAAGACACGCACCGCATGGCGGAGGCGAACAGGGCCTTCTCGCACTACCGCTGGTAGTCGCGCTCACACAGGATTCGAGGAATATTCCGTGGCACGTACGACCCCGCTCGAGCGTTATCGCAACCTGGGCATCATGGCGCACATCGATGCCGGCAAGACGACGACGACCGAGCGCATTCTTTTCTACACCGGCGTCTCCCACAAGATGGGCGAGGTCCATGAGGGCGCGGCCGTCATGGACTGGATGGAGCAGGAACAGGAGCGCGGCATCACGATCACGTCCGCCGCCACGACCTGCTTCTGGCAGGGCATGGACCAGCAGTTCGAGCAGCACCGGATCAACATTATCGACACGCCGGGCCACGTCGACTTCACGATCGAGGTCGAGCGCAGCCTGCGCGTGCTCGACGGCGCGATCACGGTCCTCTGCTCGGTGGGCGGCGTCGAGCCGCAGACCGAGACCGTCTGGCGCCAGGCCAACAAGTACAAGGTGCCGCGCCTCGTATTCGTCAACAAGATGGACCGCGCGGGCGCCAATTTCCTACGCGTCGTCGAACAGGTGCGCTCGCGTCTCGGCGCCAACCCGGTGCCGGTGCAGCTGCCGATCGGGGCCGAGGACAAGTTCGCCGGCGTCGTCGACCTGGTGACCATGAAGGCCATCTACTGGGACGAGGCCACCATGGGCGTGAGCTTCGAGCTCAAGGACGTGCCGGCAGACATGGCGGACGAGGCCCGGGCGTGGCGCGAGAAGATGGTCGAGGCCGCGGCGGAGGCCAACGAGGAGCTGCTCGACAAGTTCCTGAACGAGGGCGAGCTCTCCCACGAGGAGATCCGCCAGGGCCTGCGCCAGCGCTCGCTGGCCGGCGAGATCAACGTCTGCATGTGCGGGTCGGCGTTCAAGAACAAGGGCGTGCAGGCGATGCTGGACGGTGTCATCCGCTACCTGCCGTCGCCGCTCGACGTGCCGCCGATCAAGGGCATCCTCGAGGACGAGACCGAGGGCGTGCGCCACTCGACGGACGACGAGCCGTTCTCCGCGCTCGCCTTCAAGATCGCGACCGACCCGTTCGTCGGCAACCTGAC
>CAZBGV010000354.1:0-1529 GCA_964491485.1 uncultured Woeseiaceae bacterium | reverse complement strand
TCCCTGCCCTAACCAGCGCACTGACCGGCGGGATGTGGCGTGCTTAAAATAGTTCCAGGCGGGCCTGAACTCAGGCGGCGGATTATAGAGAGCGGTCCTGCCCAAGGCAACCAATCCGGCGGGTCAAAAACCTCCGTTATCACGCCCGGGACATGAGGGTGTCCGTGCGGTATTCAACGCGAAAATGCCGCGAATTTGCCCTGCCGGCCCGTCACCCGCCGCGCCCGGATCAGCGGATGTGCGCGAGGATCCCGTCGAGCTCCTCGAGGCTGTGATAGGCGATCACGATCCTGCCCATGCCCTTGGCCCGATGCTCGATATGGACTCGCGCGCCCAGCTTGTCGGCGAGCTCGGTTTCGAGCCGGCGCACGTCGCCGTCCGGCGCTGGCGCCGTCCTGCCCGACTTCGCCGGCTTCCCCTGGAGCCGGCGGACCAGCGCCTCGGTGGCCCGCACCGAGAGCCCCTGCTTCACGACCTCGCGGGCGGCGGCGATGCGGTCGCCCGGCTCGGCGAGCGCGAGCAGGGCCCGCGCATGCCCCATGTCGAGGGCGCGGCTCTCCACGAGCTCTTTCACGGATTCCGGCAGCTCGAGCAGGCGCAGCAGGTTGGACACGGCGGCGCGCGAGCGCCCGACGGCCTCGGACGCTTCCTCGTGGGTGAGGTCGAACTCGCGGATCAGCCGGTCCAGCGCGCGGGCCTCCTCGAGCGGGTTCAGGTCCTCGCGCTGGATGTTCTCGATCAGCGCCATCGCGATGGCCGCTTCGTCCGGCACGTCGCGGATCACGGCGGGAATCTCGGCCAGGCCGGCCATCTGCGCCGCGCGCCAGCGGCGCTCGCCGGCGATGATCTCGTAGCGCTCCTCGCGCCCCTCGCCCGAGCCGACCGGCCGCACGACGATCGGCTGCACGACGCCCTGGGTGCGGATGGAATCGGCGAGCTCCGCGAGCGACTCCTCGCGCATGTCGACGCGCGGCTGGTAGCGGCCGCGCCTGAGCAGCTCGACGGGAACCTGTCGCAGCACCTCGGCCGGCGCCGGCGCGGCGTCGGGCCCCGCCGGGGCCGCCTGCGGTTCGGCCGGTTCGGCCGGTTCGGCCGGTTCGGCGGGCGCCACGCTCGAGCGGCTGAGCAACGCATCGAGCCCGCGCCCCAGTCGTTTCTTCCGGTTCATCCCCTCCACTTTCTCCGGCCGGGTCACCGTCGTCATGCCGTCCCCCTTTGGTTCTGCTTCAGCCCGCGAGGGCGCCTTCCGTGCTGCGCTCGTCTTCCCTTCGCAGCACCTCGCCCGCGAGCGCGAGATAAGCCATCGCGCCGCGCGAGGTCCGGTCGTGATACAGCACCGGCCGGCCGAAGCTCGGCGCCTCCGCCAGGCGCACGTTGCGCGGCACCACCGTCCGGAACACCTTGTCGCTGAAGTGCGCGATGAGCTGGTCGGAAACCTCGTTCGAGAGATTGATGCGCGGATCGACCATGGTGCGGAGCAGGCCGAAGACCTCGAGCTCGGCGTTCACCGAGCCCCTGATCTGCTCGAT
>CAZBGV010000353.1:0-1543 GCA_964491485.1 uncultured Woeseiaceae bacterium | reverse complement strand
CGCGGGCGCGCGCCGGCAGCGCGTTCCTGCCGGGGCCCGCGAACCGCGGATCTTTCGGGCGCGAGCACGGCGAGCGCCGGCTCCGGGAACAGGCAACTTCATGGTTGCATTTCAGGGGCGGCGCGGCTACCGTAAACGCAACCTTCAGGTTGCTTATCAGGGGATTTTCGCCATGTCGGGCACCGATCGCATCGAGAAACAGGTGATCCTGAACGCACCGCGCGAGCGCGTCTGGCGCGCCATCGCGAATGCCGACGAATTCGGCACGTGGTTCGGCGCGGAGCTCGACGCGCCGTTCGTCGCCGGCACGACCATTCCAGCCCGCATCGTGCCCACCCGGGTGGATGCGGAGGTCGCGGAAAAGCAGGCGCCGCATGCCGGCAAGGCGTTCCAGATCGAGGTCGAGCGCGTCGAGCCGATGTCGCGGCTCTCCTTCCGCTGGCATCCCTATGAGCCGGAGGACGAGGCGGATCTCGCCAGCATGCCCACCACGCGGGTCGAGTTCGTGCTCGAGGACCATCCGCAGGGCACGCGGCTCACGATCAGCGAGTCGGGGTTCGACCGCATCCCGCTCGCGAAGCGCGCGGAAGCGTTCGCGTCCAACGAGCAGGGCTGGGCCATCCAGGCGACGCTCATCGCCCGGTACCTGGCGCAGTCGGCCTGACCGCGCCGCCATGGCGCGCAAGCAAAGCGCCGCCGGCTGGTCCGGGACCCTGCCGGTCTTCACGGCGCTCGGCCACGAGGCGCGCCTGGAGATCGTCAGCCGGCTCAGCCGCGAAGGTCCGCTGTCGATTTCGCGGCTGACGGACGGCACGCGGCTGACTCGCCAGGCGGTGACCAAGCACCTGCGCGTGCTCGCCCGCGCGGGGCTGATCGGCGACCAGCGGCGCGGCCGCGAGCGCATCTGGCGCATCCGTGCCCGCAAGCTCGACGAGGTGCGCCGCTGCCTGGAGCAGATCTCGGCGCAGTGGGACGACGCGATCGCCCGCCTGCAGGCGCTGGTCGAAGCCGCGGACGATTGACGCCACGGGCGGACGCCAGGACTCGATGAGGGAGGCTCCGCTGCCGCCGGGCCGCGCCGGCGCGGTACGCAAGCGGCTCCGATCCACGTATCATGCCGGCACGTGCGGGCGATCCAGAGGGTGGCGGTGGCTGCGGAAGAATTCGATGCGATCGTGGTCGGCTCCGGGATTTCGGGAGGCTGGGCCGCCAAGGAGCTGACCGAAAAGGGCCTCAAAGTGCTGATGCTCGAGCGCGGCCAGAACGTGGAGCACATCACCGACTATGTGAACGCGCGCAAGGGCCCGTGGGAATACCCGCACCGCGGCCGGCCGACCCGGGCGATGAAGCAGGCCTACCCTGTACTCAGGCGCGATTACCCCCTGAACGAGACGAACCTGTCCTGGTGGGCTTCCGACCGGGACTCGCCGTACACCGAGATCAAGCGCTTCGACTGGTTCCGCGGCTACCAGGTGGGCGGCCGTTCGCTCATGTGGGGCCGGCAGAGCTACCGCTGGAGCGATTTCGACTTCGAAGGCAACGC
>CAZBGV010000352.1:0-1568 GCA_964491485.1 uncultured Woeseiaceae bacterium | reverse complement strand
GGCTTCTTCACCTTGGTGCGGCACCACGGGCAATAGCGCATGAACGCCATCAGCGGGCGCCGGCAGCGCGTGTTCGCGCATTTCGCGACATAGCGCCGGTCGCTGTAGCGGCGGTTCGTCTCCGGCTCGAAGCCGGGGCCGTAGCACCAGGGGCAGTAGTTCCAGTCGCGTTTCACGCCGCGCTCGCAGCGCGGGCACTGCGCGGGCAGGGTCGTCTGGCCGCCGCGCGTCGGGTGCTGGACGCCGCACCACGGGCAGGCGTGCATGCTCTCCGCAACCGGTCCCTCGCAGCGCCGGCACTGGTGACGCGTGTCGAGCACGCTCTTGTAGAGCCGCTGGAACTCGCGCCACTGCTGCTGGCGCCAGGAGAAGGACGGCTTCTTCTGGCGGGTCGCGCGGCGGCGCGGCCGGCGGGCGCGCGAGCGCACGCGCCGGAACGCCGAATACATCTGCTGCGCGTCGCGCCAGCGGTCGGCCGGGTCGAGCTGGATCGCCTTCTTGAGGAACTCGACGAAGGCGGGGCGCACCCGGGCGCTCACGCGCTCATGGCCCGGCAACGGCCACGCGAACGGCCACTCCGGCAGCGTGCCCGAGAACATGCGATACAGGACGAGGCCGCAGGAAAACACGTCCGACTGGAATTTCGGGCGGCCCATGGCCTGCTCGGGCGCGATGTAGTCGATGGTGCCGGAGCCCGAGGCCTTCAGGGTGCGCAGGCTGATCTTCGCGAATCCGAAGTCGGTGAGCTTCAGGGTGTCGTCCGCGAACAGGATGTAATTCTCGGGCTTGATGTCGCAGTGGATGACGTTCTGCGAGTGGGCGAAGGCGAGCCCGGCGAGCGCCTGGTCGGCGAGCTCCAGCGCGCGCTCGGTGGAGATCCGGCGGAACAGCCGGTCCGCCAGCGACTCCTCGCCGAGCTCCATCGCGATGACGAAGTGCCCGTCGATGTAGCTCGCGTTCTGCACCGAGAGGATGTTCGGGTGCCGGAGCTTGACGGCCACCTGCACCTCGCGCAGGAAATCCTCGTGCGTGATATTGCGGTGGACGCGCGGGATCTTGAGCGCGACCCGCGCTTTGTGGATCGTATCGAAGGCGCTGTAGACGTCCGCGAGCGGGCCTGACGAGATGCGTCCCAGGATCCGGTATTTGCCGAGCTTCTGCCGAGCTCTCAGTACTGCTGGTGTCGTTCCCACGGGTTCGAGCGGCGTTTGAATGCCGGCGCAATCATTGGGGCGCGGGAAGGCGGAGTCAAGCCGCAATCGTGGCGGGGCCGGTCGCCTGCATGGCGGGCTCCTACAGCACCTCGAAGAGGCCGGCGGCGCCCATGCCGCCGCCGATGCACATGGTGCAGACGACGAACTTGGCGTTGCGGCGCTTGCCCTCGATCAGCGCGTGGCCGACGAGCCGCGCCCCGGACATGCCGTAAGGGTGCCCGATCGAGATCGCGCCGCCGTTCACGTTGAGGAGCTCGTTCGGTATTGCCAGCCGGTCGCGGCAGTAGATCACCTGCACGGCGAACGCCTCGTTCAGCTCCCAGAGCCCGATGTCGTCCATCTTCAGGCCGCAGC
>CAZBGV010000351.1:477-1574 GCA_964491485.1 uncultured Woeseiaceae bacterium | reverse complement strand
CGGCACGGTGCGCCGTTCCTGTACGCCGAAGCGCTGTTCGTGCTGTCCTTCATCGGCCTCATGATCAGCTTCTGGCCGTACGTCGTTCCAAACTCGGTGACGTTCCGCGAAGCGGCGGCGCCGGACGCGAGCCTGAGTTTCCTGCTGGTCGGCGCGCTGGTCCTGCTGCCGCTGATCCTCGCCTACACGGCGGGCGTCTATCGCGTGTTCCGCGGCAAGGTGCGCGCCGGCGAGGGCTACCATTGAGCGCGCGCTGATGGCGGCGCGCGACACCCTGCGCCGCTGCGCGTGGTTCGTCGCCCTGTGGCTTGCGGGCGTCGCCGCCGTCGCGGCCCTCGCCTGGCTCATTCGCGCGGCCATGGGCATCGCTTGACGAAGCGGATTGACCGGCCGTCCGCTCCGCCGGTAGCCTTGCGGGCAGCACGGGCCGTGCGGACAACACGATGGGCGTCAGCATTTCGCTCGAGTTCACCGAGCGCGATCTCAGGTTCTTCCGACAGGCGATCCGCAAGGCGCGCAACACGGTGCGCGGCGGCGACGAGGCGGAGATCGTCGAGGCCGTGCGCCATGCTCTCACCGGTATCCGCGCCGCAAAGCCGCTGCCCGACTTCGTCACGGAGCGTCTGCCGGAGCTCGAAACCATGATCGACATGCTCGAGGACCGCGAGTGGCGGCTCCCGAAGCGCGATCGAGAGCAGCTCCTCGCGACGTTCGTTTACTTCGGCGATCCGGAAGACATCATCCCCGACGACATTCCCGCGATCGGCTTTCTCGACGACCTGATCCTGATCGAGCTCCTGCTGCGCGACTTCCGCCACGTGCGCGTGGCCTATGCCGATTTCTGCCGCTACCGCAAGGCGCTTGGGCGCTCGCCGTCGCGTGGCGCCGGCAAGGACGCGATCGGCAGCCGCCTCGCCGCCCGGCGCAAGCAGCTGCATGCGCGCATGCAGCGCCGCCGCACCCGGGACCGCAGCACGATCCTGCGCTGACGTTCCGGGCCACGAACCCGTAGGAGCCCGCCACGCGGGCGACGAACGAAGGCACCCGTAGGAGCCCGCCACGCGGGCGACGAACGAAGGCACCCGTAGGAGCCCGCC
>CAZBGV010000351.1:0-377 GCA_964491485.1 uncultured Woeseiaceae bacterium | reverse complement strand
ATGCGGGCGACCGAACGCGACACATACAACGAACGAAGGCGCGTTATTCGATCGCCCGCGTGGCCGGCTCCTACGCGTCATCGGGCGCAGCCGGCCGGGGAGCCCTGGCGGTCAGTAGCGCATCAGGCAGGAGCCCCAGGTGAAGCCGCCGCCGAAGGCTTCCATGAGGACGAGCTGGCCGCGTCGGATGCGCCCGTCGCGCACGCCGACATCGAGCGCCATGGGCACCGAGGCGGCCGACGTGTTGCCGTGATCCTGCACGGTGAGGATCACCTTCTCCATCGGCAGCTCGAGGCGCTTCGCCGTCGCCTGGATGATTCTGAGGTTCGCCTGGTGCGGCACGAACCAGTCGACGTCCTCGGTCGTGAAGCCGTTCG
>CAZBGV010000350.1:0-1600 GCA_964491485.1 uncultured Woeseiaceae bacterium | reverse complement strand
GGGTCGGACTGGTCGAGGTTGATCGCGGTCTCGCTGCTGAAGGTGTCCTCGAGCGAGGGCTGCGTGCCGGTCGCTTCCGTTGCATCGGGAGCCGGGGCGATCGGGCGCGTCCTGCCGCGGTCCTGCTCGACGACGACGATCGCGCTGTCGTCGTCGCGCGCCAGCGCCCGCAGGCGCTCGGTGGAGGCGAGGCTTTCGCTGTCGACGTCCTCGCCGGCATCCAGCGCATCCCAGACGCCGGTCGATTCGTCCTCGGTGCGCCCGGCGGCCCGCTTCGCGAGCCAGACCAGGATGGCGAGCACGATCAGCAGCACCCCGCCCAGGATGCCCCAGAACCCGGTGACGACGTCGAGCACGCGGTCCACCAGCCCGGGCTCCTCCGGGGCGCGGCGGATCGGCGCGGAGCTCGCGGCGGGCGGCGCTTTCGCCGCGGTCTCGGGCCGTGCCGGCCCGGCCGCCGCGGGCTCCGGCGATGCCGTCCCGGCCTCGGCCGGTTCCTCACCCGCCTCGGCCGTGCCTTCCTCCGCAAACACCTGGTCGGCTGTGGCGGCCTCGGTCGCGGGCTCCCCGGGCTCCCCGGCCGGGGTGGCCGGCTCGGCCGCCGTCGCTTCCGGCACCGCACCGGCCGCCGCCTGCACGGCTCTCAGGTTCTCGAGCTCGGCGCGCAGGCGCGCGAGCTCGTCGTCGCGCACCTCGATCAGCGACTGCTGCTCGGCGATCGTCTGTTCCAGCTCGCGGATGCGCGCCGCCGTCGCGGGCGAGGTGCCCGCCCCGGAGGCTCCCGCCGCGCCGGCGCCCGTCGCCTGCGCATCGGCGAGACCTTCGTCCGGCGGCACCAGCTCGAGACGCGGCTCGGTACGCGCGGCCGCGCCGCCCATGCCGGCGGCCGCGTTCTGCTCGGCGACCCGGCGCACCGCATCGGCGCGGCTGATGCGGAAGATGTCGTCCGCGCTCGGCACGCGCAGCACGGAGCCGGCGTTCAACCGGTTGATGTTGCCTTCGAAGGCTTCCGGGTTGGCCTCGTAAATCGCCAGCATGGTCTGGTTGATGCTGGCGCGGTCGCTGGCGACCTGCGAGGCGATGTGCCACAGGGTGTCGCCGCGCTCGACCCGGATTTCGCTGCCGGGTGCCGGAGCGGGGCCGGAATCCCCAGGCGCCGCCGGGCGCGCGGGCGCCGCCGCGGCCGGCCGGCTGGCGGCGGGCCGGTCGATGCGGCCGCTGTCCGCGGGCTCGGCGCGCCGCGGGGCGGTGACCGCCCCGGAGCGCGCCGCGGGAGGCGGCGCGAACACCGGCGGATCGAGCAGCACGGTGTACTCGCGCAGCAGGCGGCCGCGCGGCCAGGACGCTTCCACGAGGAAGGTCACGAACGGCTCCCTGATCGGCTGATCGGAAGTCACGCGCACGACGGCGCCGCTGGCCTGCGGCACGACGGTGAATTCGAGTCGGGTGAGGAAGAGCGGCCGTTCGAGCCCGTAGCGCTCGAACGCTTCGGCCGGCGCGAGGCTCACACGCAGCTCGGCAAGATCCTCGGAGGTCGCGGAGACGAGCGCGATCTCGGCGCGCAGCGGCTCGTTCAGGGCGGAGCTGAGCCGGATCTCCC
>CAZBGV010000349.1:0-1605 GCA_964491485.1 uncultured Woeseiaceae bacterium | reverse complement strand
GCATTCGGTCGACGGTGCTTTGTTCGGTCGCGCGCGTGGCGCGCTCCTGCGGGGGCTGCATTCGGTCGACGGTGTTTTGTTCGGTCGCGCGCGCGGGTGCGGCGCGAGCGTCGGGCGGGGGTCAGGGGTCCGGGTGGAGGGGGGCGGTGAGGGGGCGGTCGTCGAGCCAGGCGGTGCCGTCCCGGTAGCGCAGGCGGCCGGAGGCGAGCAGGGCGGCAACCCAGGGGTAGAGGCGGTGCTCCTGCTCCAGGACGCGGGCGGCGAGTACCTCCGGCGTGTCGTCGGGGTGCACGGGCACGCGCGCCTGCGCGATGCACGGGCCGCCGTCCAGCTCCTCGGTGACGAAATGCACGGTGCAGCCGTGCCGGCGCTCGCCCGCTTCCAGCGCCCGGCGGTGCGTATCGAGCCCGCGGTAATCGGGCAGCAGCGAGGGATGGATGTTGAGCATGCGGCCCTCGAAGCGCGCGACCAGCTCCGGACCGAGCACCCGCATGAAACCCGCGAGGAGCACGACGTCCGGGTCTCGCGCCGCGATTGCGTCGCCCAGCGCGCGGTCGAACGAGGCTCGGTCCGGGTACTCCGCGCGCGCCACGCACTGCGCCGGAATGCCGGCGCGCCGCGCGCGCTCCAGCCCGTACGCCCCGGGGTTGTCGCTCAGCACCGCGGCGATCTCGAGATCGAGCCGGCCCTCGCGCACCGCGTCGATGAACGCCTGCAGGTTGGTGCCGCCCCCGGAGACGAGGATCACGGCCCTGGGCCTGGTCAACGGTAGCTCACCCCGCCCGCGCCCTCGGCGATCTCACCGATCTCGAACGCCGTCTCGCCCAGCGCAGCAAGCTCCGCGAGCGCCACCGGCGCCTCGTCCCGCGCCACGATGACCGTCATGCCGATGCCGCAGTTGAAGGTGCGGCGCATCTCCTCGGCGGTGATGCCGCCCGTTTCCGCCAGCCAGTCGAACACCGCGCCCTGGCGCCAGGCGTTGACGTCCACCCGCGCATGCACGTTCTCCGGGAGCATCCGCGGCAGGTTCTCCGTGATGCCGCCGCCGGTGATGTGCGCCATCGCCTTGACCTTCACCTTCGACGCCAGCGCGAGCAGCGGCTTCACGTAAATGCGGGTCGGCGCGAGCAGCAGGTCCGCGAGCGGCTTGCCGTCCACCGCCGGGTAGCGCGGCGTGCCGTCCGGCTTCTCCACCCGTTCCAGGACGCGGCGGATCAGGGAGAAGCCGTTCGAGTGCGGGCCGCTCGACGCGAGCCCCAGCACCACGTCGCCGGCGGCCACCTCGCGTCCGTCCACCAGCGCGTCGCGTTCGACGGCGCCGACGCAGAAACCCGCGAGGTCGTATTCGCCGATCGCGTACATGTCCGGCATCTCCGCCGTCTCGCCCCCGATCAGCGCCGCACCCGCTTCCTCGCAGCCCCGCGCGATGCCGCCGATCACGCGCGCCGCGACGTCGACGTCCAGCCGGCCGCAGGCGAAGTAGTCGAGGAAGAACAGCGGCTCGGCCCCCTGCACGACCACGTCGTTCACGCACATCGCGACGAGGTCGATGCCGATCTCGTCGTGGCGGCCGAGTTGCTGCGCGAGCTTGAGCTTGGTGCCGAC
>CAZBGV010000348.1:0-1623 GCA_964491485.1 uncultured Woeseiaceae bacterium | reverse complement strand
GGTCCGGGTCGCCCGCATGGCGGGCTCCTGCGGGCCGTTGGCGGAGCCGCGGTGGCGCGTGTCGGCGCTTCACACCGCCCGGAAAACCAGTACAATGCGCCGTTTATCCGCGGCCGCAGATTCCCGGCCGCCTATCCGACGGAACAGTCATGGTCAGTATTCGTCTTTCGCGCGCGGGTGCGAAAAAGACACCTTTTTATCACCTGGTGGTGAGCGACAGCCGCAACCGCCGGGACGGTCGTTACATCGAGCGCCTCGGCTACTACAACCCGGTAGGGCGCAGCCACGAGCAGAACCTCCGGGTCGATCTCGAGCGCGTCGATCACTGGCTCAGCGTCGGCGCTCAGCCCACCGAGCGGGTCGCCGCGCTGATCAAGGCCTCCCGCAAGGCGGCCGCCGCGGGCTGAGCGGGCCGCGGGCGGCGTCCGCGGGCGAGCGGCGGGACCCCCTCGCATGGCTCGCCGCGACGCGGGTGCGGACTCGTCCGGGCGCGTCGTCCTCGGCCGCATCGCCGGCCTGTACGGAGTGCGCGGCTGGGTGCGCGTGCGCTCCTGGACGGAGCCCCGCGAGGCGCTCCTCGATTACCGGGAGTGGTTGGTCGGGAGCGGCGACAGCTGGGAGCTCAAGCCGGTGGCCGAAGCGAAAGTCCACGGCAAGGGCCTGATCGCACGCCTGGAGGACATGGACGACCGCGATGCGGCCGCCCGACTGGTCGGGGCCGACGTGGCGGTGCCGCGGGAGCAGCTGCCCGAGCCGGCCGAAGGAGAGTATTACTGGGCGGACCTCGAAGGCCTCGAGGTACGCCACCGGGACGGCCGCGTGCTGGGACGCGTGGACCGCCTGATCGAGACCGGCGCGCACGACGTGCTCGTGGTGCGGCCGGGAGCAGCAGGACATGACAGCGAGGTCCTGATCCCGTTCGTACCCGGCGAGTTCGTGCTCGGCGTGGATCTCGCGGCGGGCATCATCGACGTGGACTGGGAATGGGATTAGGGCTTCGATGCGCATACAGATCGTCACCCTGTTCCCGGAAATGGTGCGGCCGGTGGCCGAGCACGGCGTGGTGGGGCGCGCCGTGGCGCGCGGCCTGCTGACGCTGGGGTTCGAGAATCCGCGCGACCATACGACGGACCCGCACCGCACGGTCGACGACCGGCCATACGGCGGCGGCCCCGGCATGGTGTTGAAATACGAGCCGGTGGCGGCCGCGCTGGCGAACGCGAGAACGGCGCTGCCGCCGGGCTCGCCGGTCGTGTGCCTCACGCCGCAGGGCCGGCGCTTCGACCAGGCGACGGCCCGGCGCTATGCCGCGCTGCCGGGGCTGGTCCTGCTGTCGGGGCGTTACGAGGGCTTCGACGAGCGGATCGTCGAGGACCTCGTCGACGAGGAGCTGTCGCTCGGCGACTTCGTGCTCTCCGGCGGCGAGATCGCGGCCATGGCGGTCATCGATGCGGTCGCCCGGCTGCTGCCGGGCGTGCTCGGTGACGAGGATTCGGCCGAGCGGGATTCCTTCACGGAAGGCCTGCTCGATCATCCGCATTACACGCGGCCGGAGACGGTCGGTGGCCGGCGGGTGCCCGAGGTGCTCCTGTCCGGGGATCACGCGCGCATCGCCCGCTGGCG
>CAZBGV010000347.1:0-1625 GCA_964491485.1 uncultured Woeseiaceae bacterium | reverse complement strand
TTTCCATCGCCGGCCATGACGGACACGGCCGCGAAGAAACGGTCGACGGGATCGAACATTTCCACTCCAGCGTTATTCTGAGACGGCCGCACTCCACCCCGTTGCGACCACCCGGAACGCGCGTCAGAACCGGCGAACGGGCGAGGGCCCCCGCTCTGCCGCGCGTTGCCCGGTACGCTTTCGAAAAACAGCTGCCTCGTGCAGCTCGCGGAATACACCGCGTCGAGCGTCCCTGTGAGGTTTCCCCGGCTCAAGCACCTGCGCTCGAAACTTATAGCAAATGGGGGAAAGCGCCTGCAAGCACGGTCCGCGAAACCGTGCGGCAGCACACAGGGGCGGCGCTTTCGCGGGGCGGCCGGGCCCTTCGGACGCGGTTTTCAGGCGGCCCGGCTGATCTCGATCGTCCACTCCTCGGCATCCAGCCGGCGCTCCTCCGTGTACAGCGGCGAGGCCTGCCGGACCTCCCAGCGAACGGCCAGCGTTTCGGCCATGAGGTGCTCGCGCCACGCTTCGAGCGCCTCGCTCACGCCGGCCGAGCCCCGCACGCCCAGCACGATCCGGTCGGCGACCTCGAGGCCGGCCTGCTTGCGCGCCTCCTGCACGGTGCGGATCAGCTCGCGCGCGAGGCCCTCGCGCACCAGCTCCTCGTTCAGGGTGGTGTCCAGCGCGGTGAGGAAACCGCCGTCCTCGGCGCACACGTAACCCTCCGCCGAATGCGTCTCGATCAGCACGTCCTCGGGGCCGAGCGGGACGGTCTCGCCCTCGACCTCGAGCGCGAAGGTCTCGCCGCGCGCCGCGGCGCCGGCGATCGCGGCGCCGTCCGCGTCGGCCAGCGCCTTGCGAATGGCCGGCAGCCGCGAGCCGTACTGCCGCCCGAGGCGCGGCAGGTTCGGCTTGATGCGATAGCTCACGAGGCCGGCGTCGCGGGCGATGAGCTCCATCGATTTGACGTTCAGCTCCTCGAGCACCTGGGACGCGTGGCTCTCGAGCGCCGCCGCCGACGCCTCGTCGGGCGCGCGCACCAAAAGCCGCGAGAGCGGCTGGCGGGTGCGCAGGCCCGACTGGGCGCGTGCGGCGCGCGCGAGCCCCACGACTTTCTGCACCACGCCGATCTCGAACAGCAGCGCCTCGTCGTCGCGCGCGCTCTGCACTTCCGGCCAGGAGGTCATGTGCACGCTCGGCGGCGCTTCGGGCCGGATCGAGCGCACCAGGTTCTGGTACACGTGCTCCGCAAGGAACGGCACGAACGGCGCCATCAGCCGCTGCACGGTCTCGAGGCATTCGTACAGCGTGAGATAGGCGGCGAGCTTGTCGGCCGTGTCGCTCGATTTCCAGAAGCGCCGGCGATTGCGGCGCACGTACCAGTTGCTGAGCTGGTCGACGAACGACTCGATCGCCTCGCCGGCCGCTTTCGCATCGTAACGATCCATGGCCTCGGTGCAGCGCCGCACCGTGCGGTTCAGCAGCGCGAGCGCCCAGCGGTCGATCTCGGGCCGCTCTGCGGGCGGCACTTGCGCGTCGAGGTCGACGTCGTCGAAGCGCGCGTACAGCACGAAGAAGGCGTAGGTGTTCCAGAACGTGTTGATGAACGAGCTCGCCACGTCCTGCACGATGTCGACCGAGAT
>CAZBGV010000346.1:0-1644 GCA_964491485.1 uncultured Woeseiaceae bacterium | reverse complement strand
GGACCTATGGACTCCTGTTCCCCGCGATCCTGCTGCTGCTGGCCGCCAACGCGAGCGCGCAACTGCCCGTCAGGATCGGGGACGAGGAGCTGCCGAGCCTCGCACCGCTGGTCGAGCGCGTCGAGCCCGCGGTCGTCAACATCCGCGTGAGCCAGACGATCCGCACGCGCTCGCCTTACGGCGACGAAATGTTCCGCCGCTTCTTCGGGCTGCCGCCCGACATGGGCGGCGGCACCCAGGAAGTGGCAAGCGCGGGCTCCGGGGTGATCGTCGACGCCGAGAAGGGCTACATCCTCACGAACAACCACGTCGTGGAGAACGCGGACGAGATCGAGGTCTTCCTGTACAACAAGGATTCGCTGGAGGCGACGGTGGTCGGCAGGGACCCGGCGACCGACATCGCGGTCCTCAAGGTCAAGCCGGACAACCTGACCGAAATCCCGATCGGCGACTCCAAGGAGCTGCGGGTCGGCGACTTCGTGATCGCCATCGGCAATCCCTTCGGTCTCGGACATACCGTCACCTCGGGGATCGTGAGCGCGCTCGGGCGCTCCGGCATCAGCCCGGACGGGCGCGGGCTCGAGGACTTCATCCAGACCGACGCGTCCATCAATCCCGGCAACTCGGGCGGGGCGCTCGTGAACCTGCGCGGCGAGCTCGTCGGCATCAACTCCGCGATCCTGAGCAGCACCGGCGGCAATATCGGCATCGGCTTCGCGGTTCCGACCTCGATCGCGAAGAACGTCATGAACCAGATCCTCGAGTACGGGGAGGTGCGACGCGGCCTGCTCGGCGTCACGATCCAGACCGTGAACCCGCAGACCGCGAAGGCGCTGGGCTCCGAGGTCAAGCACGGTGCGCTGATTTCGGACGTTTCCCCGGGATCCGCCGCCGAGGAAGCAGGCCTCAAGGTCGACGACATCATCACCGCGGTCGACGGCGAGCGCATCGACGACAACCAGGATCTCGCGACGGCGATCGGCCTGAAGGGCCCCGGCGACCGCGTCGAGATCGAGTACGTGCGCGGCGGCAAGCGGCATACGACAACGGCGAAGCTGCAGCAGGCCGTGTCCATGCAGAGCAGCGGCGAGGAGGTCCACCCGGGGCTCGCGGGCGCATCCCTGTCGACGCGCACCGGCGGCCGGGGCGGCGCGGGCGTCGACGTCACGGACGTGCAGCCCGGCAGTCCCGCGGCGCAACGCGGCTTGCGGCCGGGCGACGTCATCATCGCGGCGAACCGGATGAAGGTGAACAACCTCGACGACCTGGAGGAGATCGCCGAGCGCAGCGACATCATCTTCCTGCTCGTCCGGCGCGACGACCGCCAGATCCTGCTGCAGATCCGCTGACGCATCGCGCGGCGACGACGGAAAAGAAGGCCCGGCGCTCCCGCGCCGGGCTTTTTTTCGGCCCCGCTCCTGCTCATCGTCTCTGTTGCACGCGCTCGGGGCGCCAAGTAAGGTCCCGACATGCGCCTTGCACGTCCGCTCCGCCGCCCCAATCCGCTCGCCCTTGCGCTGCTGGCGTTGTACACGCTGTGCGGCGCCGCAACGGCGGACGACGACCTCGAAGCGAGCCGCGCGGCGTTCCGCGAGGCTTACCCCGCGGCGGAGCGCGGCGAGTGGCAGCCCGTCGAAGAGCGGC
>CAZBGV010000345.1:0-1647 GCA_964491485.1 uncultured Woeseiaceae bacterium | reverse complement strand
GGACCTATGGACTCCTGTTCCCCGCGATCCTGCTGCTGCTGGCCGCCAACGCGAGTGCGCAGCTGCCCGTCAAGATCGGGGACGAGGAGATGCCGAGCCTCGCACCGCTCGTCGAGCGCGTCGAGCCCGCGGTCGTCAACATCCGCGTAAGCCAGACCATCCGCACGCGCTCGCCTTACGGCGACGAGATGTTCCGCCGCTTCTTCGGGTTGCCGCCCGACATGGGCGGCGGCACCCAGGAAGTCGCGAGCGCGGGATCAGGGGTGATCGTCGACGCCGAGAAGGGCTACATCCTCACGAACAATCACGTCGTGGAGAACGCGGACGAGATCGAGGTCTTCCTGTACAACAAGGATTCCCTGGAAGCGACGGTGGTCGGCAGGGACCCGGCGACCGACATCGCGGTCCTCAAGGTCAAGCCGGACAACCTGACCGAAATCCCGATCGGCGACTCCAAGGAGCTGCGGGTCGGCGACTTCGTGATCGCCATCGGCAATCCCTTCGGTCTCGGACATACCGTCACCTCGGGGATCGTGAGCGCGCTCGGGCGCTCCGGCATCAGCCCGGACGGGCGCGGGCTCGAGGACTTCATCCAGACCGACGCGTCCATCAATCCCGGCAACTCGGGCGGGGCGCTCGTGAACCTGCGCGGCGAGCTCGTCGGCATCAACTCCGCGATCCTGAGCAGCACCGGCGGCAACATCGGCATCGGCTTCGCGGTGCCGACCTCGATTGCGAGCAACGTCATGCACCAGATCCTCGAGTTCGGTGAGGTGCGGCGCGGCCTGCTCGGCGTCACGATCCAGACCGTGAACCCGGAGACCGCGAAGGCGCTGGGCTCGGAAGTCAAGCACGGTGCGCTGGTCTCGGACGTCTCTCCGGGATCGGCCGCCGAGGAAGCGGGGCTCAAGGTAGACGACATCATCACCGCGGTCGACGGCGAGCGCATCGACGACAACCAGGATCTCGCGACGGCGATCGGCCTGAAAGGTCCCGGCGACCGCGTCGAGATCGAGTACATGCGCGGCGGCAAGCGGCATACGACGACGGCCAAGCTGCAGCAGGCCGTATCGATGCAGAGCAGCGGCGAGGACATCCACCCGGGCCTGGCCGGCGCATCCCTGTCGACGCGCACCGGCGGCCGGGGCGGCCAGGGGGTCGACGTCGCGGACGTGCAGCCCGGCAGTCCCGCGGCGCAACGCGGACTGCGGCCCGGCGACGTCATCATCGCGGCGAACCGGGTGAAGGTGAACAATCTCGACGACCTGGAGGAGATCGCCGAGCGCAGCGACATCATCTTCCTGCTGGTGCGGCGCGACGACCGCCAGATCCTGTTGCAGATCCGCTGACGCATCGCGCGGCGACGACGGAAACGCAGGCCCGGCGCTCCTGCGCCGGGCTTTTTTTTCAGGCACCGCTCCTTGCCTGTCGTCTCTGTTGCACGCGCTCCGGGCGCCAAGTAAGGTCCCGACATGCGCTTCGCACATCCGCCTCGCCACCCTCGTCCGCTGGCCTTTGCGTTGCTCGCGTTGTGCACGCTGTGCGGCGCCGCAACGGCGGACGACGACCTCGAAGCGAGCCGCGCGGCATTTCGCGAGGCTTACCCCGCGGCGGAGCGCGGCGAGTGGCAGCCCGTCGAAGAGCGGC
>CAZBGV010000344.1:0-1673 GCA_964491485.1 uncultured Woeseiaceae bacterium | reverse complement strand
TCCGGCGGTCAGCAGCAGCGCGTCGCGGTGGCTCGCGCGCTGGTCGGCGACCCGTCGATCCTGCTCGCGGACGAGCCGACGGGAAACCTCGATTCGCGCAACGGCGACGCCGTGATGAAGCTGCTCGACGAGCTGCACGCGGATGGCGCGACGATCTGCATGGTGACGCACGATCCGCGCTTCGCGGAATGCGCGAAGCGGCGCATCGCGATGTTCGATGGGCAGGTGGTCGACGAGGAAACGCTGGAAGAGCTGCGTGCGAACGAAGGCGTCCGCGCCACGGTGTAGGAGCGCGCACCGCGCGCGACCGCGAGGCGAACGGTTGGAGCCCGCCATGCGGGCGATGCGATGTTTCTGGTCGCCCGCATGGCGGGCTCCTACGGGACCAGGCGAAGCAGGAAGGAGAGAGTGATGCAAGCACTACGTGACGACGTCCGTTTCGCCCGGCGCGCACTGCGCAAGCGGCCCGGCTTCGCGGCCGCGGCCATGCTGACGCTCGCGCTCGGCATCGGTGCAAACACGGCGATCTTCAGCGTCATCAACGCCTTCATGCTGAAACCGCTGCCCTACCCGGACGGCGAGCGGCTGGTCGAGGTGCACAACACCTATCCTGGCATCGGGCTCGAAGAGGCCGGGACCTCCATTCCGGATTACCTCGACCGCCGGCAGCAGGCCGACGCGCTCGAGGATCTCGCGATGTTCACCGGCAACTCCTATAACCTCGCGACCGACGGCGTGCCGGAGCGCCTGGGCGGTCTGATCGCAACACCGTCGCTCTTCTCCACGCTCAAGGTGGGCGCCCTCATCGGCCGGACCTTCGGGGAGGAGGAGGCAGTGCCCGGCGCGAACCGCGTCGTGGTGCTCGGCTATTCCCTGTGGCAGAACCGCTTCAACGGCGACCGCGCCATCGTCGGCAGCGAGATCCGCCTGAACGGCGAACAGTACCGCGTGCTCGGCGTCATGCCGGAGGGCTTCGCGTTCCCCGACCGCAACATCGATCTCTACGTGCCGTTCGCCTTCACCCCGGAGCAGATGTCGGACGAGGAAAGGGGGCACGAGTTTTCCATGAGCATCGGGCGGTTGAAGCCCGGTGCGACCGTGGAGCAGCTCAACGCGCAGATGGACGCAATTGTGCGGGCGAACGCCGAGCGCCTCGGCACCGCCGGCGATCGCGGTGTCGGCTATATCAAATTCCTCGAGCGCAGCGGCTTCACCGGCCGGGCGCAGACCTGGCGCCACTACCTGGTCGGCGACGTGCGGGTCACGCTGCTGGTGCTGCAGGGTGTCGTCGTGTTCGTGCTCCTGATCGCCTGCGCGAACGTGGCGAATCTCATGCTCGCGCGCGTGCTGGCGCGTGCGCGCGAGCTCGCGGTGCGCTCGGCCGTCGGTGCCGAACGCAGGCGGGTATCGCGGCAGCTCCTGCTCGAAGGCGTGTTGCTGGGAATGGGCGGAGGGCTGCTCGGCCTCGCCCTCTCGTTCTTCGTGATCCGCCTGATCGAGCTCTTCGGCATCGATCGCAGCGCGCAGAACTTCGACGTGACCATCGACCCGACGGTGCTCGCGTTCGCTTTCCTCGTGTCAGTCGCGGCGGGAGTGCTGTTCAGCCTGATTTCCGTCGCGGCGCTCTGGCGCATGGACGTCCAGAAGGTGATCAAGGAAGGCGGCAAGCAGAC
>CAZBGV010000343.1:0-1678 GCA_964491485.1 uncultured Woeseiaceae bacterium | reverse complement strand
AAAAGGCCCCCCGCTTGCGCGGGGGGCCCGCCGTGGAGCTTTCACTCCTTCAGGCATATACAGCAGGGGGCGGGGGAGCGTGTCCCTGCTGCATCGCACAAAGTAGGGCATGGGGCGCTGCACTGTCAAGTGGCGTTCAACCGGCTTTCTGTCGATTGGCGGCGAACTCGCCGGTTTCGCCGGCGGTTTCCGCGACCGGCGCCTGCCGCCGGTCCTCCTGCACCGCCGGCCACCGGCCCCGGTGCACCGGCGCGACCGTGCGCTCGCGCTGCAGTAGCCCGCTGAGGCACTGCTCGAGCTGGCCGGCGACGGCGCCCGCCGGCAGCCGGTCGTGCGCCCTGATCACCTGCGAAAGGAAAGTCCGGCTCAAGAGCGGCTCGCGCCGCTGTTCCTCTTCCGCGATGACCTGGAGCAGGATGCTGCGGGAGATATCGGCGCCGCTGCGCTTGTCGACGACCACGAAGGGCACGTCGTTCAACACGAGGCTGCGCACGTCGGCGAGCCGTATGTAACGGCTTTCCTCGGTATCGTAGAGCCTGCGGTTCGGATATTTCCTGATGACGCGGAGCTCGGTCATGGGATGTCGTGTCGGTTTTCCGCTTCGCCTTTGCAACTAACGATAGCCGATTTGCCCCCGCTTCCAAAGCACCTGGCGGCGGCCGGCGAGGGTGCCGGGCTCCCAGTGCTCGATGGCGAACGCCCAGATCGACGCGAGGCTCGCGGCGCCGAGGTCCGCGGGGGCGGGCTGGCCGAGCGCCCCCAGCACGTCGAGGAGCACCGGACGCGGATCGCCGAGCGACACCGCGGGGGCGCCGGTGCTCTTGCCGAGCTTCTCGCCGCGGGCGTTCACGGCGAGGGGAAAATGCGCATACGCCGGCGTCGGCAGGCCGAGCAGCCGCTGCAGGTGGAGCTGGCGCGGCGTGGAGTCCAGCAGGTCGACTCCGCGCACCACTTCGGTCACGCCCTGGGCGGCGTCGTCGGCGACCACGGCGAGCTGGTAGGCGATCAGGCCGTCCCGCCGCAGGATGACGAAATCGCCGGATTCGGACTCGAGCCGCTGCGTCTGCCGGCCCTGCAGCCGGTCGTCGAAGGCGATCGGCGCGTCGTTCGTGCGGACCCGGATCGCCGTCCGCCGCGCGCGCGTGCCGTTACGGCAGGTGCCCGGATAAATGGGGCCGAGCGGGCCGCGCCGGGCGCCGGCGAGCGCCCGGCGGGAGCAGCCGCAGCGATAGGCCTCGCCGCGGGCGATGAGCGACTCGACGAGCGCCCGGTGCCGGGCGGCCTCACGGCTCTGGTAAAGGACGGGGCCGTCCCAGGCGAAGCCGTAATGCTCGAGCGCGCGCAGGATTTCCGTGTCGGCGCCCGGCGGCTCACGCGGCGGATCGATGTCCTCCATGCGCACCAGCCAGCGGCCGCGTGCGGCTTTCGCCTGGAGATAGCTCGCGGCGGCGGAGAGCAGGGAGCCGAAGTGCAGCGGCCCGGTGGGCGAGGGCGCGAAGCGCCCGACGTAGCCCGGGGAGGGCTTGGCCGTCGTCACGGCGCCGGCCGGTCGCGCGCAAGGGGCCCCGTGGTCCGGAGCCCCGCAAGCGGGTGCCGATGCCTACCGATACCGGTCGTCGCGGTCCCGGAACTGCCGCTCGGCCATCTCGCGGCGCTCCTGCGCCTCGAGGCACAGCGT
>CAZBGV010000342.1:0-1685 GCA_964491485.1 uncultured Woeseiaceae bacterium | reverse complement strand
CCGGCGAGATCGCCCTTGTCGTGCAACAGCATGGCGAGGCTCGTCATGTCGTAGCCGACGAACGGATGCGCCCTGCCCAGCGCCCCGAGGTCGAGCGCGAGCGCCTCGCGGTATGCCTTCTCCGCGGCAGCGTATTCGCCGCGACTCTGCATGAGGGAGCCCTGGATGGCGAGCGTCGTCGCCACCAGGTCGTGCTTCTCGCCCAGTATGTGCCGGGCCGCGTCGATCGCCTCGTTCAGTGTCTGCTCGGCCGCGTCCAGGTCGCCCTTCGACTTGAGGAGCACGCCGAGGTTCTGCAGGTAGTACGCCATCAGCGGGTGATCGCGGCCGGCCCTGCTTTCCACGATGGCGATGGCCTCGCGCAGCAGCTTCTCCGTCCGGTCGAGATCGCCGCGCACCTGCAGGATTCTCGCGAGCGTGTTCTTTGCTTCCGCGAGCTCGATGCCGTGTTTCTCTGCCATCGGGGTATAGATATCGATGCTTTCGGTCGCATAGCGTTCGGCGCTGTCGAGCTCGCCCATGGCGAGATGCAGCTCCGCCAGGTTGTACAGGTTCTGGGCCACCTGTTGCGACGCCGCGCCCTGCTCGCGCCGGTTCTGCTCCAGCGATTCCTCGAGCAGGGTGCGGGCGCGCGCGTACTCGGCCTTCCGGATCAGCGCTTCCGCCAGGTCGTTCTTGGCCTGTGCAACAGAAGGATGATTCTCACCCAGCGCCTGTATCCGCAGCTCCAGGGATCTCTCGAGCATATCGATCGACGGTGTGTACTCGCCGAGGTTGAGATACACGCGGCCGATCGTCTCCATGAGCGACGACTGGATCTCCGGCCGATCCGCGAGCTCGGTCGTGATGCGCTGGGCGCCCGCCGCCAGGATCTCCTTCGCAGTGATGTCGAGCCCGCGGGTGTTGGCCGGATCGGGAGACGTGAAGATGTCCTCGAGGAACTTCGCGATTTCCCGCGCGTGATCGCGCTCCAGCATGATGCGGTCGTTCTGCACGAACAGGGCGACCAGCAACGTGCACAGGACGGCCAGGAACGCGCTCGAGGTCGCCACGCCGAGCTTGTGCCGGTGCAGGAACTTGCCGGTGCGATAGGCCCAGGAGTCCGGTTGCGCGGAGATGGGCAGCGAATCGAGGTAGGCCGCGATGTCGTCCGACAGCTTGGCCGCCGAGACGTACCGGCGTTCCGGCTCCCTGTGCACCGCCTTGAGCACGATCGTGTCGAGGTCGCCCTTCAGCCGCTTGACCAGCGCCTCGACCGACAGCCCGCGAGTGCGCGCCGCCTTCCTGAGCTCTTCGGCCGCGGCGTCACCGCGCGCCTGCGCGGCCTTCCAGGCGGCCGCAAGCCGGTCGCTCGGCTTCGCGGCCGGGACGTGACACGTGATCTGCGCCAGCTCCGCCGGCGACAGGCCGTCCAGGTCGTACACCGGAAGCCCGGTGAGGATCTGGTGCAGCAGCAGCCCCAGCGCATAGACGTCCGCCGCGGTCGTGACCGGCCGCCCCATGAGCTGCTCGGGCGAGGCGTTCTCCGGGGTCAGCATCGCCGCGCCGGTGCGGGTCAGCCCGTCTCCGGCGGCGCCTTGCGGGCCGATGAGCTTCGCGATGCCGAAATCCAGCAGCTTGGGCTCGCCCCTGGCGGTCACCAGGATGTTCGACGGCTTGATGTCCCGGTGGATGACCAGGCTCAT
>CAZBGV010000341.1:0-1706 GCA_964491485.1 uncultured Woeseiaceae bacterium | reverse complement strand
GGTGCCGTTGGCTTCCTGGACGAAGAAGCGGCGCACCTTGATGGCGCGCGCGAGCTTGCCGCGGCGCACGAAACACTGGTAGAGCATGTCTTTCATGACTTCCAGCAGGACGCCGGCCTGTGCGCGGTTCAGCAGCGGCAGCTCCTGGTCGCTCTCGGACTCGAACAGGATCTGCTTGATGGGCGCGAAGCTCTCGTCGTCGATCTCGGCGATCCGCTGTGCGGCAACGACCTCGTCGAACGCACGCAGCTTGCCCCCCTCGCCGAGCGCGGCATAGGCGCTCACCGCGGCGCGCCGGCACATCGACGCGAAGGCGTTGAAGTCGTTGTGCGTGTAGCACGAGAGCGCCTCGCGGAACAGGAGCTCAGTCGTGTCGGGCAGGTAGGTGAACGGAAACCGCTCCTTCGGCCGTTCGAGCTCGAGGAAATTCCGGAACAGCTCGACCCGGCCTTCGCCGTATGCCTTGACCGCGAAGCGCAGGAACACCGGCGCCCGGCAGGCGTCGCACTGGTACACGAGCCCGACGTGCTTTGGCCGGTGCTCGAGGACGGTATCGACGTCGGGCACGGACTGGGGCGTCATGTGCGAGTACACGCCGCAGTACGGGCATTCGAGGCCGAACTCGTCGGCGCCGGGATAGTGAATGCGCCTGTCGCGCTCTATGGTGACCGTCATCTCGTTGTTCTTCTTCCGGCCCGCTGCGCATTCTCGGGCGCCTGCACCGGAGTGGAGGCTCCCTTGTTGTTCGGGCAGCGCGGCCTGCACGGCAGTATAGCCTCAGCCGAGCGGCGTCCTCCGAGCCGTTCGACATAATCCGCCCGGCGCACGGGCTACGCCGGCGACGTCAATCGCCGTCGCCCCAGCGTCCCAGCGCGGCGCTCGCCGCGGCATTCGCAGGCCGCGCGATGACCGCGTCGCGCGTCAGGCTCACCTCGAAGCGCGCGCCGTCGGCCATGGGCGCATAGGTCGCGCTGCCGTAATGCGCGTCGATGCCGGGCGCCAGCATCGGAAAGCGCCGGGCGACGCTCCACACGTCGAGGGCGAGCGGCTCGGCCAGCGAATACACGGTACGGCTCTCGCTCTGCTCGCGCCCGATGTCGGAATAGCGCCCGCTCAGCCGCTCGAGACGGTAGATCGGCTCGAGCCCGAGGATGGTGACCGGCGGCTTCCACGTGACGAGCCGCGCATCCATCTGCCACTCGTTGCCGCGCAGCTCGAACGTGCGGTCGTGCTCGCCGTCCACCATGAGGCGCGCCTGGTACACGTCGCGGCCGGTCTGGTGGAAAGCCACCGTCGCCACCCGCTGCTCCGCGGTGAGCCGCTCGTAGCTGTAATACGAGATGGCGATCAGCACCGCGGCCGCGGCGACGGCGCCCGAGGCGATCGTGCCGATGCCCGCTCCGCCCGCGCGCACCAGGCGGCCGCGGCGCGTGCACGACACGGTGCGCGACAGGAAGAAGAGGGCGGCGATGCCCGCGACGGCGGCGATCGCGAGCAGCGCGTTCACGCGCTGAGCCGCTTGTAGCGGATGCGATGCGGCGTGCCGGCATCCGCCCCCAGCCGGCGCTTGCGGTCCTCTTCGTACTCGCTGTAGTTACCGGGGAAGAAGGTCACGTTGCTGTCGCCTTCGAACGCGAGGATGTGGGTCGCGATGCGGTCCAGGAACCAGCGGTCGTGCGAAATGACGATCGCGGATCCGGGGAACT
>CAZBGV010000340.1:0-1715 GCA_964491485.1 uncultured Woeseiaceae bacterium | reverse complement strand
CCGTGGCGTCGTCCGTGCCCAGTTTTCGGATCGAAGACGGGTGCTGGACGGCTGGCAGCACCAGTGCGGCCACCTCCACCGAAGTGGTCACCTGGTCACCGGTGAAACCGGCGAAACTGGGACCGGGGTTCACCGGTGGCGACAGGGCGTGTGCCATCGCACTCGCCGTTTGGCGCGGGCGCACCACCCGCGCCTACCGTCCACCGTGGCTCGCATCGTCGCGCTTGTCGGTCGTCGCGGGCACACGTCATCGCGTTCGCCGTCCGTCGCGAGGGCAACACTAGAAGCTGTCTCAAAAACGGCGAACGCGCGACCGATCGAAATCGCTCCACTATCGACAAGGCTCGTTCCGTCCGGAGCAGTCCGTGTCTGTGCAGAGCGCATGGATCCTACCGATGCTCAGTGACAGGTGGTCGAGCCGCTCATTCCAAAGCCACTACGTCGGGACGACGATCGGCGAGGCAAAATCAACTGGGAGGAAACATTCATCGACGGCAGCTTCGCGATGGCGAAAAAAGGGGCGCCCGCTGTCGGTAAACCAAGCGGGTTAAGAGCACGAAGTGGATGGCAAACGTCGATGCTCATGGTCATCCAGTCGGGCCTGTCGTCCACAGTGCGTCCCCCGCGGAAGGCACCCTCGTCGACAATGTCCGCCAGAGCATCCCGGGCGAAGGTTGGCCGAAGCGGCTCATCGGCGATAAGGCGTACGACAGCGACAAGCGCGACCGGCAGCTCCTCCGCGATGGAGGCATCACCGTCATCGCTCGGAACGAGCAAACCGATCGAAAACGCAGGACGGCCGGCAAGCTCGACGACTGAGCAGACGCTGGCTCGTCGAGCGTCTCTTCGCCTGGCACGGCAACTTGCGCCGGTTGCTCATCCGCGCGCCGGCGCGCGCTTGCCCCCCCAACCGAGAGCCGCTCGGCGCGGGCGCGCCGCATCCCGGGCCCTACACAACCACCGCGGCGATCGAGAGCCGCGGCGCGCGCGCGCGCCGCCAGCCTAACCCGCGCCTGCCATCCGGCGGCGCACGCGAGGGCATGCGGCACCCCCGCGCGCCCACGCCGACGGCCGACCCGCGACCACGCGGGCCGCTCACACAAGCCCTTCGTTGCGTGGCTTCGTGGAGCACCGCTCGCTCGCCTCCACCTATCTCGGTGCCAATCGCGACGGGGCACGTCAGCGCGCGGCAAGCCCGCGCGCACCCGGCACCTCATCGCTGCCGAGCGCGCCGTGGCGCCGCCAGGCGCGCGAAAGCAGGTAGCCGCGCGGGGGATCGACGCCGACCGGGTACTCCGGACAGGGATCGCGCTCCGGACGCGGGCGCGCCCGCCAGCCGTCGAACACCGCCCCGCTCGAGAACGGGTCGATGAAGTGCGGCGGCAAGCGTTTGCCCACCTGCGCCTGATGGCGCCTGAAGTTGTTCAACACGTACACCAGCGCGCGGCGCACCTCGAGCGGCGTCTTGAGCGCGCGCGCGTGGTAGCGATCCCCGAACACTCGTCCCTTGCGGCCCATCATCGCGTTCAGCTTGCGCGCGATGTTCACGCACAAGCCGGTCACCGCCCGCCGCAGCGCCGGCTTGTCGTCCGCCTCACAAATCAGGTGCAGGTGGTTGCCCTGCACCGAATAGTGCGTGAACCGAAACGGCCGCCCCTCGCGCCGCTGCGCCCGCTCGAGCGCCCAACGCACGCAGCGCAGCGAGCGCCGGCTGC
>CAZBGV010000339.1:0-1747 GCA_964491485.1 uncultured Woeseiaceae bacterium | reverse complement strand
GCAGCGTCGCGGTCGAGGATCCCGATCTCGTCGCAGGCTGGATCGAGGAATTCGGGCCGGAGCGCATCGTGGTTGCACTCGACGTGCGCTGCCCGTACGCCGGCGATCCGGTGCCCGCCGTGCGCGGCTGGCAAAGCGCGGCTGCGTCTACGCTATGGGAATGCATCGAGCGGTTGCTGCCGAGCGGGCTGAGGCACGTCCTGTGCACGGACATCGAGCGCGACGGCACGCTGGCCGGCCCGAGCCTCGCGTTGTATCGCGAGCTGCGGCAGCGCTACCCGGCGCTCGAGCTGCAGGCATCCGGCGGCGTGCGCAACGAGGCCGATATCGCTGCGCTCGAAGACCTCGGCTGTGCCGCCGCCATCACGGGCAGGGCGTTACTCGAGGGAACCCTCGACATGCGGGAGGCGGCGTGCCGGCGCGGCGCATAATCCCGTGCCTCGACGTGCGCGACGGCCGCGTGGTCAAGGGCGTGCGCTTTCGCGGACATCGGGTCGTCGGCGACATCGTCGAGCTCGCGGCGCGGTACGGCCGGGAGGGTGCCGACGAGCTCGTGTTCTACGACATCACGGCGAGCCCGGAGGGACGGACGGTCGACCGTGAATGGGTGAATCGCGTTGCCGCCGTCCTGAACATCCCGTTCTGCGTCGCCGGCGGCATCCGCAGTGTCGCGGACGCGGAAGCGGTGCTGAACCGCGGCGCGGACAAGGTCTCGATCAATTCGCCCGCCCTCGCGAACCCGGACCTCATCACCGCGCTCGCGAAGCGCTTCGGGTCGCAGTGCGTCGTCGTCGGCATCGACAGCCTGGAGCGGCAAGGGCGCTACCAGGTGCACCGCATGACCGGCAGCGAGGCCACCAGCGCCTTCTCCGGGCGCGACACGCTCGAGTGGCTGCGCGAGGCGCAGGACCGCGGCGCAGGCGAGATCGTGCTGAACTGCATGGACCGTGACGGCGTGCGCGAGGGCTACGACTGCCGCCAGCTGGCGCAAGCCCGCGCCATCTGCACGGTGCCGCTCATCGCCTCCGGCGGCGCCGGCTCTCCGCAGCACATCCGCGACGTGTTCGATGCGGCGGGCGTCGACGGCGCGCTCGCGGCGGGCATCTTCCACAGCGGCGAGCTCACGATCGGCGACCTCAAGTCCTTCCTGCTTGCCGCGGGCGTCGAGGTGCGGCCGTGAGCGAAGCATCGCCCTCCTCCGAGCTCGATTTCCTGCGCACGCTCGAGGACGTTATCGACGACCGGCTGGCGCGGCAGCCCGCCGAGAGTTACGTCGCCCGGCTGGCGGCTTCGGGCGACCGCCGCATCGCCCAAAAAGTCGGCGAGGAAGCCGTCGAGCTGGCCCTCGCCGCCGCCGCCGGAGATCGCGCCGAGCAACTCGACGAAGCCGCCGACCTCCTCTTCCACCTCCTCGTCCTGCTGCGCGCCAAACACCTCCGCCTCGCGGACGTCGTCACCACCCTGCAAAACCGACACCACCCCCCGTAGGAGCGCGCCGTGCGCGCGACCAAACGCAGACAGATACAACAAACGAAGCCACGCTCCCCCGTAGGAGCGCGCCATGCGCGCGACTGAACGAAGCCACGTGAAAAGAACGGAGGCACGTTCGCCCTTCAGCATCGTTCACGCACGGCACCCTCCCGAACAAGGGCTGCGCCGTGGCCGGGGGAGTCCCTCTCGGCGGCGTGCGAGGCAGAAGCCTGAGCCCGCAGGCCGGTTCATCTTTTGCCTTTCCCGGGCAGACTGA
>CAZBGV010000338.1:0-1757 GCA_964491485.1 uncultured Woeseiaceae bacterium | reverse complement strand
TGTGCGGCCGCGCCTACGGCCCGCGCTTCCTGTGGATGTGGCCGAACGCGCGCATTTCCGTGATGGGCGGGCAGCAGGCGGCGCTGGTGCTTTCGACGGTGCGGCGCGACGCGCTGGAGGCACGCGGCGAGAGCTGGCCCGAGGACGAGCAGCGCGCCTTCGAGGAGCAGATCCGCGCGCAATACGAAGCGCAGGGCAACCCGTATTACGCGAGCGCCCGGCTGTGGGATGACGGCGTCATCGACCCGGTCGACACGCGCGCCGTGCTCGCGCAGGCGATCTCCGCCGCCGCGAACCGGCTGCGCGACACGGAAACCCCGTACGGCATCTTCCGGATGTAAGCAGAACCGGGTCTACGATGCGCTGGCCCGTAGGAGCCCGCCATGCGGGCGACCTCCCGCCGACACCGTGTTAGCGTCGCGGCAATGAGCCAGGAATCGGTCGCCCGCATGGCGGGCTCCTACGGGTCGGCAATGAGCCAGGAATCGGTCGCCCGCATGGCAGGCTCCTGCGGTAGGCGATGAGCAGCCGCCAGGAGCAGTTCTCCGGCACGCGCGAGGTCGCGCCGGCCCTCTCCTTCGATGCCGGGCGGCTGGCGCGCTGGATGCAGGCGCACGTGGCGGGTTTCGAGCCGCCGGTTTCGGTGCGCCAGTTCAAGGGCGGCCAGTCGAATCCCACTTACCTGCTCGAGGCGGCGTCCGGCCGCTACGTGCTGCGTCGCAAGCCGCCGGGCAAGCTGCTGAAGTCCGCGCATGCGGTCGACCGCGAGTTCCGCGTGATTCGCGCGCTGCACCGGCAGGGTTTTCCCGTCCCCGAGGCGCTCGCTTATTGCGACGATGAGGCGGTCGTCGGCACGCCGTTCTTCGTGATGAGCTACGTCGAAGGGCGTATTTTCTGGAATCTCGACCTGCCGGGGCTGCCGGCCGCGGAGACGGCCGCGATCTACGACGACGTCAATCGCACGATCGCCCGCCTGCATACGTTCGACTACGCGGCACTGGGCCTCGCCGATTTCGGAAAGCCGGGGAACTACTTCGCGCGCCAGGTTTCGCGCTGGACCGGCCAGTACCGCGCATCGGAAACGGCGAGGATCGAGTCGATGGAGCGGCTCATCGAGTGGTTGCCCGACCGCATCCCCGGGGACGAATCCGCGAGTGTCGTGCACGGCGACTTCCGCATGGACAATCTCGTGATCCACCCGACCGAGCCGCGCGTCGTCGCGGTGCTCGACTGGGAGCTGTCCACGATCGGCCATCCGCTCGGCGACTTCACGTATCACCTCATGGCGTGGCAGATGCCCGAGATCGGCATCGGCTCGACGGGCCTGCTCGGCAAGGATCTCGCGGCGCTCGGCGTGCCGGCCGAGGAAGAGTACATCCGGCTCTACTGCGAGCGCACCGGCCGCAGCGGCATCCCGCATCGCAACTTCTATTCCGCCTACAACTTCTTCCGACTGGCGGCGATCCTCCAGGGCATCGCCGGGCGCGTGCGGGACGGCACGGCCGCCAGCGCACACGCGGAGAAGGCGGCCCAGGCGGTCGCGCCGCTGGCGGAGCTCGGATGGCGCTACGCCCGGGACGCGTAGGAGCCCGCCGTGCGGGCGACATCGATCGCCGGAGTCGCCCGCATGGCGGGCTCCTACGTGGGCGACCCCTTCCGCGCCAGCAGCGATTTGCCCATCAGCACCGCCGCCTCGCGGCGATCGTAATAGCCGGCGACGTGCCCGAGCACGCGATAGCCGTTCGCGAGATAGAAGC
>CAZBGV010000337.1:0-1770 GCA_964491485.1 uncultured Woeseiaceae bacterium | reverse complement strand
AGGTTCGCCTGGTGCGGCACGAACCAGTCGACGTCCTCGGTCGTGAAGCCGTTCGCGCGCACGGCCTCCCCGGCGACGGCGCCGAGCGTCTTGACGGCGACCTTGAACACCTCGTTGCCACTCATGATGATCTTCGCGTCGCCGAGCCCCGCCTTGTCGAGCTCTTTCGAGGCCCCGTAGGGGTAATAGAGAAGATCCTTGTAGCGTCCGTCCGCGCCGAGGTGCGAGGAATAGATGCCCGGCTCGTCCGCGGGACGCAGCACGACCGCCCCCGCGCCGTCGCCGAACAGCACGCAGGTCGAGCGGTCCGTCCAGTCGATCAGGCGGCTCAGGACCTCCGCGCCGATCACGAGTGCGCACTTCGCTTCGCCCGCGCGCACGAACTTGTCCGCCATGCTGAGCGCGTACAGGAACCCGGTGCACGCCGCCTCGAGGCTGAACGCCGGGCAGGCGGGGATGCCGAGCCGCGCCTGCACCAGCGTACCGACGTTGGGGAACACGAGATCGGGCGTGGTCGTGCCGACCGCGACCAGGTCGACCTCCTCCGCAGCGGCGCCGGCAGCCTCGAGGGCGCGCTTCGCCGCTTCGACGCAAAGGTCCGACGTCGTCTCCCCTTCCGCCGCGATATGGCGGCGCTCGACGCCGGTGCGCGTGCGAATCCATTCATCGCTCGTCTCGACCATTTTCTCGAGATCGAAATTCGTCAGGATGCGCTCGGGCAGGTAGTGGCCGGTTCCGGCGATTCTCGAGTAGGTCATGCGGCTTCCCGTTGCAGCAGGGTCCCGATCTGCACCGGCACCTGGTTCTTCACTTCGACCAGCGCGTTCTCGATCGCGTGCTGGAACGCGTGCGCGTCCGCGCTGCCGTGGCTCTTGATGACGATACCATTAAGTCCGACGAGGGAGGCACCGTTGTAGTTGCGGGAATCCATCTCGATCGCGAGACGCTTCAGCACCGGCGAAGCCAGCCACGCCTGCAGTCGCGCGAAGGCGTTACGCGTGAACGCCCGCTTCAGGTAATGAGAAGCCAGCCCGACCGTGCCCTCCATGGTTTTCAGCGCGACGTTGCCGGTAAAGCCGTCCGTCACCACCACATCGGCTTTGCCGGAAAAAATCTCGTTGCCTTCGATGAAGCCCACGTAGTTCAGGCTGCTCGCCGCGAGCAGGGCCGACGCATCCTTGATCGTGTCGTTGCCCTTGATCTCCTCGACGCCGATGTTGAGCAGCGCCACGCGCGGGCGCTCGATGCGCCGGATGTCCGCCGTCACGATCGAGCCCATTACCGCGAACTGGAACAGGAGCTCGGCATCGACGGAGGTGTTCGCGCCGAGATCCAGCATGTGCACGGTGCCGCCGATGCACGGCAGCTCGGCGATGATGGCCGGGCGGTCGATGCCCGGCAGGGTCTTCAGCACGAACTTGGCGATCGCCATCAGCGCGCCGGTGTTGCCGGCGCTGACGCAGGCCTGGGCCGCGCCCTCCTTCACCAGGTCGATCGCGACGCGCATGGACGAATTCTTCTTGTGCCGCAACGCCTCCGCCGGCGGCTCCGACATGCCGACGATCTCGGTCGAGGGCATCACCCTGAGCCGCGGCTGCCCGGCGGCGAGACGGCTCACGAGCGTTCCGAGCTCGCCGGCATCGCCGACGAGCACGAGCTCAAGGTTCGGGTGCCGGTCCAGCGAGGCAACGGCCGCGCGCACGACGACCTCGGCGCCAAGGTCGCCGCTCATCGCATCGAGCGCAATGACCGAGCTATCCCCCACGATGG
>CAZBGV010000336.1:0-1775 GCA_964491485.1 uncultured Woeseiaceae bacterium | reverse complement strand
TCGTTCATCTTCTGCCCGGGCCGCAGGCCCGCGAACTTCGGCTTCTCCTCGTCGTCCTTCGTGCCGATCTGGACGAACGGCCCGTAGCGGCCCATGCGCACCGTCACCGGCTTGCCGGATTTCGGATCGATGCCGAGCTCGCGCGCCTGCGCGACCTGCTCGCGCGTGACGCTTTGCTCCTTGTCCTCGACCAGGCTCGAGAAAGGTTCCCAGAAATCCCTGAGCAGCGGCACGAGCTCCTTTTCGCCGAGGGAAATCGCATCGAGATCGTCTTCGAGGCGCGCCGTGAAGTCGTAATCGACGTACTGCGTGAAGTGCTCGGTGAGGAAGCCGTTCACGATCCTGCCGATGTCCGTCGGGATGAAGCGCTTGCCTTCCATCTCGACGTACTCGCGGTTGCGCAGCGTCGCGATGATGCTGGCATAGGTCGACGGGCGGCCGATGCCGTATTCCTCGAGCGCCTTGACGAGACTCGCTTCCGTATAGCGCGGCGGCGGCTCGGTGAAGTGCTGCTCCGGGCGCAGGCGGTCGAGCGACACCACGTCGCCTTCCGCGGTTTCCGGCAACAGCCGGTCCATCTCCTCGGCGACGTCGTCGTCCCGGCCTTCCTGGTAAACCGCGATGAAGCCGGGTTCGACCAGCACGGAGCCGGTGGCGCGCAGGCGATGATCGTCGGCCCGTGCGGGCTCCGCCCGCGGATCGCGCACGCCGGGAGCGAATTCCAGCGTCACGGTATCGAACACGGCCGGCACCATCTGCGACGCCATCGTGCGCTGCCAGATGAGCGTGTACAGCTTCAGCTGGTCCGGCTCGAGCTTGCCCTGCAGCGAATCCGGCGTGATCGCCGCCGAGGTCGGGCGGATCGCCTCGTGCGCTTCCTGCGCGTTCTTGGTCTTGCTCTTGTACTCGGGCGGCGCCTCCGGCACGTTGTGCGCACCGTAGCGCTCGCCGATCACCCGGCGAATCTCTTCGACCGCCACCGTGGCGAGCGTGACCGAGTCCGTGCGCATGTACGTGATGAGGCCGACGTTGCCTTCGCCCGGCAGCTCGATGCCCTCGTACAGGCGCTGCGCCACGCGCATCGTGCGTTGCGTGCTGAAGCCGAGTTTGCGTGACGCTTCCTGCTGCAGCGTGGAGGTCGTGAACGGCGCCGCCGGATTGCGCCGGCGCTGCTTTTTCTCGACGCTGACGGCCGTGAGCTTGCCGCCGGCCGCATCCAGCAGCGTGCGCTCGACCTCACGCGCCGCAGCTTCATCGCCGAAACTGAACTGCTCGACCTTCTCGCCGCGATAGCGCACGAGACGCGCGACGAACGGCTGCGAGTCCTTGCTGGCGTCGGCTTCGATCGTCCAGTACTCGCGCGGCTTGAACGCCTCGATCTCCTGCTCGCGCTCGACGATCATGCGCAGCGCCGGACTCTGCACCCTTCCCGCGGACAGGCCGCGCTGCACCTTCTTCCAGAGCAGCGGCGACAGGTTGAAACCCACCAGGTAGTCGAGCGCGCGCCGCGCCTGCTGCGCGCTCACGAGCTCGTCGGAGATGTCGCGTGGATTCTCGATTGCCTCGCGAATCGCGTTTTTCGTGATCTCGTGGAACACGACGCGGTACACGGGTTTCGAGTCGAGCGCGTTCTTCTCTTTCAGGATCTCCACGAGATGCCAGGAAATGGCTTCGCCCTCGCGGTCCGGGTCGGTCGCGAGATACAGCGCATCGGCCTTCTTCAGCGCGCGCACGATGGCATTCACGTGCTTCTCGTTCTTCTCGATGACCTGGTA
>CAZBGV010000335.1:0-1776 GCA_964491485.1 uncultured Woeseiaceae bacterium | reverse complement strand
GCCCGGGTGGCGGAATCGGTAGACGCTGCGGACTTAAAATTCGCTGGCCGCAAGGCCGTGCCGGTTCGAGTCCGGCCCCGGGCACCAGTCATCGCACAGGAAGGAGAGCAATGCTCGAGCTGAGACCCAACTGCGAGCTGTGCGATCGCGACCTGCCGCCGTCGAGCACCGACGCACGCATCTGCAGCTATGAATGCACGTGGTGCGCGCAATGCGCGGACGAAGTGCTGCAAGGCGTATGCCCCAACTGCGGCGGCAATCTCGTGCCGCGCCCCATTCGTCCCGCCCGCGCGTGGCGCGAAGGAACCGGACTCGCGCACCAGCCGGCCGGCAAGGAACGGCGTCACACGCGCTGGTCGCGAGAAGAGATTGCGGATCTCGCCGCGCGCGTGCGCGGAATCGCACCCGAAGATCGCTGAATATGTCACAATAGTGCCTGACCCCCTCGTTACACGTCTCTTTCGCGCAAGACGGCGCCGTAAACGACGATTACCGCAATGGCGAAGCTCTATTTCTATTACTCTTCGATGAACGCAGGGAAATCGACGTCGCTCCTGCAGTCGAGCTACAACTATCGCGAGCGCGGCATGAACACGCTGCTGCTCGCGCCGCAATTCGACGATCGCTACGGCGTCGGACGCGTGAGCTCGCGCATCGGCCTCGATGCGCCGGCTACGACGTTCAACAACGCGGATAATCTTTTCGACATCGTCGATGCATGCCGGCGGGAGGACCCGCTGCATTGCGTGCTCATCGATGAAGCGCAGTTTTTGACCCGGCAGCAGGTTTTCCAGCTCGGGCAGGTGTGTGACGAGCTGGAAATTCCGGTGCTCGCGTATGGAATCCGCACGGACTTCCAGGGTGAGCCGTTCGAGGGCAGCAAGTACCTGCTCGCCTGGGCGGACAACCTGATCGAGCTCAAGGCGATCTGCCATTGCGGGCGCAAGGCGACGATGGTGATCCGCCTCGACGAGAACGGCAACGCGGTGACCGAAGGCTCACAGGTCGAGATCGGCGGCAACGAGCGTTACGTGTCGATGTGCCGCAAGCACTTCAAGAAAAATTTCTATCGCGAGACGGTCGAGAAGACGCGCCAGGCACGCATCGATCGCCTGGTGCACGCCGCCAATTGATCGCCGCAACGGCGCTGCCTGTCCCGGCAGCGTCAGCCGTCCGCGGCCGCGGACGAGTCTTTCGCATCGACGGCCGCCGTCCGCTCTTCGGCAAGCAGCCGCCGCACGTCGGCGAGGTTCTTCATTACGATGGTTTCGGCGAGCGCCGCTTCATCCGGCGGCACGCGCTCGGTCGCCTGCGGGTCGATGAACTTGATGCGGTGATGGCCGAGCTGCACGACATCCTCGTGGCGCAACACGAGATTGGAGACCCGGCGCGAGTTGACGAACGTGCCGTTCGTGCTGTTGAGGTCGAGCAGGAACGTCGACGGCCCGTGCCTTACCAGCAGCGCGTGATGGCGGCTCACGAACCGGCTGTTGATGCGGAGGTCGTTGTGCTCGCCGCGGCCTATCAGGAAGCGGTCACCCGCGAGCACGCACTCCTCGAGCGTCTCGCCGTCGCGGGTGACGATGAGCGTCGGCGGCGTGCGCACGTCCTCGATCACCCAGTCTGCGGGCGCCTCGCCGAGCGCGGGCAGGTCGTCCCAGGTGTCGGAGCGCTCGATCAGCTCGGCCGTGACCGGCAGCTTCTCCGCCTTCGCGAGCGCGCGCAGCGCCAGGCGGTCGACCAGCCCGGGCCAGCCGCCGGCGGCCTCGTGCAGCT
>CAZBGV010000334.1:0-1787 GCA_964491485.1 uncultured Woeseiaceae bacterium | reverse complement strand
GGCGACCGAACGAAGGCACGTACAACGAACGAAGGCACGTTAGCTGAGCATCGTTCACGCACGGCACGATCAAAGACAGGGCCACCGACCGCAAACGTGCGTGAACGATGCGGTCCCCAAAGAGGGCGTACCACGATCCGGTCGCCCGCGTGGCGGGCTCCTACGGGTGCCTTTGTTCGGTCACCTCGCTGCGTTCGGGTGCGCGCGGAGCGCGCAGGGGTGGGGCGGGGTGCGGGTCAGAGGTCGGCGGTGCCTTTGGGGGTGCGGATGCGGGCGGCGATGCGCGGCTCGTCGGCGGGGTGGACCGGGAGCCCGATGCCGACGACGCGCAGGCGCTGCTCGACGTTCGCGGCGTGCGGGTGGTACAGCGTGAGCTCGAGGAGCTCGCACTCCTGCGGCAGGCTGCGCGCCGGGTGCTCCGTGTCGCCCCAGTCGATGAAGAAGGGCAGCACGCCGCCGTTGCGCGCCGCCAGCGGATCCGTATAGGTCCACGTGAGCTCGGTGCCGTCCGGCCGGTGCCGGCTGCCCGCGCTGACCGTGCCGAGATCCACGCCCTCCCGGCGCGCCGCGTCCGTCAACTCCTCCAGCGCCGTGCCGTGCGCCGCCCATGTGATCAACCGCGGTGCCGGCAGCTCGTGGATGCCGAAGAGACGCACCTCGTGGCGCTGCAACACGTGCGGATCCGGCGCGATGATCTCGAGATAGCAGGCATCGCCCAGCGCCACCAGCGCGTTGCGCGTCCCGTAAACCGGGTGCTGCCCGCCCGGCACCGGCTCCACGCCGAACCGCCCGGCGATCTCGCGCATGCCCTGCTCGAGGTCCGCCGCGGCGAACACCAGGTGATCGACGCAGTGCAGGGCCGGCTCAGTCATCGCGCCTCAGCGGGGCAGCCACAGCGAGAGGACGGCGAGCACAAGCGCGGCACCCGCGATCCACGTCATGAGGCGCAGGCGCGCGGCGAGCACCTGCACCGCCTCGCTCAGGTCGCTCACCTGCTGCGCGAGCTGCTCGACCACCCGCGCATTCTCTGCGTCGCGCTGCTCCAGGGCGCGGATCCGCCGCGCGAGCTCCATCTCGTCGGCCTCGTCCGGCAATATGCGGAACTCCTCGCGCGCCGCGGCGTTGCGCTTCGCGAGCAGGTCCGAGGACGCCGCAATGATCTTCGGCGCATTGCGCGCGAGCTCCGCCCAGGGAATGGTTCGCGCCACGATCCGGAGCCAGGGCCACGCCATAATCGATTCCGTCCAGCGGGCCGTCCCGCCCGTCGGCGCCAGCATAGGGTGGCCCGCCGGCACCGTCAAAGCCGGCCGGCCCGCGCATGGCTAGACCCTGATGTCGACCACGACGTCACCTTCCCGGCGCAGCACGTTGACGGCCACGTCGGTGCCATGACGGCGCAGCAGGAGGTCGATGGAGGCCGTCGCGTCCAGCCGGAGCCGCCGCAGCCATACCTCGTCGATGAAATCGGGCATCCGCGGGTGGTGCATGACGATGGCCCGCTTCGGAATGTCGAAGCTCAGCCCCAGGCTCGCCTGCAGCAGCGCCAGCGGCGCGGCGGCCGCCCAGGCCTGCGGCGAGCAGGCGACGGGATAAGCCGTCGGACCCCGGCCGAGACGCCGCCGGAACCCGCAAAAGAGCTCGGGCAGCCGGCGCAGGTTCATCGAGCTCGCCGCCAGGAACAGCCCCTTGAAAATGTCCTGCACGGCGTCCGTATGCCGGTAATTGGCGAGGCCGAGCGCGATCAGCGCGTTGTCGTGCGGCCAGACCGAGCCGTTGTGGTAGGACAT
>CAZBGV010000333.1:0-1797 GCA_964491485.1 uncultured Woeseiaceae bacterium | reverse complement strand
GCGTCGGGCCGGTCTTCACCTGGAAGAAAGGCGCGGCCGAGTGCCGGCCGAATCCCCATCACGTCGAAAAACGCCGCCGTCGCGAAACGTGCGCTTACCCACTGCGCTTCCTCGCCCGCGGTGAGAACGACGTCCATCGAGGTTACCGCGGCCGCCGCGGCGAAGCTCTCGCCGTCGGCTTCGACGGCACGGAAATCGGCCACCGAGGTGTTCCACTCGCTGTCCCGGTTGTGCTCCCTGACGAGCACGAGCCGGTCCGCGTCCGGGTACGGCAGCGGCCGCAGCAGCACGCCGTCGATCAGCGCGAACACCGCTGCGGCGGCGGCAATACCCAGCGCGAGGGTGAGCACGACGCTCGAGCTGTAACCGGGACTGCGCGCGAGCCCGCGCAGCGCCTGCCGGACCTCGATCAGCATTGCGGTCATGACGGCACCTGCGTTCCGCTACACTCAAAAATCGACAAGGTCACCTGGCCGGAGGCGGCATGCTGTTCGCGGCGCTCGCCGAGACGTCCGAAACCGTTGCGGCAACCCGCAGCCGGCTTGCGAAGATCGAGCGGCTCGCGGAGAGCCTGCGGCAGCTCGCGCCGGGCGAGGTCGAGACCGGCGCGGGCTGGCTCGTCGGCGCGCTGCGGCAAGGACGCATCGGGCTCGGGCCTGCGGTCGTGCGCGATGCGCTCGGCGTTCCGCCGGCGGAGCAGGCAACGCTCTCCGTCGGTGACGTCGATCAAACGTTCGAAGCCCTCGCGACCGTTTCGGGCAAGGGCTCGGCGGTCGAGCGCCGGCGTCTGCTCGGCGACCTGTTCGCGCGCGCGACGGCGCGGGAGCAGAACTTTCTCGCACGCCTGATTCTTGGTGAGCTGCGGCAGGGCGCGCTCGAAGGCGTGATGGTCGATGCGATCGCCAAAGCGGCGGAGCTGCCCGCGCGCGACGTGCGCCGCGCCGTCATGCTGGCGGGCAATCCCGCGGTCGTCGCCGCGGCCGCGCTCACGGAAGGACGCACCGGGCTCGACGCGTTCCGGCTCGCCCTGCTCGAGCCCGTGCAGCCGATGCTTGCGCAGACCGCGGAGGATACGGCCGCGGCGCTCACCGCCTTTTCGCCCGCGGCCTTCGAATACAAGCTCGACGGCGCGCGCATCCAGGCGCACAAGGCGGGCGGCGAGATCCGCATCTTCACGCGCCGGCTCAACGAGGTGTCCGCACGGCTGCCGGAGATCGTCGCCGTGCTGCGCGACCTGCCGGTGCAGAGCGCGATCCTCGACGGCGAAGCCATCGCGCTGCGCACCGACGGCACGCCGCACACGTTCCAGGTCACCATGCGCCGCTTCGGGCGCAAGCTCGACGTCGCAGCGCTGCGCGAAACCCTGCCGCTCTCCGCGTTCTTCTTCGATTGCCTGCACGCGGACGGAGAAGATCTCATCGACTGCCCGGCCGCCGAACGCTTCGAGGCGCTTTCCGCCGTCGTGCCGGACGGCTGCCGGATCCCGCGGCTCGTTACGGAGGACGCCGGTGAGGCAGCGCCGTTTCTGGACGCGGCGCTCGCCGCCGGGCACGAAGGGCTCATGGCAAAGTCGCTCGACGGCCTCTACGAAGCCGGCAACCGCGGCTCCGCCTGGCTCAAGATCAAGCCGGCCCACACGCTCGATCTCGTCGTCATCGCGGCCGAATGGGGCAGCGGCCGGCGGCGCGGCTGGCTCAGCAACCTGCACCTCGCCGCACGCGACCCCGACACGAACACCTTCGTCATGCTCGGCAAGACCTTCAAGGGCATGACCGACGAGATGCTCGCGTGGCAGAC
>CAZBGV010000332.1:0-1814 GCA_964491485.1 uncultured Woeseiaceae bacterium | reverse complement strand
GCAGCGACTGGATCGTCCGAATCGCCCGCATGGCGGGCTCCTACGGATCGCAGCGCCACCAACCCGCCCGTCATGCGGGCGACACCGCCGATGCCATCCGCTACGTGGAGCGGGGGCACGCCCGCGGCAAGGTGGTGATCAGCGTGGATCGAGCGCCTGTTTCGCCGCCGCCGCTTTGAGCGGCGGCAGCTCGTCGGGCTCGAGGAAGTAGGCGTAACGTTCGCGGATCTTCTCGACCCACGGCAGGTTGCTCGGCTTCGACCGGCCGAGCGGGATCGCGACGAAGATCATGTGGCGCTCGAATTTTTCGAAGGCTTCCTGGTTGAACAGGCGGTTGTCTTCGAGAACCATGAAGAACGGGCCGTTCTTCAGCAGCTTGCGGCCGTACGGATCCTTCACCGCTTCCCAGGCCGGCGGCGGAGGGTTCGTCTTCGGCGGGCCGTAACGCAGCTTCGCGATCCGGCGCAGCTCGTCGAATTCGGGGTGCATCGAGCCGGGCTCCGCGGCGGCTTGCGCGCCGACGGCGGCGGCCACGCGCTCGAGCTCCGCGTACCAGTCGACGGGGGCGGACGTGAGCGCCGGCCCCGAAGCGGCCGGGGCGGAATGTTCCGCGCCCGCCGCCGGGCGCGTCGCCGGCTGCTCGACGACGACCGGTTCCAGCCGCTCCTGCGGGACGGCGGCGGCCGCGGGCGGCGCGGCGGGACGTGAGGTCGCGGGCGCGTCCTCCCGCTGCAGCGCGGCCGGCGCGGCGGGCTCGCCGGCGGACGCTTCGGCCGGCGCAGGCGGCGTCTCCGCGGCCGGCCCGCCGCGCTCGCGCCCCGCGGGACCGTGCTCGAGCCGCACCTTCAGCACCGGCGGAATGAGCCGCACCAGCGCGCCCGGCGGCGGCCACTCCACGAGCATGAGGACGAGCATGACGATGGCCGCGCCGAGCGCCATGCATATCGCGAGGCGCCGCTGCTCGGACGAGGGCGCTGCGAAGTCGTCGAAGAACAGCTCGCCCCGCATGCCGGCTCCGGATTCGACGGCGAGGCCCGCAGCCTGCCGGCCTCTCTGCAGGGAGGGATGCGCGGCGTGCCGCAACGGTCGCGGCCGGCGTTCCGACCTGCCAACGGTAACGGTGTACCATGCAACGGACCCGCCCGCCACTCTCCGGACAAGGAGGCCGTTGCCGTGCACGCACCTTCCTTCGCTCGAAGCCTGGTCGCTGCAGGCCTGCTGCTGCTCGCCGCGGCTGCGTTCGCTGAACCGCGCAACGTGATCATCGTCCTGAGCGACGATCACCGCTACGACTTCATGGGGTTCATGGAGCAGGCGCCGGAATGGCTGGAGACTCCCAGCCTCGACCGCATGGCCGCGCACGGCGCGCACCTCGCGAACGCGTTCGTGACCACGTCGCTGTGCTCGCCGAGCCGCGCCTCCATCCTCACGGGGCAGTACGCGCACCGCCACCGCGTCACCGACAACACCTCCGGCATTCCCGAAGGCACCGTGTTCTTCCCGCAGCTGTTGCAGGATGCGGGCTGGCACACCGCTTACATTGGCAAGTGGCACATGGGCGAGGATCGCGACGACCCGCGGCCGGGCTTCGAGCACTGGGCGAGCTTCCGCGGGCAGGGGCAATACCTCGATCCCGAGATCAACATCGACGGCAAGCGCCGGGTCATCAAGGGCTACACGACCGACATCCTCACCGATCTCGCGATCAATTGGCTGGAAGAGCGCCGCCGCAACGACGACGGCCGGCCGTATTTCCTGGTCCTCGCGCACAAGGCCGTGCACGCCGAGTTCGTGCCCGCGAAGCGCCACCAGGG
>CAZBGV010000331.1:0-1837 GCA_964491485.1 uncultured Woeseiaceae bacterium | reverse complement strand
TGCCCGGACGCGGATCGGCGACCAGCACGGCCGCCGACTGGGTTTCCCCGTGCCGCCCGTCTCCGCCGAGCGCCTGCCCGGCCGCGATCGCTTCGATCAGCCGGTCGGCCAGGTGGCGCTGCGTGTCCTCGCTTGCCTCGAACGCTTCCGCCACCGCGTCGACGACGTTCGTGCCGACGAGGGAGTTGCCCTGCACCGCGTAGTTCCTGCCGGTTCGCATGGCGACCCAATCGCCCCGGTCCTCGGCGCCGTACTGCTCGGCACCGGTCCATTGCGCCGAGCGTCCCTGGAGGTCGATGACCCCGACCTGGCGATGCTCGCGCCCTTCGTCGACGGCCACGATGCGGTCCAGCGCGTCCTGCGGTGCCACGCCCCGTTCGATCAGGTCGAGCAGCTCGATGCCGTATTCCGGACGCGTCCTGCCCTGCGTCGCCACCGCACCCACGCCGGCACGCACCCACGGCACGGCGTTGCCCACGCAAGGCCGCCGCGTCGTCACCGCCACGCCGGACTCGCCGGTCCGCGGGTCGATGGCGACGATGGAGAACGTGTGGAACTCGAGATCCGGGCCCCACGCGACCGGCTCCTGTGCCGAAGCCGTCGTCGCCGCCAGCACCAGCGGCAGCGAGCCGAGCAACGTCGCGAGCAAAGCCAGGAACCGGAAGCGATGGGGATTGTTGTCTCTGTTCACGGTCATGTCCGTCCACGCACCACGGAGAGCGAGAGCTCCGCGACATACTACAAAACCGCCTCTCGCGCCGGCAAAACCCGCGCTTGTCGAGCAGCGCGAACGTTACGGCCGAGATCGTTGCGTGGGTAATCGGCGCGGAGGACGCACCAACGCACCGCGGAGAAATCCACGGCTCCTGCCACGCTCGTTCCAACGGAGGGCGCCGAAAGTACATCCAATCCATGGTTGGTGCGGCACGAAAGAGCGGTGGAAGTCATGAGAAGGGTCATGAGCGCAGATCCCGGGCCCGCCGGGCGGCGGCAGCTCGAACAGTCATTTTCAGGGCTCGACGAGCGCGCGATGCGGCGCTGGCTATACGACCTGCATACCGCCGATCCCGAGACGGTGTCGGAGATCATCTGGGAAACCTCCGGCCCAATCTGCGTCCGCCGCGGACCCGCGCCCCCCGTGGGGACCGATCCGGGGAGCGGCGGCTCGCCCGAGCGCGAGCGGGACAGCGCGGCGTACCTGGGAGCCATGGCGGGGCGCCTGCTCGGGATGGAATTCCGCGGGATTGTCGATCCGGGTCGTGCGCAGGGCCGGCGCGCTCGACCGGCAGAGGCGCGGCCGGGCCTCCGCGGAGGGGTTTCCTGAGCGAGAAGCGCTCGTAACGGGGGTCACCCCGCTTTGGCGACGCGCTCGGCCAGCTCCTCCGGAGGAACGTCCTCCACGTGCGTGGCGATGTGCCAGCGGTGGCCGAACGGGTCGACAATGCCGCCCGCGCGATCGCCGTAGAACTGGTCCGCGACCGGCCGCTCGATGGTCGCGCCGGCCCGCTCGGCTTTCGCGACCACGTCGTCCACGTCTTCGACGTACATCATCAGGCTGACGGCGGATGAGCCGCCGGATTGCGGCGCGGTGATGCCCCGCTCGGGATATTCGTCCGCGAGCATGACGATCCCCTGGCCGATGCGGAGCTCCGCGTGGCCGATCCGGTCGCCGTCCTCGTAGCGCAGCAGCTCGCTGGCGCCGAACGCCTGCTTGTAGAAGTCGATGGCGCGCGCGGCGTCGTCGACGACCAGATAAGGACTGACGGCTTCGTAGCCTTCGGGTATCGCCTGGGTTCGCGCGGCCATCTCGGTCTCCTCGAAAGGGGCAGGACTAACC
>CAZBGV010000330.1:0-1865 GCA_964491485.1 uncultured Woeseiaceae bacterium | reverse complement strand
AGCCGGTCCTGCGGGCAGATGCGCCCGCAGATCTCGGGCAGCGAGTTCGTCTGGTGCGAGAGCTCCGCGGCCTGGAACAGCTTGCCTTCCTCGATCAGCTTCAGCCAGTCGGGAATGTAGTTGTGCACCGGGCACTGCCACTCGCAGTAGGGGTTGCCGCAGGAAAGGCAGCGCCCCGCCTGGCTCGCGGCATCGGCGGCGTCGTAGTGCCCGTAGATCTCGCGGTAGTGCTTGATGCGCACCTCCGCCGGATCCTTGGCCGGATCGCGGCGCGGCACTTCGAGGTATTGCAGCGGATGCTTGGACATGGCGCTACGCGGCCTGCCTGAGCGACTGGATGAGCGAGCCGAGCTCCGCCGCCTTCGGCTTCACCAGCCAGAACTTCGGCAGCCAGCTGCGGAAGTCGTCGAGGATCTCGGCACCCCATTCGCTGCCCGTGAGCTCGACGTGCAGGGCGATCATCGCGCGCAGGTGGTGCCAGTGCGCCTCCATGCTCTCCGGCGTCAGCCGGTGGATGTCGATGAGCTCGTGGTTGTAGCGATCGACGAAGTCGCGATCCAGGTCCAGCACGTAGGCGAAGCCGCCGGTGAAACCCGCCCCGAAATTGATGCCGGTGCGGCCGAGCACGACCACCATGCCGTCGGTCATGTACTCGCAGCAGTGATCGCCGACGCCCTCGACGACCGCGATCGCGCCCGAGTTGCGCACGGCGAACCGCTCGCCGGCCGTGCCCGCGGCGAACAGCTGGCCGCCGGTCGCGCCGTACAGGCAGGTGTTGCCGATGATGACCGTGTCCCGCGCCACGAACTGCGAGCCGTCCGGCGGCCGGATCACGAGGCGGCCGCCGCTCATGCCCTTGCCGACGTAGTCGTTCGCGTCGCCCGCGAGCGTGAGATTGAGCCCGGGCACGTTCCAGGCGCCGAAGCTCTGCCCGGCGGTGCCGCCCAGGCGGACGTCCACCGGCGCGTGCGCCGCCCCTTTCGCGCCGTAGCGCCGCGCAATCTCGCCGGACAGCCGCGCGCCGATCGAACGGTTGAAATTCCGGATCTCGTACGCGAACGATCCGCCGGTGCCCGCTTCGATGGTCGGCAGGATCTCCTCCACCATGCGCTCCGCGAGCTCGCCCTGGTCGAACGGGCGGTTGCGCTCGTCGATGCAGAACTGCGGGACGTCGGTCGCGAGCCCCGCGGTCGAGACGATGCGGGACAGATCGAGCTGCTGCTGGCGGCGCGTTTCGCCGGGCGCGAGCTCGATCAGGTCGACGCGGCCGATCAGCTCCGCGAGCGAGCGCACGCCGAGCTCGGCCATGAGCATGCGCAGCTCCTCCGCGACGAAGCGGAAGAAGTTCATCACCATCTCCGGCAGCCCGATGAAATGCTCGCTCCGCAGCACGTTGTTCTGGGTCGCGATGCCGGTCGCGCAGTTGTTGAGATGGCAGATGCGCAGGTACTTGCAGCCGAGCGCGATCATCGGGGCCGTGCCGAAGCCGAAGCTTTCCGCACCGAGGAGCGCCGCTTTCAGCACGTCGAGGCCGGTCTTCAACCCGCCGTCGGTCTGCAGGCGCACCTTGTGCCGCAGGTCGTTCGCGCGCAGCACCTGGTGCACTTCCGAAAGCCCGAGCTCCCAGGGGCTGCCGGCGTACTTCACGGACGAGAGCGGGCTCGCGCCGGTGCCGCCGTCATAGCCCGAGACGGTGATGAGGTCGGCATACGCCTTCACCACGCCCGCGGCGATCGTGCCGATGCCGGGCTCGGCCACGAGCTTCACGGACACGAACGCCCGGGGATTGACCTGCTTCAGGTCGAAAATCAGCTGCGCCAGGTCCTCGATCGAGTAGATGTCGTGGTGCGGCGGCGGCGAGATGA
>CAZBGV010000329.1:0-1872 GCA_964491485.1 uncultured Woeseiaceae bacterium | reverse complement strand
GGACGGATTTGAAGCCGGGCGCGCTGCCGGGCCCGTTTTATCGGCGCGAATGGCCGGGATGTATGCGGGTCGTTCGCTGCGGAGCGTAGCGGCCCGGGACTGAATCCACAAGTGGAGGCGGCGCGTCGAAAGGAGGGCTGCGCCGCCGGTCCGCATTCAGGGTACCCGACCGCGCGTTCGGAGGACAACTGGCGGACGACTGCCGCCGGTCACCGGGGCCGGAAGAACGGCTTGCCGGCTATGCCGGGCCGGACGAAAGCATGCGCTGCCTCAGGCACGCGACGGCGCGAGCGGCGGTCTTGCCGTCCCACAGCGCCGGCACCGAGCCTTTCTTCCACTCGCCTGCGAGGATCCGGGCCACCTGCCCGGGCAGTTGTCCTGCAGTGACGAGAGCGTTCGTGCCATGGGTCACGGTAATCGGGCGTTCCGTGTTCTCGCGCATGGTGAGGCAGGGTATGCCGAGGTAAGTCGTCTCTTCCTGCAACCCGCCCGAATCCGTGATCACGAGCTTCGCGCCGGTGACGATATGCATGAAATCGATATACGGCACGGGCTCGAGGAGGTCGACGTTGCGCACGGCGCGGAGCCGTGCATCCAGCCCGAACTTCTTCAGGTTCTTCATCGTGCGCGGATGCGAGACGAAGACCAGGCGCAGGTCGGAGGCGATGGTTTCGAGCGCATCGACGATCGCGGTCAGCGTCTCCTCGCGATCGACGTTCGACGGCCTGTGCAGGGTCAAGAGCGCGTAGTCGGCGCCTTCGAGGCCCAGGCGCTCGCGTGCATCCGAAGCTTCGATTTTATCGCGCAGCAGCTCGAACGAATCGATCATGATGTTGCCGATGAGATCGATCTTCGATTCCGGCACGCCCTCGGCGAGCAGGTTCTCGTTGGCATCCGGCGACGGCGTCCACAGCACGTCCGCGATCGCGTCCGTGACCAGGCGATTGATCTCCTCCGGCATGCGCCGGTCGCGGCTGCGCAGCCCGGCTTCGAGGTGCACGACCGGAATCCAGAGCTTGGCGCCGACCATCGCGCAGGCCGCCGTCGAGTTCACGTCGCCGACCACGACGATCCAGTCCGGCCGCGCTTCCATGCACACTTTCTCGTAGGCGATCATCACGCCGCCGGTCTGCTCCGCGTGCGAGCCGCTGCCGACCCCGAGGTGGAATGCCGGCGCCGGCAGCCCGAGGTCGCGGAAGAAATCGTCCGACATATTGGCGTCGTAATGCTGGCCGGTGTGCACGATCCGCGGCTCGCACCAGTCCGTTGCAGCCAAAGCGTGGTAAAGCGGCGCCACCTTCATGAAATTCGGGCGCGCGGCGGCGATGAGATGAACAGTCGTCCTGGGCATGCGTGCTGGCTCCGGTACCGCGCGGGAGGTTACAGGCTTCGCGAGGGCGATTCCAGAACGCAGGTCGCAACTCTCCCCGCAGGAGCCCGCCAAGCGGGCGAGGGACCGTCGGTCGCCCGCATGGCGGGCTCCTACGGCCCCCCGGCGTATCGGCCGAGGGCTGTCGGTCCATCGCGACAGCTACAATCTGTATAATCCAGAGCGCCAATCCCCGAATAACCAATTCCCCGGGATTCCACATATGCGACTGACGATCTTCGGCTCCGGCTACGTGGGCCTCGTGACCGGCGCCTGTTTCGCAGAGATGGGCAATCACGTCGTGTGCGTCGACATCGATGCGGACAAGATCGCCCGCCTGAACGCGGGCGAGGTACCGATCTACGAGCCCGGCCTCGACGCTTATCTCAAGCGCAACCGCCAGGCAGGGCGGCTCGAGTTCACGACCGACGTCGCGAAGGGCGTCGGGCACGGCCTGTTCCAGTTCATCGCCGTCGGCACGCCGCCGGACGAGGACGGCTCCG
>CAZBGV010000328.1:0-1930 GCA_964491485.1 uncultured Woeseiaceae bacterium | reverse complement strand
CTAGCGATACCGCTCCGCGACGCGCCGGTAGGCCTCGCGGAACGGGATGCCCTCGGCGGTGGCGAGGCGGTTCGCTTCCTCGGCCGCGCGCAGGCCGGGAGTGAGGCGCACGCGCTCCGGCACGAAGCGCACGCCCGAGACGACGAAGGCCAGGACGTCCGCGCTCTGCAGGACGAGGTCGATGGAGCGGAAGAGCGGCGGCTTGATCCGCTGCAGGTCGCGCTGGTAGCCGGACGGCAGCTTTGCCGTGATCATCAGGCATTCGTCGAGGCACGCGAACGCGGTCGCCGTGCCCGCGCGCACCAGCTCGAGCACGTCGGGATTACGCTTGTGCGGCATGATGGACGAGCCGGTGGTCGCATCGACCGCCAGCTCGACGAAGCCGAACTCCTCGGTGGAGAAGAGCAGCAGGTCGACGGCGAGGCGTCCCATGTCCTGCATGGCGAGCGCGAGCTCGAAGAGCACTGTCGCTTCCGCCTTGCCGCGCGAAAGCTGCACGGCGGTAACCGGCTCCTGCGTCTCCGCGAACCCGAGCGCGGCGCGCGTCGCCTCGCGGCTCACGGCGAGGCCCGGCGTGCCATAGCCCGCGGCGCTGCCGAGCGGATTCCTGTCGAGGCGGCGCAACGTGCCCCGCAGCCCGGCCGCGTCGTCCTCGAACGCGTCGATGAAGCCGCCGCACCAGAGCAGGACCGAGGAGGGCATCGCCTGGCGCATGTGCGTATAACCGGGGATCGTCAGGTCGCCGGTGCGACGCGCGAGATCGCCGAGCGCCGCAGAAAGCGTCGTGAGCTTCCCGGCGGCTTCGCCGGCCGCGTCCTTGAGATAAAGGCGCAGTGCCGCGAGCACCTGGTCGTTGCGCGAGCGCCCGAGGTGCAGCCGCGCGCCCGCGTCGCCGGCCAGCGCGGTGAGGCGCGCTTCGAGCGCGGTGTGCACGTCCTCGTCCTCGAGCGCGATGTGCCATTCGCCCGCGGCGTGCTGCCGGCCCAGCTCGCGCAGGCCGTCACGGATCCGCGCGCAGTCGGCTGCCTCGAGCAGACCCGCGCCGGCGAGCATCTCCGCGTGCGCGATCGACGCGCGCACGTCGTAAGGCACGAGGCGCTCGTCCAGCCGGTGATCCTCCCCGGCGGTGTAGCGCAAGACTCGCTCGGCGAGCGGCAGGCCCTTCTCCCACAGCCTCACGCGCGCTCTCCGGCGGAGGCCTGCTCGGCGGGGGTGAGGGCGGCGATGTCGTCGACGACCAGCGTGCCCGTGCCCTCGTTCGTGAACACCTCGAGCAGCAGGCTGTCCGCCAGCTTGAACGAGACGACGTGCACGCGTGCGACGCCCTTGCTGAGCGCCGCCTCGATCGCCGCCACCTTGGGCAGCATGCCGTCGGCGATCGCGCCCGAATCGCGCAGCCTGCCGAGCTCGGAGCGGTCGACGTAGGAGATGAGCGATTGCGGATCGCGCACGTCCCGCAGGATCCCCGGCGCGCCGGTCGCGAGAATGAGCTTTTCCGCGCCGAGCTCCGCGGCGATGGCTGCCGCCACCGTGTCCGCGTTGATGTTGAGCAGCGTGCCGGACGCATCGCAGGACAGCGGGCTCACGACCGGCATGAGGCCGTTGTCGAGCTGCTTCTTCAGCACCTCGGCGTCCACCCCCTCGATGTCGCCGACGAAGCCGTAATCGACCGTATCGCCGTTGCGCTGCACCGGCGGCCTGCGGTGCGCGCGAATCAGTCCCGCGTCGACGCCGCTGATGCCGACGGCGGGGATCTCGAGATCCCGGCACGCCGCGAGCACGCGCGTGTTGATGAGGCCGTTCAGCACCATGGTCGCGACGTCGAGCGACGCGCCGTCCGTCACGCGCCGGCCGTCGACGAACTTCGTGTCGAGCCCGAGCGCGTCCGCGAGCTTGCTCGACTGCGGGCCGCCGCCGTGCACGAGCACGA
>CAZBGV010000327.1:0-1933 GCA_964491485.1 uncultured Woeseiaceae bacterium | reverse complement strand
CTAGCGCGGTGAGCAGCGACACGTGCGCGTGCGGGTATTCGCTGAGCGCGGGCCAGGCGTATTGCAGCGTGCCTTCCGCCGCGGCGAGATAGCGGTTTTCGCCGAGCAGGAACCCGAGCCGCTGCAGCGCGCGAGCGGCGATGCCGTTGCCGGACGGCATGGACTCGTCGCCGAGCGGCTTCGGCCGGTGGATGAGCGGCTCGTGGTCGTCGGCGGTGAACCAGAAGCCGCCGTTCTCCGCGTCGTGGAAATGCTCGAGGAGCGCGTCCGCGAGCCCGATCGCGAAACCGAGGTGCCCGCTGTCCCAGCGCACCTGCAGCAGATCGAGGAGGGCGTCGAGCAGGAATGCGTGATCGTCGAGATAGGCCGGGAAGCGCGCGGAGCCGTCCTTGTAGCTCGCAAGCAGCCGGCCGTCGCGCAGCATGCGTTCGTGGATGAACTCGACCGCGGCGGCCGCGGCGTTCACGAGATCCTCCCGGCGCAGCACGCTGCCGGCGATCGCGAGCCCGCGGATCGCGAGCGCGTTCCACGAGGCGAGCTGCTTCTCGTCGCGGCCCGGCGGCACGCGTTGCCGGCGTGCATCGAGCAGCCGCCCGTACGCGCGGCGCAGCAGCGCCCGGGCTTCGTCCTCGTCCAGTGACAGGGCCTTCGCGGTCTCCGCAAGCGGCTCGCGTGCGGCGAGGTGCCATTTGCCCTCGAAGTTCGGCCTGCCCGCGAGATCGTAGCGCTGCGCGAGCACGCGGTATTCCTCCGGCGGCACCAGCGCTTCGATCTCCTCCGGCGTCCAGACGTAGTACTTGCCTTCCTCACCCTCGGAGTCGGCGTCGCGGCTGGCGTAAAAGCCGCCGTCCGGGGAGCGCATGTCCGCGAGCAGCCACTCCGCGCAATCCTCCGCCGCCTGCGCGAACAGCGGCTCTCCGGTCGCGAGGTGCGCCTGCGCGTACAGCGCGAGCAGCGGCCCGTTGTCGTACAACATCTTCTCGAAGTGCGGAATGCGCCAGAAGCGGTCGACGGAGTAGCGGAAGAAGCCGCCGCCGACGTGATCCTGGAGGCCGCCTTCCGCCATGCGGACCAGCGTCAAAGAGACCATGTACAGCGCCTGCGTGTCCGGCTCGTCGCCGAGCGCGGTGCCGCGCCAGTGCCGCAGCAGGCGCTCGAGCACGGCGGGCTGCGGGAACTTCGGCGCATCGCCTAAACCGCCGAACTGGCCGTCGAACTCGCGCGCGAGACGCGCGCGCGCGTCGCCGAGCGGGGCATCGGAAAGCGGCGCGCGCTCGCCGGCGGGGGGCTCCAGCCGGCCGAGGACTTCCTGGAGCCGCTGCCCTTGTTCCCGGACCTCGTCGCGGTGCTCGTCGAACCAGCCGCGCACCCGGGTCACGAGCTCGCGGAACGCCGGCATGCCGTAGCGCGGCTCTTTCGGGAAATAGGTGCCGGCGAAGAACGGCCGCTGGTCCTCCGGATCGAGAAATACCGTCAGCGGCCAGCCGCCAGGCCGCTGTGCGAGCAGCTGGTGTGCCGTCTGGTACACGCGATCGATGTCGGGACGCTCCTCGCGATCGACCTTCACGTTGACGAAGAGCTCGTTCATGACGGCAGCCGTTTCCGCATCCTCGAACGACTCGTGCGCCATCACGTGGCACCAGTGGCAGGCCGAATAGCCCACCGACAGGAGAATCGGTTTACCGGTGCGGCGCGCGAGCGCGAGCGCCTCCTCGCCCCAGGGATACCAGTCGACCGGGTTGTCGGCGTGCTGGCGGAGATACGGGCTCGTCTCGCGCGCGAGACGGTTCGGGGTGCGTGTGCTGTCCATGTGCCCACTATAGCCCGTAGGAGCCCGCCATGCGGGCGACTATCATCGTCCGCGTCACCCGCATGGCGGGCTCCTGCGGTGGCTTCGTTCCGCCACATCGCCCGCATGGCGGGCTCCTACGGT
>CAZBGV010000326.1:0-1982 GCA_964491485.1 uncultured Woeseiaceae bacterium | reverse complement strand
GCCCGCCGCCTGGCCGAGGCGTTCGGCGCACCGGTTGTAATCGACGCCAATGTGCGCGAAGGTTCGCTGCGGAAACACGCCGTGGAGATCGGCGTGCCGACGCTGACCTTCGAGAGCGGCGAAGCGCTGCAGTTCGACGAGCTCTCGATCCGCGTCGGCGTTCAGGGCATCATCCGCGTGCTGCGCGAGCTCGGGATGCTGCCGCTGCCGAAGACCGTGCGCAAGCCGCCGACCTCGATCTACACCAATGCGACGACCTGGGTGCGCGCCCCGATGAGCGGGCTCATCCTGTCGCGCTGCCGGCTGGGCCAGCAGGTGCGGGCCCACCAGGTGCTGGCCAGGATCGGCGATCCGTTCGGCGAGGTCGAGGTCGACGTGACGGCGTCGACCGGCGGGATCGTCATCGGCCGCAGCACGTCGCCGCTCGCGTACGAGGGGGACGCGTTGTTTCACCTGGCGCGTTTCGATGACACGCGTGAGGCGAAAGCGACGGTCGAAGAGTTCCAGCAATCGAATGCCGTGGACCACAACTGGGGCTGAAGGACGGAGCCTTGGACGCTGTTTCCGATGCCGATCATGGAATCATCCTGGGCTGGCGCGAGTGGGTCGGCCTGCCGGAGCTCGGCATCCGGCGCATCAAGGCGAAGATCGACACGGGCGCGCGCACGTCGGCGCTGCACGCTTACCTGGTCGAGCCCTTCCGGCGGGACGGTCGCGACTGGGTGCGCTTCAGGATTCACCCGAAGCAGCGGCGGACCGACGTGGAAGCGATCTGCGAGTCGCCGGTGGTGGACCGGCGCGTCGTATCGGATTCGGGCGGACATCGCGAGGAGCGGTACGTGATCGAAACGCTGGTCGAGCTGCCGCAGCTCGCGTGGCGCGTCGAGGTGACTCTCACGGCGCGCGACGACATGCGTTTTCGCATGCTGCTGGGGCGGACGGCCCTGAAACAGAGGATGCTGGTCGACCCGTCGCGCTCGTACCTGACACGGCGCCCGCGCCGCGAGCGTCACGGATAAACCCGGGACTCCGTCCCGCGCGGGGCTCAACAAACTGTTTACGGTGCAGACCACCAGATGAAAATCGGGATCCTGTCGCGCAATCGCAAGCTCTACTCGACGCGCCGGCTGGTCGAGGCGGCGACCGAGCGCGGTCACGAGGTGCGGGTCATCAATCACCTGCGCTGCTACATGAACATTGCGAGCTTCAAGCCGAGCATCCATTACGACGGCGAGATGCTGCCGCATTTCGATGCGATCATTCCGCGCATCGGAGCGTCGGTCACGTTCTACGGTGCGGCCGTCGTGCGCCAGTTCGAGATGCTCGGCACGTTCTCGCTGAACGAATCGGTCGCGATCTCGCGCTCCCGCGACAAGCTGCGATCGCTGCAGCTCCTCGCGCGGCGCGGCATCGGCCTGCCCGTCACCGGGTTCGCGAACTCGCCGGATGACACCCAGGATCTCCTGAACCTCGTCGGCGGCGCGCCCGTCATCCTGAAGCTGCTCGAGGGCACGCAGGGGCGCGGGGTGGTGCTGGCCGAGACGCGCAAGGCGGCGGAGAGCGTCGTCGAGGCGTTCCGGAACCTGAACGCGAACTTCCTCGTGCAGGAGTTCATCAAGGAAGCCGGCGGCGCGGACATCCGCTGCTTCGTCATCGGCGACAAGGTCGTCGCCTCGATGATGCGCCAGGCGCAGGAGGGCGAGTTCCGCTCGAACCTGCACCGCGGCGCGACGGCGAAGCTCGTCAAGATCACACCGGAAGAACGCTCCACCGCCGTGCGCTCGGCGCGCATCATGGGCCTGAACGTCGCCGGCGTCGACATCCTGCGCTCGAATCACGGGCCGGTGGTGCTCGAGGTCAACTCGTCGCCCGGCCTCGAAGGCATCGAGCAGGCGACCGGCAAGGACGTCGCCGGCCTCATCATCAACTACATCGAAAAGCACGCCAAAGCCGGCAAGACCCGCACCAAGGGCGCGGGCTAG
>CAZBGV010000325.1:0-1994 GCA_964491485.1 uncultured Woeseiaceae bacterium | reverse complement strand
CGCGAGGCTTACCCCGCGGCGGAGCGCGGCGAGTGGCAGCCCGTCGAAGAGCGGCGCGCGCTGCTCGAGGATTACGTGCTCTGGCCGGACCTGAGAGCCGCCTGGCTCGTGGCGAGGATCGCCGACGTCGACGACGCCGAGGTGCGAGCGTTCCTCGAAGCCTGGGGCCGCTCGCGGCCCGGACGCGAGCTGCGTTACCGGTACGCCCTCGAGCTCGCGAAAGGCGGGCGCTGGCCCGAGTATCTCGACGTCTACCGGCGGCATTACGCCAATGCGGGCGCGGCGCGGCTCGACTGCTACGCGACCCGGGCCGGCATCGAGACCGGCGCGTTCGACGAGTTCGCCGGTCTTGCCCGCTCGCTGTGGCTGGTCGGCCGGAGCCAGGTCGACGAATGCGATCCGGTGTTCGATTACCTGCGCGGCGCCGGGCTGCTCGAGGGGCCGCTCACGCGCGATCGCTTCGAGCTCGCGCTCGAAGCGCGCGAGTTTTCCCTCGCGCGCTATCTCGCGAAATCCATGGATGCCGAAGCGCTCGCAAGGGTCGAGCGCTGGATTGCGGCAGGTAACGATCCCGAGCGCTTCATCGTCGCGGACGAGAATTGCAGGGACGCGGAGGAGCATCGCGCGCAACTTCTGTACGCGTTGCAGCGCGTGGCGTGGGGCGACGCGGCCCGCGCGCAGGCGCTGTTCCTCGCGACCTCGGCCGAACACGAGTTCCCGTCCGGCGATGCCGCGCGCATCGCCCGCTATATCGCGCTGTCGGCCGCGCAGCAGCACCAGCCTCGTGCTTTCGAGCTGCTGCGCAGCCTGCCCGCCGGCGCGACGGACGAGCGGGTGCGGGCATGGCAGGTGCGCGCGGCGCTGCTCCGGCACGACTGGAGCGACGCGCTCGCCGCCATCGACGACATGCCCGAGGAGCAGCGCAGCGAGGCGGAATGGCGCTACTGGCGCGCCGTCGCCCTGCAGCAGGCCGGACGGGTCGATCTCGCGAAGCCGGTCTTCGAGGCGCTTGCGACGGACCGGAGCTGGTACGGATTCCTCGCCGCCGACGAGGTCGACGCGGAGTATGCGTTCGACCACGCGGCGACGCCCGCGGACGACGCGATCCTCTCCGGGCTCGTACGCGACCCGGCGCTCGTCCGCGCCCGCGAGCTCTTCTACGTCGGCCTCGAAAGCCGCGGCCGCGCCGAATGGAACGACGCCGTCGCGAAGCTCGAGCCCGCGGCAAAGGTGCAGGCGGCGGTGCTCGCGCACCGCTGGGGCTGGTACTCGCAGGCGATCGCGACGCTCGCGGACAGCGGCCGCTTCGACGACCTGGAGATCCGTTATCCCCTGGCGTTCGAGCAGGCGTTTCTGGAGTTCGCCGAGGCCGCGGGCATCCGCGGCAGTCTCGCCTGGGCGATCGGCCGCAGCGAAAGCCTGTTCATGGCGGACGTGCGCTCGCACGCGGGCGCGGTCGGCGTCATGCAGCTCATGCCGACGACGGGCGCCCGCACCGCGGCCGAGCTCGGGCTGCCGTGGGCCGGTCTCACGACCCTGACCGATCCACGGAGCAACATCCGTCTCGGGACGAAATATCTCGCGAAGATGCTCGAGCGCTTTGACGGCAACGTCGTGCTCGCGACGGCGGCCTACAACGCCGGGCCGAACAAGGTCGACGAGTGGCTGCCGCGCTCCGAGCACGCCCTGGACGCGCGCATCTGGATCGAGAACATCCCGTACGACGAGACGCGCGCCTTCGTGCGGCGGGTGCTGGTGGCGGACACCATCTTCCACTGGCGGCTGACCGGCAAGCCGGCGCGGATCTCGGCCCAGATCGCCGCCGTGGCGCCGGTGCCGCAGCGGCTGTCCGACGCGCGCCGCGCGGGCTACGCCGGCGCCGACTGATCAGTCCGAGGCTGTCTCCCCGTCGGCGTCAGGCCCGCCGCCGGCGGAATCCGCGAGCCGCTGCCCTTCGGGCACGACCGAGAGCAGGCTCAGGCGCGCGCTGCGCT
>CAZBGV010000324.1:0-1996 GCA_964491485.1 uncultured Woeseiaceae bacterium | reverse complement strand
GCCGACCCCGACGCTGCGCCCGAAGCCGAGCAACGCCGGAAAGCCTGGCTCACCGGCACCGCCCCACCCCCGTAGGAGCCCGCCATGCGGGCGATGCGATCGTTCCGGGTCGCCCGCATGGCGGGCTCCTACAAGAGCGGCAGCGCCCCCGCGCGCATCTCGATCCGGAAATGCGTCTGCAATGGCTGCACTTCGCCGTCGAGGTGCGACGGTATCGGCGCGTCGGCGACGATCTCGCAGCGATCGACCCGCGCGTGACTGATCTCCGGCTGGCCGATGTGATTGCCGCCGATCATCCGCGGCAGGAGCGTCACGACCCGCGGCCGGCTCACCGGCTTCACAAGCAACAGGTCGAGCTCGCCGTCGTCGTTCACCGCGGGCGGCGCGATCTGGAAGAGCCCTGCGACCCACGGCCCGTTGCTCACGTGCACCAGGGTCGCCTCGCCTTCGTAGCTGGCGCCGGAGCTTGCGACCCTGACGCGGTACGTGCTGACGCCGCCGAACAGCGCGCGCAGCACCGCGACCAGGTACACGAGATCGCCGATCGGCAGCCGGATGCTGCGCGCGATCGCGGAGGCCCTGGCATCGAAACCCACCCCGGCGCCGTTCGCGAACCAGCGGCCGTTCATCCAGCCGATGTCGACCGGCCGCGCCGGCATCGCATTCTTCAGCCGGTCGACGAGCAGCAGCGCGGCGTCCTCCCAGTGCGGCGGGATCGCGCAGGCCTTCGCGAAATCGTTCGCGCGCCCGAGCGGAATCACGCCGATCTCGGCGATGCTGCCGCTCTCGAGCATGCCGTTCACGGCCTCGTGGATGCTGCCGTCGCCGCCGGCGACGAGCAGCTGCGTCGCGCCCTCGGCGACGGCGGCCTTCACCTTCTTCTCGAGGTCGCCCGGGCCTTCGCTCTCGATCACCTGGTGCGCGACGTCGTTGGCCGCGAGCAGCTCGGTGAGCGCCGAGCCGATGCGGCGTGCGCGCCCGCGCCCCGCAGCCGGATTGACGAACAGCGGAATCGGCATCGTGACCCGCATCAGCCTCAATGTGGTCCGGATGCTACAATGGGCACGACCATTTACAAAGCAGCTCCCGCGACCGGATGCTCGAGCTCGGCGTCAAATTCCTCCTCAGCTACTTCGTCGGCTCGCTCCTCGGCTCGATGATCGTCGGCCGCCTGCGGGGCGGCGTCGACATCCGCACGATGGGCAGCGGCAATGCAGGCGGCACCAACGCGCTGCGCACGCAGGGCTGGGCCTTCGCGCTCGCGGTGATGGTGATCGACGTCGGCAAGGGTGCCGTCGGCGCCGGGCTGATCCCGGCGCTCGACCTGCCGCTCGTCGGCACCGATCCGTCGGTTTCCCGCGAGTGGCTGGCCTATGCCTGCGGTGCCGCGGCCGTCATCGGTCACGTGTGGCCGATATGGCATCGCTTCCGCGGCGGCAAGGGGGCCGCGACGATGGTCGGCACGCTCGCGGCGGTCGCGCCGCCGCTCATCGTGCCGGTGCTGTTCGTCTGGGCGTGGATGCTGGTGCTCTCGGGATACGTTGGTCTCTCGACGATGTCGGCGGGGCTCGCGGCACCGCTGTGGGTCGCGTTCACGCGGCTTCCCGAAGAGCTGCCGCTGTTCGTTTATTGCGCCGGCCTCGCGCTGTTTCTCCTGTATACGCATCGCTCCAACATCCAGCGGATGCTGGCCGGCACCGAACCTCGCAACCGCTCGCTCCTGCTGTTCGGGCGCGGCCGCGAGCCCGGCATCGACGACGACTGAGATGGCTCTGCGCGCCGACGACATCCTGGGCTTGCTGGAGGACGATGAGCGCGCCTCGCTGGAAGCGCTCGAAGCGTTCGAGAGCATCGAGTCGACGAACACCTATCTGCTGTGGCAGCCGCCGCCGGCGGCCGGCCGCTTCCGTGTGGCGATCGCCGATTACCAGACGCAGGGCCGCGGGCGCCGCGGGCGGCGCTGGATCGCGCCGCCGGGCGCGGCGATCTGCCTGTC
>CAZBGV010000323.1:0-2100 GCA_964491485.1 uncultured Woeseiaceae bacterium | reverse complement strand
CCCTCTCCGGAACAGGAGTCCACGATGAAACACGCGATTTCGCTCTTCGGCATGTTGCTCTGCCTCGGCGCGCTCGCGGCCTGCGGCGGCGGCGACCAGCCCTCCGCGCAATCCGCGGCGCCGGCCGCCGACACGGCGGCGAGCTCCGCCAGCGGCGGTGCAACAGCGGCCGGCGTCGAGGGCAATCCGGCCGCCGCGAAGGCCGCCACCGGGATCACCGCCGACTACATGCGGGCAGTGATCAAGGAGCTTTCCGACGACAAGTACGAGGGCCGCGGACCGGGCAGCCGGGGCGACGAGATGGCCCGCGAGTACATCGCCGCGGAGCTCGGGAAGCTCGGGCTCGAGCCCGGCGCCGGCCCCGGCGACTGGCAGCAGGAGTTCGAGCTGGTCGGCATCACGACCGAGCAGCCTCCGGAATGGACGTTCGAGCGCGGCGGCGAAGAGCTGACGCTGAAGCAGCACGATCAGTTCATCGCATCGAGCGGCGTGCAGAAGGAACGCGCGGTGCTCGAGAACGCGGAGCTCGTGTTCGTCGGCTACGGCATCCAGGCGCCGGAATACGACTGGGACGATTACAAGGGCCAGGACATGAGCGGCAAGGTGCTGCTCATCATGAACAACGATCCGTCCTGGGATCCCAACCTGTTCGGCGGCGAGACCCGCCTGTGGTACGGCCGCTGGGATTACAAGTACCTCACCGCGGCGAAGAACGGCGCGGCCGGCGCGATCATCATCCATACGACGCCCTCGGCGGGCTATCCCTTCCAGGTCGTGCAGACCTCGTGGTCGGGTGAGCAGTTCGAGCTGCCGGCGGGCGACGAGCCGCGCGGCCAGGTGGAAGCGTGGGTGACCGAGGATGCCGCGCGCGCGCTGGTGCAGCTCGCCGGCAAGGATCTCGACGAGTTGCGCGAGGCGGCGGACAACCGCGACTTCCAGCCCGTGCCGCTCGGCATCACGACCTCGCTCGCGATGAACGTCAAGCTGAACCGCGTCGCCACGGCGAACGTGCTCGGCCTCATTCCCGGCAGCGACCCCGAGCTCCAGGATCAGGCCGTGATCTACACGGCGCACCACGATCACCTCGGCATCGGCGCCCCCGACGCGACCGGCGACAAGATCTACAACGGCGCCATGGACAACGCGTCCGGGGTCGCCCAGGTGCTCGCGATCGCAAAAGCGATCAAGGCGCTGCCCGAGCCCCCGCGGCGCTCGGTGCTGATCGCGATGGTCGGCGCGGAGGAGCAGGGCCTGCTCGGGTCGCAGTACTACGCCATGCACCCGACCTTCCCGGCCGGCAAGATCGCCGCGAACATCAACTACGACGGCGGCAACATCTGGGGCGAGACGCACGACGTCACGTTCATCGGGCTCGGGAAGTCGACCATCGACCAGATCGTCGAGGGCATCGCGAGGGAGCAGGGGCGGGTCGTGAACCCGGACCAGTTCCCGGACCGCGGCTACTTCTACCGCTCGGACCAGTTCAGCTTCGCGCGCATCGGCGTTCCGGCCCTGTACCTCGACACCGGCATCGACTTCGTGGACCGGCCGGAAGGCTGGGGACGCGAACAGGTGGATCACTACACCAACGTCAACTACCACCAGCCGAGCGACGAATACGACCCGAGCTGGAATCTCGACGGCATGGTCTCGGACGCGCTGCTCGGCTACTGGACCGGCCTGTCGATTGCGAACGCGGACGAGATGCCGAAGTGGAACCCGGGCGACGAATTCGAGGCGGCGCGCCTCGAGGCGATCGCCGCGGCCCGCAAGGGAGAGCACGCAGAAGACGCATCGGGCGACTAGCTCGGCAGGCCGGACGCCGGAGTGCGCATCGCGCGCGACCAGGACCGGCGCGCTCTCGCGTCCGTTCACGCGCGGGTGCGCGGCAGTCCGCGCGCGTTGCGCGCTCCTACGCCGGGCGCCGGCCGCGGCCGGCGAGGAGATAGAGACCGAGCCCGGCGAGCAGCAGGATGCCGGTCAGCCGCCAGGCATCGGTCGCCGACTGCATGGCCATCCATGCGCACATCGCGAGCGCGGCGGCGGGGATGGCATAGCCGCCCTTGAGGCGAAACGCCCGGGCGCGCGCCTCGGCATCGG
>CAZBGV010000322.1:0-2152 GCA_964491485.1 uncultured Woeseiaceae bacterium | reverse complement strand
GCCGCGACTTCGTCGGCCGAGGCGTCGGTGAGGTCGCGCAGCACCTGCCAGCGGATCGCGGGATCGGAATCGAGCAGCCAGCGCAGGAGGGCGTCACGGTTTGCGGTCAACAGCAGGGGACCTCGAAAGAAGATTGCGCAGTGCTCCAATGGGCGACCAGCTTTCCGACCGCGGCCAGCGCACCGTTACGCTCGTCCACGGAGGCGGCCGACTCTGTCAGGTACGCGGCCACGAGGAGCGGGTTCCCGGGCGCCGGCCAAATGATCGCTACGTCGTTGGTTGCGCCGTTCGCGCCCATACCGGTCTTGTCCCCGACGCGCCAGTCCGCGGGCAGGCCCGCCCGCAGCTTGGTGCTCCCCGTCTTGCTGCCGACGAGCCAGCCGGACAGCCGGTTCCGCGAGGTTTCCGTGAGCGCGTCGCCCAGCAGCACGCGGCGCAGGTTTTCCGCCATGGCGGCGGGGGTCGTCGTATCCCGGGGGTCGCCCGGGACGGCGCTGTTGAGCTCCGGCTCGATGCGATCGAGCCGCGTGACGTGATCGCCGATGCTCCGGAGGTAAGCGGTGAACCCGTCCGGGCCGCCGACCGTGGCCAGGAGCAGGTTGGCGGCCGTGTTGTCGCTGTACTCTACGGCCGCCGCGCACAACGCCTCTACGCTCATCGCACCCTCGCTCACGTGCTCGCGTGTCACCGGCGCATACTCGAGTAGATCGCTCCTTCCGTAGGACACGCGTCGCTCGAGGCGCTCCTCGCCACGCTCGACCCGCGAAAGGATCTGCGCCGCGAGCAGCCACTTGAACGTGCTGCACATCGGGAAGCGCTCGTCCGGCCGCCAGGCAAGCCGGCGGCCACTGGCGGGATCGAGGACGGTCACGCCGAGACGCGCGTCGACGCGCCGCTCGATCGCCTCGAACCGCTCGCCAAAGTCGTTCGAATTTTCGGATCGCCCGGCCCGGGCCGCGCTCCCGCAGGTTCCGAGCGCTGCCACGGTGGCGAACAGGAAGTCACGTTTCTGCATTGTTGTTTCTTTTCGTCAACCATCTCTCCATCGCTCGCTCCGGATTGTTGGGAAATGGCCGCCGCAGGGCGATATCGGCGGGTCGTGGCGTGACCTGTTGGGCCTTCTATTCAACCGGTGTCCATTGTCTTTTGCGACGACCGCGGCGCTCGGCGGCCGACTCCCGGCCATATACCACAGGTCGTGGTGTCGAGATATCGCGGCTCGGAATATCCATTGCGCGCGTGTTCAATGTAGCGAACGCGCCTTCCGCGTCCGTCAGCATCGCTCCGATATAGACGCCGCAGTTGCGGCACAACAGGAAGTCCGCCGTACGCAGTCCGAAGCGGTAGCGGTGCAACTCCGGTTCCCTGGCATGGGTGAACGCTACCGCGCCGGATGGATCGGAAACGCAGGCCGCCCCGTGCGCCGTGCAGAATGAACATTGACAGGCACGTACGGCCCATCGCGACGGAGGTTCTTCGGTCCGAAATTGGAACCCGATGGCCCCGCAGTGACATTGCCCTGGGTAAACGGCCATCGGTCTCCTCTCCGTATCACGCGTCGTTCCGGGAACTGTGCGCTGCGCGGGTGGAGGCAACGTTCTCGGCCTGCGGCGTTTCCGCGGAAACGTCCGTGCCCGGTGCCTCGGCCCGCAGCGTTTCCGCGGAAACGTGCACCACCACCTGGTAGCGGTCCGCGCCGGAACTGCCTTTCGGCTCTTTGGCGAGGTAACTCTCGGCAAGTTGCACCAGCGCGCCGGGTCGCGAACGATTCCCATGGCCGCGTTTCCGCGGAAACGTCTTTGACGTGCCGCACCGTCTCCGGATCGATCACCCCGTTCACCGGCGCTTTGGTCGCGTGGCAGCCCTGCTCGTCGTAGAAGTACGAGAACTCCCGCAGCGTGTGCTGCTTCACGCTCTCCTCCTTGTCCTGCAACCGCCGGCAGCGCCGATGCTTCTGTACGAGCTGCTCGACGTGGGCCGCGGTGCCGTGATCGGCGATCTGGAGCAGGTAGCTCTCGTTCTCCCTGGTCGCGATACGGGTGATCGCACTCACCTTCCGGGCGGCTCAGGGAGTCTCCAGCAGGCGCTCCTGCTCCCTGCGGCGCTTCTCGAAGTCGACCTGCCAGGCGGAGCGGTGCACCGCCGGCGCGAC
>CAZBGV010000321.1:0-2182 GCA_964491485.1 uncultured Woeseiaceae bacterium | reverse complement strand
CTCCTACGGGTGGCTGCGTTGGGTCCATGGTGGCTGGTCAGCGCGGGTGCGGAAGGCAAGCGGCGCGCCGGGAAGGCGGAATCCGGGGATTGGCGTTGCCGGCGCGGGCGGTTTCGGGGAAGATCTTTGCCCGGTTTGGCAAAAGGGGTGCAAAAGGATGGCCGAGGAGCTGTCCGCCATCGATCTCAGGATTCTGGAGCAGATCCAGAAGGACGCGTCGCTGTCGACGGGCCAGCTGGCGGAGCAGGTGGGGCTGTCGCAGTCGCCCTGCTGGCGCCGGCTGCAGCGGCTGAAGAGCGAGGGTTACGTCAAGGGGCAGGTGGCGCTGCTCGATCGCACGCGCTTCGGCCCCAGCCTGATCATCTTCGCGTACCTGAAGATGACGACGCTTTCCGATGAGAAGCGCGCGGAGTTCGTGCGCAAGATCGAGCTGACGCCGGAGATCGTCGAGTGCCACACGCTGTTCGGGGACAAGGACATCCTGATCAAGGTCGTGGCCTCCTCGATGGAGTGGTACCAGCGATTCATCTTCAACGTCGTGCTGAAGCTGCCCGGCGTGGTCGACATCCAGTCGACGGTCACGCTGTCGGAGATCAAGGCGACGACCGCCATTCCGCTGCGGACCCCGAAGGTCTTCTAGGAATTCTCGCAAGCGATCGGTCGCCCGGACCGGGCCTGAATGCCGGCGCCGGGCGGGGACGGTCGCCCCGGGGCGGTCAGCAACAGCCATTTCGTCGCGCGCGAGACGCAGGAGCGGCCAAGTTTATGCACGCGCGCGCGAGCCGCGGCCGGCAATGACATAGCCTATGCCCGCCCGACGCCCTAGCATCTGGCCGAAACCCATGAAAGCCATCGGTCAACGGGGGATTGGCATGCCGCGAAGCCGCGCCTGGCCGGCCGCCGCCGTCCTGCTTTTCGTCCTGGCGGGCGCCGCGAGCGCCGCCGCGCCCGTCGACGAGCTCGCCGTGCGGGCGCCCGTGGTGACCCGTCACGCCGGCGTGTTCAACGGCACGCGGGTCGCCTACACGGCGACCGTCTTGGAGCTCCTCGTGGCGGACGCGGAAGGCAGGCCGGGCGCGAAGATCGTGAGCACGGCATACGTCGCCGAAGATCCGGGCGATCCCGCACGCCGGCCGGTGCTGTTCGTGTTCAACGGCGGCCCGATCTCGCCTTCCGCCTACCTGCACATGGGCATGTTCGGGCCGCGGCGGGTCGCCGTGCCGGACGACCTTGCCGCCGATCCGGCCACCTTCCGGGTCGTGGACAATCCTTACACCCTGCTGGATGTCGCGGACATCGTGTTTTTCGATCCGGCGGGCACGGGGTTCAGCCGCGTCGTTCCCGGCAAGCATCCCCGCGACTACTTCTCCGTGGTCGCCGACGGCCAGCAGACCGCGGCGTTCGTGACGGCGTGGCTGCAGGCACACGGCCGGACCGGCGCGCCCGCGTGGCTGTTCGGCGAAAGCTACGGCACGATGCGCGCCGCGGAAGCGGCGCGCCAGCTCGCCGAAGCCGGCGATTCGCTCGCCGGCGTCGCGTTGTTCGGACAGGCGCTGAACATCGTCGAATTCGCGCAGCGGCCCGGCAACATCCTGAGCTATGTCGTCTCGCTGCCGACTCTCACGGCACTCGGCGTGTACCACGGCAAGGTGGACAGCCGCGGCCGCGACCTCGCCGCGCTGCTCGATGAATCCGCCGCGTTCGCGGGCGACGAGTACCTGGAGGCGCTGTTCATGGGCAGCGCGCTCGCTCCGCGCGAGCGGGAACGTGTGGCGCGACGGCTGGAAGCGCTCTCCGGCATTCCCGCGGAGTTCTATCTCGCGCACGACCTGCGCATCAGCAAGGAGCGCTACCGCACGGAGCTGCTCGCGGACCGGCATCTCATCCTCGGCCGCAGCGACGGCCGCTACGCCGCGCCCGTGACCGAAAAAGGCAACGCGTTCGATCCGTCGGACGTCGTGCCGGCCGCGTACCTGCGCGCGTTCGAACCTCATCTCCGCGAGTTCCTCGGCGTGGCCTGGGACGACGAATACGTGACGAAGTCGCCGGTGAAGGGGCTGGAGGACTGGAGCTGGGGGGCGACCAGCCCGTTCTCCGACTGGCCGTACATGCAGCTCATCGCGATCGCGATGGAGAAGAACCCCGATTTCCGCGTGCTCGTCGGGAACGGCATCCACGACAC
>CAZBGV010000320.1:0-2263 GCA_964491485.1 uncultured Woeseiaceae bacterium | reverse complement strand
CCGGATACCGGCGAGGACTTCGAGCCGGATGAAGCCAGCATCGTCTGGAGCGAATCGGTCGACATGGGTACCGATCCTGGAGACGATGCGACCATTTTCCTGATCGAAACCACCAACGGACGCAAGGGCTATCTACTCGTCGCCAACGCGTTCCGCGCTGATCCCCGCAAAACGGCTTTTTTGGACCGCATCGCCCGAGGTACCGGCCAATCGCGCTGACGCGAAATACCCGTGCCTGGATCCCGTCGAAAAGGCGGCCCTCCTACTATGCTTGTTGACGGGGACAGTTCGAACTCGCAAGGGCGGCCATTCCGGCCGCCTGTACTACGACAGGAGGGCCTTGACCATGCGAAGCATTCTTCCCGCGGTTGCACTTGCCGCTGCCGCCGGATGCGCAATTGCGGTGTTCAGGTACGTGCCAACGGCGGCTGCGGATACCCCCAGTGCAGAGTACGTTGCCGAGCTCGAGCCGATGAATACCGACGTGACTGGCCTCCGGTCGACCGGGGAGGCCAGGTTTCGCATTGACGGCAGCAACCTCACTATCACCGTCACGGCCGAGGAGGTGCCCCCGGGCATCACGCACCTGCAGCATTTCCACGGCTTCGAGGATGGCCGCGATGCAAGCTGTGCCACCTCGGCTGAGGACGTCAACGGCGATGGCATCGTGGACCTGCTCGAGACCGAGGCGGTTTCGGGCACGACGATGGTGCCGTTCACCGCGGATCCGGTGAGCCTGGAAATAGAGTCGAATACGTACCCGCAGGCATCGGATGACGAGACCTATTATTACCAGGAGACCGTGTCATTGCCGGACCTGGAGCAGGCATTTGCCGAAGCATTCAGCGGCCAGGAACTCGATCTCGACGGGCGTGTCGTGTACATCCACAGCGTCGTACCGAGCATGGTCATGCCCGATTCGGTGGCCTCGCTCGGAGACATCCCGGCGCACGTAACATTGCCGATCGCGTGCGGCGAAATCGAGGCGATCGGAAACTGAGGCTATTGAGTTGCGTTGCCAATTTCCGCGACTCAGCGCGTCGTAGATCAGTGCGTGCAGGGGCTTTCGCGAGGAGATTCTCATGGTCTCGGTTTCACAATCCCAGCGCAGCGCCAATCGATTTTCGGGCTTCGATCGCCAGCCGATCGCCGGCGAATGGAGGGCCGGCAGGGCGAAGGGACGGCTGACGGACCGCAATCCGTATACCGGGGAAACGCTCATCGAGATTCCGCATGCCGACGAGCGCGATCTCGACGAGGCACACCTCGGCGCGCAGAAGGCGCAGAAGGCGTGGGCGGAGATGCTGCCCGCCGAGCGCTCCGCCGTCATGCGCAAGGCCGCCGGGGTGATGGAGAAGCGCCACGACGAGATCGTCGACTGGCTGATCACCGAATCCGGCAGCACGCGCATCAAAGCCGAGCTCGAATGGTCGGCGGTGCACGCGGTGATGCTCGAAGCTTCGTTCGCGCCGTACCGGGTGGAAGGCCAGATCCTGCCCTCCGACGTGCCGGGCAAGGAATGCCGCGTGTATCGGCAGCCGGTCGGCGTCGTCGGCGTCATCAGTCCGTGGAACTGGCCGCTGCAGCTCAGCAATCGCTCGGTGGCGCCCGCGCTCGCAGTCGGCAACGCGGTAGTGCTGAAGCCGGCGAGCGATACGCCGGTCACCGGCGGATTGCTGCTCGCGAAAATCTACGAGGAGGCGGGCCTGCCACCCGGGGTGCTCAGCGTCGTGATCGGTTCGGGGAGCGAAATCGGCGATGCCTTCGTGCGCCATCCCGCCTCGCGCGTCATCTCCTTTACCGGCTCGACACCAGTAGGGCGCGGCGTGGCGCGGCAGGCCGTGGAGGCGCCCGTCATGAAGCGTGTCAATCTCGAGCTCGGCGGCAATTCGCCGTTCGTGGTGCTCGGCGATGCGGACCTCGAGCTTGCAGTGGACGCTGCGCTTTTCGGCAAGTTCCTGCACCAGGGCCAGATCTGCATGATCACCAACCGTTTCATCGTCGAGCAGAAGCTCTACGAAGCGTTCGTCGAGCGCTTCACCGAGCGCACCCGCAAGCTGAAGGTGGGCGACCCGAACGATCCCGAGACGCTGATCGGACCGATCATCAACGAGAAGCAGCTGAAAGGCCTGAAAGAGCGCATCGCCGAGGCGAAGAAAAGCGGCGCGCGCCAGACGCTCGGCGGCGAGCCGCAGGGCCAGGTGCTGCCGCCGCACGTGTTCGCGGACGTGAGGAACGACATGCTGGTGGCGCGCGAGGAGCT
>CAZBGV010000319.1:0-2264 GCA_964491485.1 uncultured Woeseiaceae bacterium | reverse complement strand
TACAAGTTCTGGGACGGCGTGTTCAACGTCATGATGCGCATGACCGGGTGGATCATGCTGTTCGCGCCGATCGGCGTGTTCGGCCTGGTGGCCGCCGTCGTTTCCGAGACCGGCTTCAGCGCGGTCGGGCCGCTCGTCGTCTTCGCGGTGACGGTGCTCGCCGGACTCGTCATTCACACGTTCGTCGTGATCCCGCTGTTCCTCGCCGTGTTCGGACGCGTCAGGCCGTGGGGGATCTATCCCGCGATGGCGCCGGCGATGCTCACCGCGTTCTCGACGGCCTCCTCGTCGGCGACGCTGCCCGTCACCATGGAGTGCATCGAGAAGAACGCCGGTGTGTCGAACAAGATCTCGAGTTTCGTGCTGCCGCTCGGCGCCACGGTGAACATGAACGGCACCGCTCTGTACGAATGCGCTGCGGCGATCTTCCTGGCGCAGGCCTACGGCCTGGATCTGAACTTCGGCACCCAGTTCTCCGTCGTGTTCATGGCGCTGCTCACGTCCATCGGCGTCGCGGGCGTGCCGGCGGCGTCGCTGGTGGCAATCGCCGTCATCCTGACGGCCATCGGGCTGCCGCTCGAAGCGCTCGGCGTGCTGCTCGTGTTCGATCGCCTGCTCGACATGGCACGCACCAGCGTCAACATCTTCGGCGACGGCGCCTGCGCCGTGATCGTCGCGCGCATGGACGGCGAGGAGACCAAGCTCCAGCCGCTCCGTGCCGCCCGATCGCCCCACGCGTCGCCCCCACCCCCGTAGGAGCCCGCCATGCGGGCGACCACAACGACCGCGGGGTCGCCCGCATGGCGGGCTCCTACGGGGCAGGGCCTGCCCGCCCGGAAAGGTCGCCATTGCGCGGTGTCTCGCTTGCCCCTTGTCCGCATAACGGATTTTCCTCCCCGGCAATACCTTCGAGTATTCCGCGCGGCCGGGAAATCCGTTGTGCGCACCTGTGGCTGACCGAGAACCCCGCGAATCGGTGACCCATCCGGGCTAGAATCGGCGCTGGCGGCCGCTTTCTCCGCCGCCTGACCCCATGACCCCGACCCCGGACGCAGCCACTTCCCGCGCAACTCGCGATCCGTCGCCGGCATCGGCACCTTCGCGCGAGCCGCTGGCTGCGCGCGCGCCGGGCCGCCTCTGCCACATCAATCTCGCTCCCGGATTCCGCGGCGGCGAGCGCCAGACCCAGCTGCTCGTCGCCGAGCTTGCCGCGCGCGGCTGGCCGCAGCGGCTGGTCGCGCGCAGGGGCGGCGCCCTCGCCGGCCGCTGCGCCGGAATCCCGGGGCTCGAGATCGAGGGCGTGCCGCCGAACCCGCTCAGCGCCGCGCTGGCCGCCCGCGGCTCGGCGCTGGTGCACGCGCACGAGGAACGCGCCGTGTACTCCGGCTGGCTGCTCAAGCGGCGGCACGGCGTGCCGTTCGTCATGACCCGGCGCCTGCGGCATGCCGGGAACCGCTCGTGGGCGCGAGCATGGGCCTGGCGCTCCGCCGACTGCCTGGTCGTCCTCTCCGAATACATCGCCCGTTCCGTGCGGGCGCATCATCCCGAGCTCGAGTGCCGGATCGTGCCCTCCGCGCAGGCGGGGCTGCTGAACGGCGCCGCCGCGGCCCGGCGCGTCCTGTCCGGCCTCGAGGGCCGGACGATCGTGGGGCACCTCGGCGAGCTCGATCACAGCCACAAGGGGCAGGGCACGATCATCGAAGCCGCGCGCGCACTCGAGGCCGCCCGGCCGGAGCTGGCTTTCGTGCTCGCGGGCGAGGGCCGCGACGCGGCGCGCTTTCGTGCCCAGGCGGCGGGCCTTCGCAACGTGCGGTTCGCCGGCTTCGTCGAGGACGTCGGCGACTACCTCGCCGCCTTCGACCTGTTCGTCTATCCCTCGCTGCACGAAGGCCTGGGCTCCGCGCTGCTCGACGCCATGGCCTTCGGGCTGCCGATCATCGCTTCGCGGGTCGGCGGCATCCCGGAAATCGTCGAGGACGGCGTCAACGGCCTCCTCGTCCCGCCAGGGCAACCCGACGAGCTCGCCCGCGCGCTCGTCCGCCTGCTCGACGATCCGGCCCTGTGCGCCTCCATGAGCCGCGCCAACCGCGCCCGCGCCGCCGACTTCACCGCCGCCCGCATGGCCGACGCCTACGAAGCCATCTACCGCTCCCTCCTGGATCCCCGCGCAACCCCGTAGGAGCCCGCCATGCGGGCGACCAAACGCACCCGAATGACCAAACGAAGCCACCCGTAGGAGCCCGCCATGCGGGCGACCGAACGCA
>CAZBGV010000318.1:0-2269 GCA_964491485.1 uncultured Woeseiaceae bacterium | reverse complement strand
GCCATGATCACCACGCCTTCGCCTTCCGCGATGCCCGTGGCGCCCTCGCGCACGTCCTCCACGCGGGACGTGACACAGCCGGACACCGCCGCGAGCAGCGCCCCGGCGAGAATGCCCTGCAGAAGGCCGCGCCCGCAGCGCGCGGCCGTCGCGATCGCCTGCCCGGGCTCGAGCAGCGGCTGACTATCCGGAATCATCGGGGCTGTCCTCCGTCGCGGTAGGGTGCAGCGGGTCCCCGACGGGCAGCATCACCTCGGTGCCGGTACCCGCCGGGTGGCTGCGCCGGGCCTGCGCAAGCGCGCTGATGCCCGCCGATTTGTCCATCTGCAGGATGACGAGCGCGGCGGCATCCCGCATCGCCAGGACGGCGGCATGCCGCAGCGCGTCGTCGCCGCCCATCATGGAGCTCATCGCCTTGCCGTACGCGCTGAGCGGCCAGTTGGCGATCTCGTTGCCCTGGGCGTCGAAAATCTTGAGCCGGTAACGGATCCAGACGGCGAACGAATCGGTCTGGCTCTGGTTGGGTACCGAGAATTCGAATGCGTCGATGCTCGGCTCGATCAGGGCATCGATCGGGAGATCGTGCGGATTCGTGTCGGCCGGGACGAACTTGCAGCGCACGGGATGGCCGGGCAGGGCGTCGTCCTCCGGCTCCCCGGCCTCTTTCGGCCGCTCGCCGATGACCGTGCAGTCGCTGAACAGGGAGCCGAAGAGCTTCGTGAACAGCATGCTGTTCGCGCGGCCCATGTCGATCGTCCACTCGTCCTTGCCGATGACCTTCTCCTTGTGGACGTAATGCTCGAACTCTTTCGGGTAACGGACGGCCACTGCGAGCGGAATCTGCTCGACGAGCGGGTCGGGAATGGTGGGATCTTCGAGCGTAACGCTCTTGGAGCAGCCGCAGACCGCGGCTGCCAGCAGTGCCAGCGAAACCGGCTTCCAGCTTCGGGCGCTCAAAGGGCGACGTCCCTTACGAGGTTGGCAAGGCGCGTAATCCATATCTCAGACATTCCGGGGCGCGGGTGTTCCGGCGGAAGGTCCGCGTTTCCATTGTGGACCCGGCGCACGGGCAGCGCAAATGTACCGCCGGGTCCGGCGCGAGGCGCGTTAGGTCACCCATTCGAGCGGCGGCTCCTGGGTCAGGGCAGCCTGCTCACGCAGCGTCAGCAGGTGCTCGTCCCAGTAACGGGGCGTGCCGAACCAGGGAAACGCGGTCTTGAAGGCCGGATCCTCCCAGCGCCGCGCAATCCAGGCGGCGTAGTGCAGGATGCGCAGCGAGCGCAGCGCCTCGACGAGGTGCAGCTCGCGGGCCCCGAAGCGGCGGAATTCCTCGTAGCCCTCGAGCACCTCCGCGAGCTGCGCGGCCTGCTCCTCGCGGCTGCCGGCGAGCAGCATCCACAGATCCTGCACCGCCGGGCCGCTGCGCACGTCGTCGAAATCGACGATGAACAGGGCCTCACTGTCCGCGAGCACGTTGCCCACGTGGAAATCGGCGTGCAGTCTCAGCGTGCGCACGGGTGCCGCGCGCTCGAAGCATCCCGCCACGTTCTCCAGCAGGTGCGCGACCACGCCCTGGTAGGTGGCGACCAGCTCGCGCGGGATGAAGCCGGCCTCGACCAGGTAGCGCGCCGATGCGTGCCCGTAGCTCTCGATGTCGATCGCCGGCCGGTGCTCGAAGGGCCGCCGCTCGCCTTCGAGGTGGATGCGCGCGATCAGCCGCCCGAGCTGCCGGCGCACGCCGGGCTGGTCGAGCTCCGGCGCCCGCCCGCCGCGGCAGGGGAACACGGCGAGCCGGAACGGGCCCGAGTGGTGCAGCGTGCGGCCGTGGCGCTCGAACGGCGGCACCACCGGGATGTCGCGGGCCGCGAGCTCCAGCGTGAAGCGGTGCTCCTCGAGGATGGCCGCATCGCTCCAGCGCGCCGGCCGGTAGAACTTGGCGACCACGGGCTCGCCGTCCTCGATGCCGACCCGGTACACGCGATTCTCGTAGCTCGAGAGCGCGAGGAAGCGGCCGTCCGGCACGAAGCCCAGCGCCTCGATCGGCCCGAGGATGTCGTCGGGCCCGAGCGCCTGGAAGGCGCGCACCGGATCGAGATCGTCCGAAGGCCGGCTCATGCGCGCAGCCTGAGCTCCCGTTTGCGCTCGTTCTCGGTCAACGATTTCTTTCTCAGACGGAGACTTACGGGTGTCACCTCAAGTAACTCATCATCATCAATGAACTCGAGCGCCTGCTCGAGCGAGAAGCGGATCGGCGGCGTGAGCAGGATGT
>CAZBGV010000317.1:0-2269 GCA_964491485.1 uncultured Woeseiaceae bacterium | reverse complement strand
GCTTGGGCAGTGACTGCCAGCCGCCCTTGTTGACGGCGCGCGAGCCGTACTCGATGCGACGGCCGCCTTCCAGCCAGCGGCGAATGCGCGGATGCAGTTTCCAGCGCTGGAACTCGTCGAACGGCGAGAGGTAGGGGTTGCGGTAGTTCAGCGCGACGATCAGGCCCAGGAACACGCGCCGGTCCGCGGCGTGATAGACGAAGCCGCCGCCGTCGGTGCGATTGTCGAGCGGCCAGCCCAGGGTGTGGAACACGAGGCCTTCCTCGTGGCGGGCCGGATCGATTTCCCAGATTTCCTTGATGCCGATGCCGTAATGCGGCGGGTCCGCGTCCTTGCGCAGGTCGAAGCGGTCGACCAGCTTGCGCGCGAGGTTGCCGCGGCAGCCCTCGGCGAAGATCGTGTACCTGCCGACGAGCTCATAGCCGGGCTGGAACGTCGGCTTGCGCTCGCCGTCGCGCCCGATGCCCATGTCACTCGTGACCACGCCGCGCACGCGGCCGTGCGCGTCGTACAGCACGTCCGCCGCGGCGAATCCCGGGAAGACGTTCACGCCCAGCGCTTCCGCCTGCTCGGCCAGCCAGCGGCACAGGCGCCCGAGGCTGATGACGTAGTTGCCGTGATTGCGCATCGGGCGCGGGATGAACGCGGCAGGCACGGTCCAGCCCTTCTCCGCGCCGCTGAGCCAGCAGACCTCGTCGCGAGTGACCGCCGTCGTGACGGGGGCGCCGCGTTCCTTCCAGTCGGGGAAGAGCTCGTCCAGCGCCCGCGGCTCGAAGACGTTGCCGGACAGGATATGGGCGCCGATCTCGGAGCCCTTCTCGATCACGACGATGTTGAGCTCCTGCCCCGCCTCCCGGGCGAGCTGCGCCAGGCGGCAGGCGGCGGCGAGGCCGCTCGGCCCGCCGCCGACGATCACCACGTCGAACTCCATCGACTCGCGTTCGCTCGGCTCGCTCATGGCCTCCGTCCCTGCAAACGGGCGCCAGTCTAACAGAGCCGGCTGCGCACCGGTCGCCCGGGCCCATCCGCCTGCGCGGGTTACACTTCGCTGTTTTTGTCAGAGGACCATTCGGGAAGGGTGTTGCCGGTGAACCTGCGTGCGGCATGGCTGAGCAAGTCTGAGGCTCTCGGTCTGGAGCGGGATCCCGCCCAGCTCGACGTGCTCGAGATGCTGGAGGCGCTGGCCGCTGAGCTCGAGGCGCGGCACGAGCGCGCGCCCGGCCTCGGCGGGTTGCTGCGGCGCGGGCGCGGGAGCGAGGCCCCTCGCGGCCTTTACCTCTGGGGCGGAGTCGGCCGCGGCAAGACCCTGCTCATGAACACATTTTTCGAATCGCTCGCCGTCGAAAGCAAGCGCCGCGTGCACTTCCACCGCTTCATGGGTGAGGTGCACGACCGCCTCGGGGCATTGCAGGATGTGCGGGACCCGCTCGAGCGGGTCGCCGCCGACCTGGCCGCCGAAGCCGCGGTGCTCTGCTTCGACGAGTTCTTCGTGAGCGATATCGCCGACGCGATGCTCCTCGGCGGCCTGCTCGCGGGGCTTTTCCACCGCGGGGTCGTCCTCGTGACGACGTCGAACACCGCCCCGCGCGATCTCTATCGCGACGGGCTGCAGCGGTCGCGCTTCCTGCCGGCGATCGCGCTCCTCGAGGAACACACCCGCGTGGTGCAGATGGCGGGGGATGTGGATTACCGCCTGCGGCTGCTGCGCACCGCGGGCACCTTCCTGCACCCGGCCGACGCCACGGCGGACGCCACGCTCGAGCGCTACTTCCGCGACATGGCGGCAGGCGCCGCGCAGGACGCGAGCTTCACGCTCGCCGGACGGCCGGTCACCGCGCGGCGGCGCGCCAAGGGCATCGTCTGGTTCGAGTTCCACGAGCTGTGCGAAGGGCCGCGCAGCACGCGCGACTACATCGAGGTCGCGCGTCGCCACCAGACGGTCATCGTGTCCGGTGTCCCGGTGCTCGGGCCGGAGCAGGAGGACGCGGCGCGCCGCTTCATCGACATGGTCGACGAGTTCTACGACCGCCGCGTGAAGCTCATCGTCTCCGCCGCGGCACCGCCGGATGCGCTGTACGCCGGCAAGCGCTTGCGTGTCGAGTTCCGGCGCACGGCGAGCCGCCTGCTCGAGATGCAATCGCCGGACTACCTGCACGCCGCACACCTGTCGTAGCCCCGGCGTGGCGCGTAATGGCCGTGCTAACGCGCTTTCCCGAGCGAACCTTCGTGCGGGTTCGGCAGCGCCGGCAACGGCGCTTGACGGTTCGTG
>CAZBGV010000316.1:0-2286 GCA_964491485.1 uncultured Woeseiaceae bacterium | reverse complement strand
GCATCCGCTGCGGCTCGCTGCTGGTCGACGGCATGACGATCGCCGGCGCGTAGGAGCCCGCCATGCGGGCGACCCGATCGTCGGCGGTCGCCCGCAGGGCGGGCGCCTACGTTTTGGGCGACAACTCGTCGACCAGGTCCGCGAGCGTTCGCTCGCCGACCACGCCGTTCACGGCCGTCTCGACGTCGTTGCCCAACTCGGCGATGCCCGGCATCCAGCGCGGCCCGCGGTAGGATCCCGTATCGCCGCGCCGGCGCACCACGGCGAGGATGTCGGAGAGACGTATGCGGGCCATGTCCCTGCCGGGCACCATGCCTTCCCTCTCGGTCGACAGCAGGAGCCCCGCCCGTTCCAGGTTGTTCACGACCGGCGTCAGCGCGATCGCCGGCACCTTGAGCTTGTCCGCAATGACGTCGAAGGTCACGGTACGCGACGCCTCGCGGTAGGCGCTCGCGACGAGGTACATGACGTTCAGTGCGAGGCATTCGCGCATGCTGTTCGACAGGCGCGGCTCGCGGCGCCCGATGCGCAGGTATTCCGGGCGCTGGATATAGAACGCGAGCTGCGCACCGATGAGCAGCACCAGCCAGCTCAGGTACAGCCACAACAGCGCGGAGATCGCGACGGCGAAGCCCGAATAGATGATCTGCTTGGTGGTCGTGTACGCGACGAAGTTCGCGAAGATGGCCCCGATCGTGGCCCACAGCACGCCGCCGAAGATGCCGCCGATCGATGCCGGCACGAAGCGCACACGCGTGTTCGGCACGAACATGTAGAGGAAGATGAAGACACCCGTGATCAGGAGGTAGGGGGCGAACTCCCCGACCTCGACGAGCAGCGGCCCGAAGGATTCGTTCTCGAGCAGGGTTTGCACGACCCGATTGCTGCTGATCGACGCGATCATGCCGAGCGCGACGACGACGATGACGGGGCTGATGAGCAGCACCAGCGTGTATTCGGAGAAGCGGCGGGCGAAGCTGCGCGGCCGCGACACGTGCCAGACGTGGTTGAAGCTCTCCTCCACCTTCTGCACCATCTGGATCGACGTGTAGATGAAGAACGCGAGGCTCAATCCGCCGAGCACGCCGCCCTTGACGTTGTCGACGAGGTTGATCAGCTCGTCGGTGATCTCCCGCCCCTGGGCGCCGAGCGGCTCGAGCACTTCGTACATGTACGGCCGCAGGTCGTTGTGCACGCCGAGGCCTTTGAGCACCGAGAAGCTGAAGGCGACCAGCGGGACGATCGACAGGAGCGTGGTGTAGACGAGGCTCGTCGCCCGCAGGGGGAGCTGCCCCTGGATGATGTCGCGCACGAGGGCATAGACGTGCCGCAGCAACAGGGCGGCGACGTGGCCGGGCATGCCCTTGCTCTCGAGCTCGTTGCCCCACACGACGTCGTTGATCTTGTCGATTAGCTGCTGGAACATGGCCCCTCGGCCGCCCGGCGTTCGCGGGATTGTATATTACGGGCCTTCATCGCAGAGATCGCGAATGCCTTCACGTTATCCGGAACGCATCGTCTGCCTGACGGAGGAGACCACCGAGACCCTGTATGCGCTCGGCGAGGAACGGCGGATCGTCGGCATCTCCGGCTTCACCGTGCGGCCGGCACGCGCCCGCAGGGAAAAGCCGAAGGTGTCGGCGTTCACGAGCGCGAAAATCGACCGCATCCTGGCGCTCGAGCCGGACCTCGTGCTGGGCTTCTCCGACCTGCAGGCGGACATCGCGGCCGACCTCGTGCGGCACGGCATCGCGGTGCACGTCTTCAACCAGCGTTCCGTCGACGAGATCCTGGCGATGATCCGCATGCTCGGCGGCATGCTCGGCGAGCAGCAGAAGGCGGAGGCCTATGCCGCGGATCTCGAGCGCGGCATCGATGCGGTGCGCGCGGAGATCGATCCGGAAGCGCCGCGTCCGCGCGTCTACTTCGAGGAATGGGACGACCCCTGCATCAGCGGCATCCGCTGGGTCTCCGAGCTCGTGTCGATCGCGGGCGGGGACGACTGCTTCCCCGAGTGCGCGCGCGAGCCGCTCGCGAAGAAGCGCATCATCGCCGATCCCGCGGAAATCGTGCGCCGGCGGCCCGACCTCGTGATCGGCTCGTGGTGCGGGAAGAAGTTCCGGCCCGAAAAGGTCGCCGCACGCCCGGGTTGGGACGCGGTGCCTGCCGTCGTCAACGGCGACCTTTACGAGATCAAATCCTCACTCATCCTCCAGCCCGGTCCCGCCGCGCTCACCGACGGCCTCGCCGCCCTGCGCACCCTCATCCGCCGCTGGCACCCGCAGG
>CAZBGV010000315.1:0-2291 GCA_964491485.1 uncultured Woeseiaceae bacterium | reverse complement strand
GAACGAACCACCGCCGACGGAACGCAGCCCCCGTAGGAGCCCGCCATGCGGGCGACCGAACGAACCACCGCCGACGGAACGCAGCCCCCGTAGGAGCCCGCCATGCGGGCGACCGAACGAACCACCGCCGACGGAACGCAGCCCCCGTAGAGCCCGCCATGCGGGCGACCGAACGAAGGCACGTTATCCCAAAGCAGCGTTCACGCACGTTCGGTCGCGCGCATGGCGCGCTCCTACGGGAGGCGTTCGGTTGGCCGGGGGACGGGGTTCTGCGGGGAGAGGGCAGTCCGAAGGCCGGATTGCCGGGGCGCCAGGCGGGCCCCGGGGGCGGCTGTTTGCTTTGCGGGGGGACACCGTAGAATAGCGCCGTGCGAGCCCAGCGTCCCCAGCTCCCGCTGTTCCCGGACGGCCCCCAGGCCGCGCACCTGCCTGCCTTCTCGGTGCGCAAGAGCGCGCGCGCCAAACGCTTGACGATCAAGGTTTTCCCGCGGGGGAGGGTGGAGGTGGTCGTGCCGCATCGGACGCGCGCGGCCGACGTGCAGGCCTTCGTCAACGAGAATGCGAGCTGGATCCGCGACGCTCGCGACGCCTTCGCCGTCGATTACCTGCCGGAAGAGATGGCCCTGCCGGCGTCGATCCGCATGCCGGCGCTGCGCCGCAGTGTTCGCGTGACCTACCGGCCGCAGCGCGAGCTGAAGTCCGTGCGCTGCCGGGAGAACGGCGCCGGCGTCGAGGTCTCGGGCCGCGTCGATGACGAAGAGCTCTGCCGGCTGGCGCTGCGCCGCTGGCTCTGCAAGCTCGCGCGCGCGGAATTCGAGCCGCAGCTCAAGCTGCTCGCAAACCGGATGCGCACGCCTTACAGCAGGATGCAGATCCGGGCGCAGCGCACCTGCTGGGGCAGCCACAGCTCGTCGGGCACCATCACGCTGAATTTCTGCCTGCTCTTTCTCAAGCCGGAGCTCGTGCGCTATCTCATGGTGCACGAGCTGGCGCACGGCCGGCACATGAACCACTCGCAGCGCTTCTGGAAGTTCGTCGGCCGCTTCGAGCCCGACTACCGGCGGCTCGATCGGGCGTTGACGGACAGCTGGCGTGAAGTGCCGGCGTGGCTGGGAATTTATTAGCCCTCGCCGAGGAGCTCGCGGAGGTTGATCACGGCGGCGTTCGCGCGCGCCAGGTAGTTGGCCATCACCAGCGAGTGGTTGGCGAACAGGCCGAAGCCTCCGCCGTTCAGCACCACCGGCGAGCGCAGCGGCTCGACGCTCGCCTCGAGCTCGCGGATGATCTGGCGCACGCTGGTCTGCGCGTTCTTGTCGGCGAGGACCTGGGCGAAGTCGAACTCGACGGCGCGGAAAAAGTGCAGCAGCGCCCATGCGGAGCCGCGTGCCTCGAAGAAAACGTCGTCCACCTCGAGCCACGGCGTGCGGACCGTGACGCGATCGCCGTGCGGCGAGCTGGCCTCGGCCGCCCGGTCGCCGGCCAGGTCGGTGTTGATCACGTCCTGCGCGACGCTGTTGCCGAGCCGCCGCGACAGGCTGCCGAGGCGCTTCTCCACCTGGGCCAGCCATTCCCGCAGGTTGTCCGAGCGGGCGTAGAACTCGGCCTGCGGAGTGGCGTTGCCGACCAGCCGCTCACGGTAGCGCTCGAACCCGGCGATCGCGTCCCGGTAGCGGGACTCGGTCGGGGGCAGGAGCCATGAGTCGTTGTCGAAGAAGAAGTGCGGCTCGGCGGCGGCGAGATCGGGATCCTCGCGCGACTGCGACTGGCTGCGGCTGAAATCGTTGCGGAAGACGCGCGCGAAGTCACGCACCTGCTGCAGCACGCCGAATTCCCAGTTCGGGATGTTGTCGAGGAACACGCCCGGCGGAAGCCGGTCGTTGCTCAGGTAGCCGCCCGGCTTGTCGAGCAGCGTGCTGGCGACGCGGATGAGCGTATCCGTCGATGCGTAGCCGACGACGACCCGTTCCGAATCGGGATTCCGGTTCACCCAGAACACGTCCGGCTCGCGCGACCAGTAGACGGCGAGCACGGTCAGGAGGAGCAGCACCGCCGCGGCGGCGTACAGGACCGGCGGCAGCCACGGCGGCCACCGGCGGGGTGCGCGGGGCGGTCCGTTACTGGCCTTGCGGCGTCTGAAGATCATGTAGCTCGACTGTCCCGTCCGCCGGCCCGGCGGGATGCCGGGCCGACGCCGCGCAGTGTAGCAGGAAGCGCTCCCTCAGGCGGCCGTCGCCGACGTGCGCGCGAGTTGCCGCAGCACGTAGTGCAGGATGCCGCCGTGCACGAAGTAA
>CAZBGV010000314.1:0-2380 GCA_964491485.1 uncultured Woeseiaceae bacterium | reverse complement strand
CCGAGCCGCACGCATCCGGGCAAGTTCTTCGCGCTGCCGCAGTCGCCGCAGCTCTTCAAGCAGCTCCTGATGATGTCCGGCATCGATCGCTACTACCAGATCGTGCGCTGCTTCCGCGACGAGGACCTGCGCGCCGATCGCCAACCGGAGTTCACCCAGCTCGACATCGAGATGAGCTTCGTCGACGAGTTGGCGGTGACCGGCACGATGGAGGCGATGATCCAGCGGGTGTTCCGGGAAGTGCAGGGTGTCGAGCTGCCGTCGCCGTTTCCGCGCATGTCGTGGGAGGAGGCGATGCGGCGCTACGGCACGGACAAGCCGGATCTGCGCATCCCGCTGGAGCTCGTCGACATCGGCGATCTCGTGCGTGACGTCGAGTTCAAGGTGTTCGCCGGCCCTGCCGGCGATCCCGAAGGACGGGTCGCTGCCCTGCGCCTGCCGTCGGGCGGCGAGCTCACGCGCAAGGAGATCGACGATTACACCGCGTATGTCGGTCGCTTCGGCGCGCGCGGGCTCGCGTACGTCAAGGTGAACGACGTGGCGGCAGGACGCGACGGGCTGCAGTCGCCGATTCTCAAGTTCCTGCCGGACAGCGCCATCGACGGCATCCTCGAGCGCACCGGCGCGGCCAACGGCGACCTCGTGTTCTTCGGCGCGGACAAGGCGCGCGTGGTGCACGATTCCCTCGGCGCGCTGCGGGTGAAGCTCGGCACGGATCGCGGTCTCGTCGAGGAAGGCTGGCGGCCGCTCTGGGTCGTCGACTTCCCGATGTTCGAGCGCGACCTGCACACGGGCCGCTGGACGCCCTTGCATCACCCGTTCACCGCGCCGGCCGTGGGCAGTCCCGCCGACCTGAAGGCCGATCCCGGCCGGCTCAAGTCCCGCGCCTACGATTTCGTCCTGAACGGTTACGAGATCGGCGGCGGCTCCATCCGTATCCACGACCAGGCGCTGCAATCCGCGGTGTTCGACCTGCTCGAGATCGGGCGCGAGGAGGCGGAGGAGAAATTCGGCTTCCTGCTGCGCGCGCTGGAGTACGGCGCGCCGCCGATGGGCGGCATCGCTTTCGGACTCGACCGGCTGGTCATGCTGATGGCCGGCGAGGAGAGCATTCGCGAGGTGATCGCGTTCCCCAAGACCCAGACCGCGGCCTGTCCGCTGACCGGCGCGCCCGGCGACGTCTCCCCGGAGCAGCTGCGCGAAGTCGGTATCCGCATCCGGACGCCGCAGACGGAGTAGCCGTGGCGTCACTGGCCGCTCCCGGCAGGAATGCTCCAGAGCCGCCGCGGCGACCCGAATCCGTGCTGGTGATCGTGTATGTCCCGAGCGGCGAGACCCTGCTGCTGAAACGCTGCCAGCCCTTCGGTTTCTGGCAATCCGTCACCGGCAGCCTGCTGGAGGGCGAGACCCACGCGGCGGCGGCGGCCCGCGAGCTGCGCGAGGAAACCGGCTTCACCAGCGAAGGCGAGCTGACCTTCAGCGGCCGGCACCGCGCCTTCGTCATCGATCCGCGCTGGCGCCACCGCTATCCGGAAGGCGTGACCGTCAATATCGAATACGAATGGCAATACGTCCTGCCCGAGGTTCGCGAGCCCGTGATCCACGAGACGGAGCATTGCGCGTCGCGCTGGCTCCCGATCGACGAGGCGATCGACGAGGTGTGGTCGTGGACGAATCGCGAGGCACTGGTGGAAATCCGGAACACGCTGTGATGCGCGAGACCGTCGTCTTCGTGCACGGCATCTGGATGCCGGGTGCGGTCATGTCGATGCTGAAGATCCGCCTCGAGAGCCACGGGTTCAGCGGCCGACTCTTCGACTATTTCGCCGTGAACGTCGGCCTGGACGAGAACGCCGAGCGGCTGGCGAGCGCCCTGCAGGACGCGGCGGAGGAGGGGCCGGTGCACCTCGTCGGCCACAGCCTGGGCGGCGTGCTCGCCCTGCGCACGCACAAGCTGCATCCCGAAGCGCCGCCCGGGCGCATCGTCTGCCTCGGCTCGCCGCTGTGCGGCTCGCAGGCCGCCGCGGGGCTCGGCCGCTGGCCGATCGGCCAGCGCATGCTCGGCCGCACGATCACCGCCGGCGTGGTCGAGGAGGCCGCGGACTGCTGGGGAGTCGAGGTCGCCGAGCGGCGCGAGGTCGGCATCATCGCGGGCACCCGGCCGATCGGGCTCGGCCGCGTCGTCGCCGGGTTCGCCGAGCCCAACGACGGCGCGGTCGCCGTGTCCGAAACGCGTCTCCCGGGCGCCGCGGATCACCTCGTCATGCCGGTCACGCATACCGGGCTCGTGTGGTCGCGCAGCGTGGCCGAGCAGATCGCCGAGTTCCTCCGCGAGGGCCATTTCATCCACTGACGACCGCGGGTGTCAGGCATCCCCGCG
>CAZBGV010000313.1:0-2387 GCA_964491485.1 uncultured Woeseiaceae bacterium | reverse complement strand
CGCTACGACGCCGCGGACATCGAGGTCCTGAGCGGCCTCGAGCCCGTGCGCCGCCGTCCGGGCATGTACACCGATACGTCCCGGCCGAACCACCTCGTGCACGAGGTGGTCGACAACAGCGTCGACGAGGCGCTCGCCGGTTACTGCAAGCGGATCGACGTGACGCTGTACGCCGACGGTTCGGTCGAGGTGAGCGACGACGGCCGCGGCATGCCGGTCGATCTGCACCCGAAAGAAAAGATCCCGGGCGTCGAGCTCATCCTCACGCGGCTGCACGCCGGCGGCAAGTTCAACCGCGAGAATTACCGCTTCTCCGGCGGCCTGCACGGCGTCGGCGTGTCCGTCGTGAACGCGCTATCGAAGAACCTGGAAGTGTGGATCCGCCGCGACGGCAAGGAGCACAACATGAGCTTCGCCGGCGGCACCAAGCGCGGCAAGCTCGAGGTCGTCGGCACCGTCGGCCGCAACAACACGGGCACGACGATCCGCTTCTGGCCTGATCCGCAGTATTTCGATTCCCCGAAAGTCTCGGTGTCGCGCCTCAAGCACGCATTGCGCGCGAAAGCCGTGATGTGCCCGGGGCTCGCGGTACGGCTCAGGATCGAGAAGCCGAAGGAAGAAGTCGAATGGCTGTATTCCGGCGGCCTGGAAGAGTACCTGCTCGAGGCGATCGACGGTGCCGAACACATTCCCGCCGCGCCGTTCTCCGGCAGCCTGAGCGGCAAGACGGAGGCGGTCGACTGGGCGCTCGTGTGGCTCACCGACGGCGGGCAGCCGGTGACCGAGAGCTACGTCAACCTGATCCCGACGCCGCAGGGCGGCACGCACGTCAACGGGCTGCGCACGGGCCTCACGAACGGCTTGCGCGAGTTCTGTGAGTTTCGCAACCTGCTGCCGCGCGGCGTGCAGCTCACGCCCGAGGACGTGTGGGAAAACCTGGCGTTCGTGCTGAGCGCAAAGCTCGAGAATCCGCAGTTCTCCGGGCAGACGAAGGAGCGGCTTTCGTCGCGCGAGTCGGCCGCCTTCGTCACGGGCGCCACGAAGGATGCGTTCTCGCTGTGGCTGAACCGCCATCCCGAGACCGGCGACCAGATCGCGCAGCTCGCGATCTCGCGCGCGCAGCTGCGGCTCAAGGCTTCGCGCGCGGTGACGCGCAAGAAAGTGGTATCCGGGCCGGCGCTGCCGGGCAAGCTCGCCGACTGCACGTCGCAGCAGCCCGAGCTGTGCGAGCTGTTCCTGGTGGAAGGCGATTCCGCCGGGGGCTCGGCGAAACAGGCGCGCGACCGCACTACGCAGGCGATCATGCCGCTGCGGGGCAAGATCCTGAATACCTGGGAAGTGGACACGACGGAGATCCTGGCGTCGCAGGAAGTGCACGACATCAGCGTCGCGCTCGGGGTCGATCCGGGCAGCACCGACCTGCGCAAGCTGCGCTACCACAAGATCTGCATCCTCGCGGACGCGGATTCCGACGGCGCGCACATCGCGACGCTCCTGTGCGCGCTGTTCCTCCGGCATTTCCGGCCACTGGTGCAGGCGGGCCACGTCTACGTGGCGATGCCGCCGTTGTTCCGCATCGACGTGGGCAAGGAGGTGTACTACGCGCTCGACCATTCCGAGCGCAAGGGCGTGCTGGACCGCATCGAGGCGGAGGGCAAGCGCGGCAAGGTGACGGTCACGCGCTTCAAGGGACTGGGCGAGATGAGCCCGCAGCAGCTGCGCGAGACCACCATGCACCGCGACACGCGCCGCCTGGTGCAGCTCACGGTGGACGGCAAGGACAACGTCGACGACGTCATGGACCTCCTGCTCGCGAAAAAGCGCGCCGCCGACCGCCGCACGTGGCTCGAGACGAAGGGCAACCTCGCAGAGGTTTGACGATCATCGAACGCACTTCGCCACCGCAATCCGCCCGTAGGAGCCCGCCATGCGGGCGACCGAACGCAGGCACGCCACGCGCCGTAGGAGCCCGCCATGCGGGCGACCGAACGCAGGCACGTACGACAAACGAAGGCACGTTTGCACGATGCGTTCCCGAAGAGGGCGTGCCACGATCCGGTCGCCCGCATGGCGGGCTCCTACGGCGGCGTGCGGGCGATGCGAGCGGATTAGACGGACAAGGCAATGGCCGGTAATGAAATGCAGAACCAGTTGAACCTCGAGGGTGTCGAGCAGCTCGCCCTCAAGGACTACACGGAGAAGGCGTACCTCGATTACTCGATGTACGTGATCCTGGACCGCGCGCTGCCGCAGATCGGCGACGGGCTGAAGCCGGTGCAGCGCCGCATCGTGTACGCGATGAGCGAGCTCGGGCTGTCCGCGGGCGCCAAGTTCAAGAAGTCGGCGCGCACGGTCGGCGACGTGATCGGCAAGTTCCATCCGCACGG
>CAZBGV010000312.1:0-2398 GCA_964491485.1 uncultured Woeseiaceae bacterium | reverse complement strand
CGAGATCATCGACGACCAGACGGCGAAGCAGCGGCTGGAAGACGCGAAGGAGCGCGTGGAAGCAGGTGAGGATTTCGGCGAGCTCGCGAAGCTGCTGTCGGACGATCCGGGCTCGGCGAACGACGGCGGCGAGCTCGGGTGGCGCGGCCCCGGCGAGTTCGTGCCGGAGTTCGAGGCGGTGGCGGAAAAACTCGAGATCGGCGAAATCTCGGAGCCGTTCAAGACACGCTTCGGCTGGCACATCGTGCAGGTGACCGACCGGCGCACCTACGACAACACCGAGGATCTGAAGCAGCAGAACTGCATCCAGCGGGTCCGCAACGGCAAGCTCGCCGAAGAGACCGAGCTCTGGGCGCGGCGGCTGCGCGACGAGGCTTACGTCGACGTCCGCTCGTGACGCCGCGAAAACGGCGGCCGGCCGGGTGAGCGGCAGGTCCGGAAAACCCCTGATCGTGACGGCCGGGGAACCGGCCGGCATCGGTCCGGAGCTCATGCTCGCCCTCGCGGATTCGCCGTGGCGCGACCGGGTGGTCGTGCTCGCGGATCCGGCCAATCTCCGGGAGCGTGCCGCGCGCCTCGGCAGGCAGGCGCGCCTGCGCGAGGTGAGCCTGCACGATCTCGGCGACGCCGGCGATGCCGGCACGCTGCGGGTGCTCCGGCAATCCCTCGCGAAGCCGACGGTGTGCGGCACGCCGGACCCGGCGAACGCCGACGCGCTGATCGCCGGGCTCCGGCGCGCGGTGGACGGCTGCCGTCGCGGCGTCTTTTCCGGGCTCGTCACCGGGCCCCTGCAGAAGAGCACGATCAACGACGCCGGCATTCCCTTCTCCGGGCACACCGAGCTCATCGCCGAGCTGCTCGGCAGCCCGCACCCGGTGATGCTGCTGGTCGCGGGCGAGCTGCGCGTCGCGCTCGCGACGACCCACCTGCCGCTCAAGGACGTGCCGCGTCGTATCACGCCCGAGCGGCTGCACACCGTCGTGCGCGTGCTGCACGAGGATCTGCAGAACCGCTTCCGCATCGCAGAGCCGCGCATCCTCGTGTGCGGCCTCAATCCGCACGCCGGCGAAAGCGGGCACCTCGGCAGCGAAGAACGCGAGGTGATCACGCCGGCCATCGCCGCCCTGCAGGCGGAAGGCATCGCCGTGCGCGGACCGGTGCCCGCCGATACGGCCTTCACGCCGGCGGCGGGGCGCGCCGACGTCGTGCTCGGCATGTACCACGACCAGGTGCTGCCGGTGCTGAAGTACGCGGGTTTCGGCAAGGCCGTGAACGTGACGCTCGGACTGCCGATCGTGCGCACGTCGGTCGATCACGGCACGGCGCTCGACATCGCCGGCACGGGGCGGGCAGACCCGGGCAGCCTGCTCGCGGCGGTCGAGCTCGCGGCGCAGCTGGCCGGCGCCGCATAACGTGCGCGTTCGGGCCGCCAGGGAATGAGCGCTCCGGTGCGCGCCCGCAAGCGTTTCGGGCAGCACTTTCTTCACGACCCGCACTACGTCGAGCGCATCGTCTCCGCCGTCGCTCCCCGGCCGGAGGACGTGCTGGTGGAGATCGGACCCGGGCGCGGCGCGATCACGGCGCCGCTCGCCCGCTCGGGCGCGCGCCTCACGGCGATCGAGGTCGATCGCGATCTCGCGGCGTGGCTGCGCGAGCGTTTCGCGAACGAGGACAACGTCACCATCGTCGAGGCGGACGCCCTCGCCTTCGACCTTGCGAGCCTCGGCGCGGACCTGCGCGTCGTCGGCAACCTGCCGTACAACATCTCGACGCCGCTCCTGTTCCGCATGATCGAGGTGCGGCAGGTGCTGCGTGACCTGCACTTCATGCTGCAGAAGGAGGTGGTCGATCGCATGGCGGCAGGGCCGGGCAGCAAAGCCTACGGCCGCCTGACCGTGATGCTCGGCTGTTACATGAGCGTCGAGACCCTGTTCGACGTGCCGCCCGGCGCATTCACGCCGCCGCCGAAGGTCACTTCGGCGGTGGTGCGGCTCAGGCCTCGTCCCGCCGGCGAACTGCCGATCGCGGACAAAGCGGGGCTGTCGCGCATCGTGAAGCAGGCGTTCGGCCAGCGCCGCAAGACGCTGCGCAACGCGCTGAAGGGTGCCGTCCGCCCGGAGCAGCTGGAGGCGGCCGGCATCGATCCCGGCGGCCGCGCCGAAACGGTCCCGATCGAGGCCTGGGTGCGGCTGTCCAACGCCCTGGCAGACGGCCCGGTCGCAGGCCGCGACCGGCGATTCACAATGTGAACGGCTCAACTCCCGCGGATGCGGCGTATCCTCCCCCAAGCTAAAATGGATTGAGATGAGCGAAACCGACTGCGAAATCAGCATCGAGGTAGCGACCAACTACATCGATGACCAGTCCGAGCCGGAAATCGGGCGCTACGTCTTCGCCT
>CAZBGV010000311.1:0-2426 GCA_964491485.1 uncultured Woeseiaceae bacterium | reverse complement strand
CGCTTCAGGGCTAAGTAGCCTGCCCATCATAGCGTCACATCGTGCAGTGGAGGATTCATCGATGGAGCATCGTTATCTCGGGCGATCCGGATTCAGGGTTCCCGTGCTCGGCTTCGGCACGGGCACGTTCGGCGGCAAGGGGCCGCTGTTCTCCGCGTGGGGCAGAACCGAGGTCGAGGAAGCACGGCGGCTGGTCGACATCTGCCTGGACGCGGGCGTCACGCTGTTCGACACGGCGGACGTCTACTCGGACGGCCGCTCGGAGGAGATCCTGGGCGCGGCGCTCGAGGGCAGGCGCGACCGCGCGATTGTGTCGACGAAGATCGGGCTGCGCAGCGGGCCGGGAGAGAACGACGCCGGCCTCTCGCGGCATCACATCGTCCGCGGCGTGGAAGGCTCGCTCAGGCGCCTCGGCACGGATTACATCGATCTGCTGCAGGTGCACCAGTTCGACGCGATGACGCCGGTCGAAGCCGTCATGTCCGCGCTCGACGACCTCGTGCGCGCGGGCAAGGTCCGCTACATCGGCGCGTCGAACTACTCGGGCTGGCAGCTGATGAAATCGCAGGCCGTCGCCGACCGCTACGGCTACGCGCGCTTCGTCGCGAACCAGGCCTATTACTCGCTGATCGGCCGCGATTACGAATGGGAGTTGATGCCCGCCGGTCTAGACCAGGGGCTCGGTGCGATCGTCTGGAACCCGCTCGGCTGGGGACGGCTGACGGGAAAGGTACGGCGCGGGCAGCCGCTGCCATCGTCGAGCCGGTTGCACGAGACGGTGCAGTTCGCGCCGCCGGTCGACGACGAGCGCCTGTACCGCGTCGTGGACGTGCTCATCGAGGTGGCGGAAGAGACCGACCACAGCGTGCCGCAGGTCGCGATCAACTGGCTGTTGCAGCGGCCGACGGTCTCGAGCGTGCTCATCGGCGCGCGCGACGAGCGGCAGCTGCGCGAGAACCTCGGCTCCGCGGGGTGGTCGCTGTACGCGGAGCAGATCGCGAAGCTCGACCGGGTGAGCGCGGTGACGCCTCCGTATCCGTATTACCCGTACTGGAACGGGCAGTTCGCGGAGCGGAGTCCGGTCCCGGTGCCGCAGGCGGCCTGAAGGTGTCGGAGCTCTCGTTCGCGTTCCCACGACACGGCATCGCCATGCGTCGATAGGCAGCACCCGGCACGCAAGTTGCAGCCCTGGCCTGCACCAGAGGAGATCCCCTTATGCAGACAGGAACCTGGACAGGCGAGGAAGCCCGCTGGAGCGGCAACGACCGGGCGTGGAGCGGCACACTGCAAGATGCGCTGGTAGCCGGGTGTATCGTATCGGTCGCGACGATCGCCGTTGTCGCGTTGCGTGGCAGGAGCGACAGCGGCAGTGCCGTCGCCCCGATCAACGCGACGAGCCACGTCGTCTACGGACCGGAAGCGGGCGACGTCGACGCAGCGGATGTCAAACACACGTTGCCGGGCCTTGCGATCAACGCCGGCGCGAGCGTGTTTTGGGCCGCTGTTTACGAGCGGCTGTTCGGCCGCGCGGGTGACCGCGGCGGCCTGGGGAAGTCCGTGCTCGGCGGAGCTGCGGTGGCGGCGCTCGCGTACCTGCTCGACTACCAGCTCCTGCCGAGGCGGTTGACGCCCGGCTGGGAGGAGCGGGTCTCCGGCCGGTCGCTGGCCATGATTTTCGGGGCCATGGCGTTGACGTTGCCGATCTGGAGCCTGCTCAGGCGGATACGGTGAAGGCTCGGCGTCGGTGAGCTCGCGCAATCCCGGCCGAGACGTAGCTTCTCAGCCTTTCCACCCCGCTTCGATCGTCGCGATGTCGATTTTCATCGCTGCATCTCCTCGATGAGCTTGTTGTCGATCGCCTTGGCCGCCCGGTAGCCCTCGCGTCCGCGGAGGCGCCCGGCATAGGCCTCGAAGCTCGCCCGGGCGGGCATGGACTTGAATTGCAGTCCCCAATCGACCTGGCTGCCGACGTAGACGTCGGCCATGGTGAAGCGTGCGCCGCAGACGTAGTCGTGCCCGGACAGCCAACCGTCGAGAGCATCGATCGTGCGCTCGTAGTTGCCGAAGCCCGCCATCGCCTGCCTGGCCTCGGGCACTTCCCAGCCCATCGAACGGGCGGTGACCGCCTGCTCCAGGGGGCCGGCGGCGAAGAACATCCAGCGGAAATAGTCGGCCTTTTCCTCGTCGCGGGGAAGCAGCTCGGGCGCCTCCCGCTCGGCGAGGTAATGGCACACCGCGGCCGCCTCGCTCACCACGTAGTCGTGGCCGTTGTGGTGATGGATGATGGTGGGCAGCTTCCCCATCGCGTTCGCCTCGAGCAGCGCCTGCGGCTTGTTGCTCCAGTCGACGAACACCGGCTCGTAATCGGCGCCGACCTCGTGCAGCGCCCAGCGCGCGATCTGCGCCCGGCTCATGGGGTTGAAGAA
>CAZBGV010000310.1:0-2466 GCA_964491485.1 uncultured Woeseiaceae bacterium | reverse complement strand
GACTGGCAGCTGAAGAGCGAGTGGTTCGAATGGTCCCTCGAACGATAAGGAAGGTCTTCTATTCGCTGCTGGGCGCCATCGGCATCGTCTTCGCGCTCAGCGCTTTCTACCTGCTGAGCCGCACCGCGCAGAATGCGAGCGACTTCGACGAGCTGCAGAACCAGATCCTGCTGATTAACGCGATCGGCGTGGTCGCGCTCCTCGCGCTGATCATCGGCAATCTCGCGCGCCTGGTCCGGGATTACCGGGCGCACGTTCCCGGCGCGAAGCTCAAGGCGCGCATGGTGTTCATGTTCGTCGGGCTTGCGGTGCTGCCGCTGCTCCTCGTTTTCTGGTTCGCCCTGCAGTTCATCAACCAGGGCATCGATTCCTGGTTCAACGTGAAGGTGGAGGAGGGTCTCAACGACGCGCTCGCGCTGAGCAAGGCGTCGCTCGGCCTGCAGATGCGCGACAACCTGAACACGACCATGCGCATCGCCGGTGACGTGCAGGACGTCCACGGCCGTGACCTGATCTACCAGCTCGGGGTGCTGCGCCTCCAGAGCGGCGCCTCCGAGATCACCGTCTTCGGGCGCAACGGGCGCATCGTCGCGACCAGCTCGGATGATCTCGCGGGCAACATGCCCGAGCCTCCGGGCGACGAGATGATGCTGCAGGCGCAGCAGCAGCTTCCGTACGTCAGCCTCGAGTCGCGGGAGCAGGGCCGCTACGAGATCCGCACGGCGATCCCGTTCGGCAGCGCGAGCGACCCCGCGAGCCAGGGCGTCGTGCGGGCGGTGTTCCCGGTCAACGAGCGCATGAGCCACATGGCCTCGAGCGTCGAGGACTCCTACAGCGATTACAAGCGGGCGCTGTACCTGCGCGACCCGCTGAAGCGCACCATCACGATCACGCTGACGATCGTCCTGATGATCTCGCTGCTCGCGTCCGTGTACGGCGCCTTCTTCTTCTCGCGGCGCCTCGTTGCGCCGATACAGGACCTGGTGGCCGGCACGCGCGCGGTGGCGAAAGGCGATTTCGACATGCGCCTGCCGACCGGCTCGCACGACGAGATCGGCTTTTTGATCAACTCGTTCAATGACATGACGCAGCGGCTCGCCGCCGCGCGCCGGCAGGCGAGCCTGAGCCAGGCGCAGGTGGAGGCGGAGCGGGCGAACCTCGAGGTCATCCTGGCGCGGCTGTCGACCGGCGTCGTGTCTTTGGAATCGGACCTGCGCATCCGTACGGCGAACGAGGCGGCGGGCGCGATCCTGAACGTCGATCTCGAGAACCGCGTCGGCGACTACCTGCCGGACGTTGCCGTGGGACAGCCGCTGCTCGAGCAATTCCTCGAGGTCGCGCGCATGCACGTCGCGGCCGGCGATACGGAGTGGCGCGAGCAGATCGTGCTGCGCGGCGAGGTGGGGCGGCGGGTGCTGACCTGCGCCTGCACGACGCTGCCGGGCGACGACGATCATGCACCCGGCTTCGTCATCGTGTTCGACGACATCACGGCGCTCCTGCAGGCGCAGCGCGACGCGGCCTGGGGCGAGGTGGCGCGCCGGCTCGCGCACGAGATCAAGAACCCGCTGACGCCGATACAGCTTTCCGCCGAGCGCCTGCGGCGCAAGTACCTGCACACGATGTCGGCCGAGGAGGCGCAGATCCTCGATCGCGCGACGCACACGATCGTGCAGCAGGTCGAGGCGATGAAGGAGATGGTCAACGCGTTCAGCGAGTACGCGCGCGCGCCGGACATGGACGTCGCGCCCTTCCACATCGACCGGCTGGCGCACGAGGTGGTGGACCTGTATCGCGCGCAGGAGAGCGGGGTCGACATCCGGGTACACGCCGATCCGGACCTGCCGACGGTCGCCGCGGACATCGGGCGCATCCGGCAAATCCTGCACAACCTGATCCGCAACTCGATCGAGGCGCTCGAGTCGAGCCGCGGCGGCCGCATCGACGTGTCGGCGAAGACGGCGAAGTTCCAGGGCGCCGACGTGATCGAGGTCGTCGTCGAGGACAACGGGCCCGGTTTCCTGCCGGGTCACATCGGTCAGATTTTCGATCCGTACGTCACGACGAAGCCGCGCGGCACGGGGCTCGGGCTTGCGATCGTGAAGAAGCTGGTGGAAGAGCACGCGGGCACCATCGAGGCGGAGAACCGGCCGCAAGGCGGCGCGATGATCCGCATCCGGTTGCCACTCAATGAATCGGCGCGAGAAGCGTTGATGGCCATGTCGCCCAGGCGCATGGAGAAACGGAGGGAGAGAGCATGAGCACGGCACATGTGCTGGTGGTGGACGACGAGGCCGACATCCGGGCGCTGATCCAGGAAATTCTCACGGACGAGAATTACCGGGTGACGGTCGCGGGCAACGCGGCAGAGGCAAGACGAGCGCGGCAGGAGCACCGCTGCGACCTCGTGCTGCTCGACATCTGGATGCCGGATACCGACGGCATCACGCTGCTGCGCGAGTGGTC
>CAZBGV010000309.1:0-2477 GCA_964491485.1 uncultured Woeseiaceae bacterium | reverse complement strand
CATCGGGCGCGGCGCTGTCGAAACCTGCGCGCCGGGACGTCCGGTCCCATGCCGCAGGCAAGCACGCTGTCCGGTGAAAATCGGAGCTATTCGACCGTCACCGATTTCGCAAGGTTGCGCGGCTGATCGACGTCGGTGCCCTTGAGCACCGCGACGTGATACGCCAACAGCTGCAACGGGATCGTGTACAGGATCGGTGCCTGGAAATCCTCGATGAGTGCCGGCATGCGCAGCGTGTGCAGGCCGTTGCGATCGCCGAATTGCACGCGGGGATCGGCGAATACGAAAAGCTCGCCGCCGCGAGCCCGCACTTCCTGGAGATTGCTTTTCAGCTTTTCGAGCAGCTGGTCGTCCGGCGCGACCGTGACGACGGGCATGTCCTCGTCGACCAGCGCAAGCGGGCCGTGTTTCAGCTCGCCGGCGGCGTAGGCCTCCGCGTGGATGTACGAGATCTCCTTCAGCTTGAGCGCGCCTTCCATGGCGACCGCGTTCTGCACGCCGCGGCCGAGGAACAGGGCGTGGTGCTTGTCGACGAAGTGCTCGGCGAGTGACTCGATGGCCGGGTCCAGCGTCAGGACCTGCTCGATCAGCCCGGGCAGCTCCGCGAGCTGGGCAACGAGGGTGCGCTCCTGCTTCTCCTCGAGCCCGTTGCGCCGCGCGAGCGCGATCGTGAGCAGCGCCAGCGCGGCGAGCTGGGTCGTGAATGCCTTGGTGGAAGCGACGCCGATCTCCGGGCCGGCGCGCGTCATCATGACCAGCTCGGACTCGCGGACCATCGAGCTTTCCGGCACGTTGCAGATCGCGAGCGTCGAGAGGTAACCCATCTCTTTCGCCGCGCGCAGCGCTGCCAGCGTGTCGGCAGTTTCGCCCGACTGGCTGATCGTCACGAACAGCGTGTTCTCGGGCACGACGGGCGAGCGGTAGCGGTACTCGCTCGCGATCTCGACCGTGCACGGCAACCGGCAGAGCTGCTCGATCCAATAGCGCGCGACGAGGCCCGCATGATAGCTCGTGCCGCAGGCGACGATGTGCACGCCACGCGTGCGGTCGAGCACCGGGTTGGCTTTCGGTCCGATGGCCGAGTCGAGTACCTTGCCGTTGCCGATCCGGTCCTCCAGCGTGCGTCCGACGGCGCGCGCCTGCTCGTGAATCTCCTTCTGCATGAAATGGCGGAAATTGCCGCGCTCCGCCGCGTCCGCGGTGAGCTCGCTTTCCTTCACCGGCCGCTCGACGACCTTGCCCTCGCGGTCGTAGATGGTCACGCGATCGCGCTCGACGACCGCCACGTCGCCTTCGTCGAGGAACATGAAGTTGCGCGTCACGGGCAACAAGGCGGCGACGTCGGATGCGACGAAATTCTCACCCAGCCCCAGGCCGACTACTACGGGGCAGCCGGCACGTGCGAGCACGAGCTTGCCGGGATCGCTCGCCGCCATCACCGCCAGGGCGTAAGCGCCTTCGAGCTCGGCGACGGTGGTCTGGACGGCGCGAGCGAGGTCGCCCGATTCATCGAGGTGCTGCTTGATGCGATGCGCGACGACCTCGGTATCGGTCTCGGACTCGAACTCGAAGCCGCGCTTCTTCAGGTCGGCGCGGAGCTCGTCGTGGTTTTCGATAATGCCGTTGTGCACGAGCACGATGTCGTTGTTCGACATGTGCGGATGGGCGTTGATTTCGCTCGGAGCACCGTGGGTCGCCCAGCGCGTGTGCGAGATGCCGGTGCCGCCCTTGAGCGGGTTCTCGTCGATCGCGTTCTGGAGCTCCTGCACTTTGCCCAGGCGACGTACGCGGGTCACTGCGCGACCGTTCAGGATCGCAATGCCCGCAGAATCGTAGCCGCGGTATTCGAGTCGCCTCAGGCCTTCCATCAGGATAGGGACGACGTTTCTTTCGGCGACGGCGCCGACGATGCCACACATACTGTTGGGGTCTCCCCTTGATCCGGAGAGGACTGTTGATAAGAGGGTCCTTCCGGGACTGTTGCCGTTTGGGCGGGATTCTCTCAGAAAACAAGAGCGGCGGCAGGGACGCGTTCAAGCTTCTGAATTTTCGGGTTCTTTGGAGATCCGGGGACGGGCAGACGACGGCCTGTCGTGGGCGCCGGGGGAACTTCCCCTGGATCGATGGGGTCGCCCGCGTGGCGGGCTCCTGCGGGAGGGTGTGGCGCAGCCGGGACGGTCAGGGGTTCTTGACGGGCTTTTTCCAGCCGGTAACGGTGACCTGGCGGGTGCGCGCCAGGGTCAGGGTCTCGGGCGGCGCATCCTTCGTAATCGTCGAGCCCGCGCCGATCGTGGCGCCGGCGCCGACCTCCACCGGTGCGACCAGCTCCACGCCCGAGCCGATGAACGCACCGCTGCCGATGACCGTCCGGTATTTGTTCGCGCCGTCGTAGTTGCAGGTGATCGTGCCGGCGCCGACGTTTACGGCCGTGCCGATCGTCGTATCGCCGATGTACGAGAGGTGATTCACCTTGCTCC
>CAZBGV010000308.1:0-2490 GCA_964491485.1 uncultured Woeseiaceae bacterium | reverse complement strand
CGCCCTCAACTACCCGAACTAGGCTCGCTCGCCGAGGCGCCGGCCGGGGCGCTAGGGGGTGCCGCGCTTCACCGAGGTGACGTTTGGCAGCTGCTCGAGGCGGCTCATGACGCGCGACAGCGCCGCGAGGCCGGGCACCGCGAGCTCGAGCTCGATCGTCGCCTCCATGCGGCGGCGGTCGGTGCGCGTATTCGAAGCCGTCACGCCGACTTTCTCGTCGGCGAGCACGCCGACGATGTCGCGCAGGAGACCGTGGCGGTCGTAGGCGCGGACCACGAGCTCTGCCGGCCAGGTCGCCTCCGCCGCGTCGCCCCATTCGACCTCGATCACGCGCTCCGGGTGCGCCGACTGCAGGTGGCGGAAGTTGCCGCAGTCGCGGCGATGGATGCTCACTCCGCGGCCCTGGGTAATGTAGCCGACGATGTCCTCGGGAGCGACCGGGCGGCAGCAGCGCGCGAGGTGCCAAAGCAGGTCGTCCACTCCGCGCACGACCAGCCGTCCCGCGCGTCCCTTGCGCGCGGGCTTCGCCTGCGGCAGGGCCGGTTCCTGCGCGTCGCCGCGCAGCTGCTGGAGGACGCGCGCGAGCGCCGCCGGGGTGACGTCGCCCGCGCCCAGCGCCACGTACAACGCGTCGACGTCGCCCTGGCGCAGCCGCTCCGCGACCGTGTCGATGGCGACGTCCTTGAGACCGAGCCGTGCGAGCTCGCGATCGAGGATTTCGCGGCCCTGCTTGCGGTTCTGATCGCGGTCCTGCTGCCGGAACCAGCTGCGGACTTTCGTGCGGCTGCGCGGCGAGGCGAGATAGCCGGCCTGCGGGCTCAGCCAGTCGCGGCTCGGCTGCTCATGCTTGCCCGTGATGATCTCGATGCGATCGCCGTTTTTCACCTTGTAAGTCAGCGGCACGATACGCCCGTTCACGCGCGCGCCGCGGCAGCGGTGCCCGATCGCGGTGTGCACGTGGTACGCGAAATCGAGCGGCGTGGCGCCGGCCGGCATCTCGACGACGTCGCCTTTGGGGCTGAATGCGTACACGCGGTCCTCGAACAGCTCGCCGCGGAGCTGCTCCAGCAGGTCGCCGTCGTCGCCGGTCGGCTCGAAGATGCGGCGCACGAGGGAAATCTTGCGGTCGAAGGCGGCGCTCGGTGCCACGCCCTCCTTGTAGCGCCAGTGCGCCGCCACGCCCAGCTCGGCCTGGCGGTGCATCTCGTGGGTGCGGATCTGCACCTCGACCACCCGGCCGGCCGGACCGATCACGGCGGTGTGCAACGATCGATAGTCGTTCTGCTTCGGGTTTGCGACGTAGTCGTCGAACTCGCCCGGCAGCCAGGACCAGCGGTTGTGCACTACGCCGAGCGCGGCGTAGCAATCGCGTACGCTGTCCACCAGGATCCGCAGCGCGGTCATGTCGAAAATCTGCGAAAGGTCGCGGCCCTTGCGCTGCATCTTGCGCCAGATGCTGTAGATGTGCTTCGGCCGGCCGGTGACCTCGGCGACAATGCCGTTGTCCGCGAGCTCGGCCGCGAACGCGCGCGTGAGCTCGGCGATCACGGCTTCGCGCTCGGCGCGTTTCTCGTTCAGCGCCCGCGCGATGCGGGCGTACTGGGCCGGCTCCAGGATGCGGAACGCGAGGTCCTCGAGCTCCCATTTGAGCTGCCAGATGCCCAGCCGGTTGGCGAGCGCGGCAAAGATCTCGCGCGTCTCGAGGGCGAGCGCGCGTTGCTCGTCCGCGGCGCCGTCGCGCGCGCTGCGGATCCGGTGCAGCTGCTCGGCGATGCGGATCACGACGAGACGCGGATCCGAGACGAGCGCCAGCAGCATCTTGCGCAGCGCCTCCGACTGGCTGACCGCAAGCGCCTCGCCCGGCTGCCAGTCCGGCGGCAGGCGGAACCGGCTGAGCTGCACGAGCTCGGCGACCGGCCCCCTGAGCTCGGCGAGCGGCCCGCCGTCCGCGAGCTCCGGCGGTTCCGCCCCGGCCCGCACCAGCGGGTAGACGAGGGCGGCGGCGGTGAGCTTTGGGCCGAGCCCGAGCGGGGCGACGATCGCGGCAATCGCCGCGCCTTCCTCCGCCGCGGCCGCGAGAGTTCCGCCCGCGGCGGCGAGGCGCCGCGCCAGGTGTCGCGTTCTGCCGACGATGTCGACCTGATCGCCGCCGGTTTGCCGATTTTCCTGCTCTGTGGTGACCACTTAGCCGTTGCGCCAATAGTGCGGGAAACCAAGAACCGTTATCATACGCCGGCTTGAACGCGCCCCCCTTTTTGACCCTCCGAACCGACGAAGGCACGAGTCAGCACACATGGCCGGACACAGCAAGTGGGCGAATATCCAGCATCGCAAAGGAGCCCAGGACAAGAAACGCGGCAAATTGTTCACCAAGCTCATCCGGGAAATCACCATCGCCGCCCGGATGGGCGGCGGCGACCCGAACTCGAATCCGCGCCTGCGCCTCGCCATCGACAAGGCCAAGGCGCAGAGCATGCCCAAGGACAACAT
>CAZBGV010000307.1:0-2507 GCA_964491485.1 uncultured Woeseiaceae bacterium | reverse complement strand
TCCAGGATCGCCACCAGCGAGACCTCCGGCATGTCGAGGCCCTCGCGCAGCAGGTTGATGCCGACCAGCACGTCGAACGTGCCGAGGCGCAGGTCGCGCACGATCTCCGTGCGCTCGACCGTGCCGATGTCCGAGTGCAGGTAGCGCACCTTGACGCCGTGCTCCTGGAGGTAGTCCGTGAGATCCTCGGCCATGCGCTTGGTCAGGGTGGTGACCAGCACGCGCTCGTCGGCCGCGACGCGCGCCCGGATCTCCGACAGGAGATCGTCCACCTGCGTGCGCGCCGGCCGCACCTCCACCTCCGGGTCGACGAGGCCGGTCGGGCGCACCAGCTGCTCGACGACCTTGCCCGAGTGCTGCTCCTCATACGGTCCCGGCGTCGCGGATACGTAGATCGTCTGCGGCGACAGGCGCTCGAACTCGTCGAAGCGCAGCGGCCGGTTGTCGAGCGCCGACGGCAGCCGGAAGCCGTATTCGACCAGCGTCTCCTTGCGCGAGCGGTCGCCGCGGTACATGCCCCCGAGCTGCGGGATTGTCATGTGGCTCTCGTCGATGAAGAGCAGCGCATCCGGCGGCATGTAATCGAACAGGCAGGGCGGCGGCTCCCCCGGCTGGCGGCCGGAGAGGTAGCGCGAATAGTTCTCGATGCCCGAGCAGTAACCGAGCTCGCGGATCATCTCGAGATCGAACAGCGTACGCTGCTCCAGCCGCTGGGCCTCGAGCAGCTTGTTCGCCTGGCGCAGGTGCTCGAGGCGCTCGGCGAGCTCGACCCGGATCTGGTCCACGGCTTCGAGCAGGCGCTCGCGCGGCGTCACGTAGTGCGTCTTCGGGTAGATGGTGAGGCGCGGCACGCGGCGCACCACTTCGCCGGTGAGCGGATCGAAATACGACAACGACTCGATCTCGTCGTCGAACAGCTCGATGCGCACCGCGTCGCGCTCCGACTCCGCCGGGAACACGTCGATCACGTCGCCGTGCACGCGGTAGGTGCCCTGCGAGAGCTCGAGCGGGTTGCGCTTGTACTGCATCTCGGCCAGGCGCCGCAGGATCGTGCGCTGGTCGATGCGCTCGCCGCGCGACAGGTGCAGCACCATGCTGAAGTACGCTTCCGGGTCGCCCAGGCCGTAGATCGCAGACACCGTCGCGACGATCACGGTGTCCTTGCGCTCCATCAGCGCCTTGGTGGCGGACAGGCGCATCTGCTCGATGTGCTCGTTGATGGAGGCGTCCTTCTCGATGTAGGTGTCCGAGCTCGGGACGTAGGCCTCCGGCTGGTAGTAGTCGTAATAGGAGACGAAGTACTCGACCGCGTTGCGCGGGAAGAACTCGCGGAACTCCCCGTAGAGCTGCGCGGCGAGCGTTTTGTTATGGGCGAGCACGATCGCCGGGCGCTGCATCGCCTCGATGACGCTCGCCATCGTGAACGTCTTGCCGGACCCGGTGACCCCGAGCAGCGTCTGCTTCGCGAGGCCGTCGTTCAGGCCTTCGACCAGGCCGTCGATCGCCGCCCGCTGGTCGCCGGCCGCCCCGTATTCCGACACGAGCGTGAAGCGCGTCCTGTCCTCGCTGTCGTGCTTCTTGGGGAGATGTGTGGCTTCACGTACCATGTGCGCGTTCAGTGTGCCGGATGTCGTCCGGACACCAGGGAGAAACCTCGTGAGTTTATCAGTTTCGGATCGCATGGCCCGGGTGCGGCCGTCGCCCACCAGCGCCGTGGTCACGCTCACGGCCGAGCTCAGGGCGCAGGGCCGCGATATCATCAGCCTCGGCGCCGGCGAGCCGGATTTTCCCACCCCGGAGCACGTGCGCGCCGCCGCGGTCGCGGCGATCCAGGCCGGCCACACGCACTACACGCCGGTGGCCGGCACGCGCGAGCTCAAGGATGCCGTGCGGCGGAAGTTCGAGCGCGAAAACGGGCTTGTTTACGCGGCCGACCAGATCCTCGTATCGGTGGGGGCGAAGCACACCCTTTTCAACGCCTGCCAGGCGGTCCTCGACCCGGGTGACGAGGCGATCGTGCCGGCGCCGTACTGGGTGTCCTATCCGGACATGGTGCGGCTGGCCGGCGGCGAGCCCGTGATCATCGAGACGGGCATCGAGAACGGGTTCAAGATCTCGCCCGCGGCCCTCGAGGCCGCGCTCACCGGGCGCACGCGCCTCCTGTTCCTGAACAGCCCCTCGAACCCGACCGGCGCCTGCTACACGCGTGCCGAGCTCGCCGCGCTCGGCGAAGTATTGCTGGAGTACCCGGACGTGCTGGTGCTCGCCGACGACATCTACGAGCACATCTACTGGGGCGACGGGCCGTTCACGAGCTTCGCCCAGGCGCTGCCCGCCCTTTATGACCGCACGCTGACGATCAACGGCGTGTCGAAAGCGTACGCGATGACCGGCTGGCGGATCGGCTACGCCGGCGGACCGCGCGAAATCATCGCGGCCATGACTACCGTCCAGAGCCAGACGACCTCGAACCCGTGCAGCATCTCGCAGGCGGCGGCCGTGGCGGC
>CAZBGV010000306.1:0-2536 GCA_964491485.1 uncultured Woeseiaceae bacterium | reverse complement strand
CAACCGTACCGATGCCCAGCTCCCGCTTGACCCGCTTCTGAAACATGGTATCTACGGCGCAGGGATCGCGTTTTGCGATACCCTGGCTATGCTCACCATCGGTTTGGTCTGGCCGGTAGGATCGGTGGGGATCACGGACTCGAACCGCGCTCTTCGCTTTGCGAAGGCGAAACCGAGCGCTTTTCCGAGATTTGCCGAGGAGATTTGATGCTGACACCGGCGTACAATTCACATCAGGGCCATGAAGGTGAAACATGTCTGCGACCTTGAAAGAGCTCGAGCAGCAAGCTCGCAAATTGGCGGCAGAGGATAGGGCCAGGCTCGCCGAGTTATTGCTCGAGTCCTTGCATTCCCCCATTTCGGAAATCGAGGAAGCTTGGGACCAAGAGATCGAAGACCGCGTCGCTGCCTTCGATCGTGGAGAGATGCAGGATTATGCGGCCGAGGATGTCTTTGCTGAAGCTCGACGCCTCTCTCGGTGAAGCGCGCTCGATTCGTTGCTGCCGCAAGGCGTGAGTTCCTGGCACAAGTCGCGTTCTACGAAAGGGAAGAGCGGGGCTTGGGCGCGCGATTCTCGATACAAGTCGAGAAGGCGGCGGCCCGAGCTGTCGCTTATCCGCTATCGGGATCGCCCGCTTCGAGCAATACGAGACGGGTCCTGGTCAAGGACTTTCCGTTCTCGGTGGTTTACAGGCCGACAGATGACGGTGTTACCGTATTCGCGGTCGCCCACACCTCGCGTCATCCGAATTACTGGTTCCAGCGCGTACAGGATCGCTGATCCGGCACGGCGAGTGCCGGAACGCGTTTCGAAGCCGCCTGTCGTGCGATCATGCGGGACCTTGTTCCGCGCAGGATGCCCTCGCCCGTCTCGCCATGCCGTTGGTCTATCAGCCGAATCGCAATGAGTTCTTCCTTTGGGGCGAAGCCGCCGCCGCGGCGCCGGTCGCCACGCTGATCGAGCTCGGCGCACCGGCGCTGGCGAACGTGGTCGCCCCGGGCAGGCGCGGGCACATCGAGGGCCGCGCGCTGCCGCTGATCGATACGCTCGCAGAGCTCGCGGTCGTTCCCGCGGCCGAGGTCGCGGCGCTGCCGGCCTCCGTCGCGTCCTGGACCCTGGCGAGCAAGCTCGCGCTCGACCTCACGAGCCGCGAGCGCATCGTACCGACCGTCGTCCGCACGAACGGCAGGATCCGTGCCCGCTGGGCGGCCGCCCTGCAGGGTTCCGAAGACGCCGGCCGGGTCAGCGACATCGCACGCAGCATGCCGCCCGGCGCGCACGCGGTGCCGGCGCCCGCCGGACGCGCGCGCTCGGTGTGGGCACCCGAGGCGCTGCTGCGCGCGTTCCTCGATGCCGCCGTCGATGCGCTCGTCCGCGCGGCGAGAGGCGCGCGGGCGGCGGCTATCCCGCCGCACGCGACCGCGCGGAAGCGAAAGGCAAGCGCCGCGGCCGACGACGAGCACACGCCGTGGGAGGACCGCTGGCTCGCCGCGCTGGAAGGTCCCGACGATACCTTCGAGCCGCAGGGCTTCGCCGAACGCACGCTGATCGACGACCTCGACGCGTGGAGCCGGCCGCTGCTCGGCGCACGCGATCGACTGCGCGCGTGCTTCCGCCTGGAATTGCCCGCGGACGGCGACGACTTCGTGCTGCGCTTCCTGCTGCAATCGCCCGACGATCCGAGCCTGCTCGTCGACGCCGTAGACGTGTGGCGCGCGAAAGGGAGAACCCTCGCGAGGCTCGACCGCGCGTTTCGCGATCCTCAGGAATCGTTGCTCGAAGCGCTGGGCCGCGCAGCGCGGCTCTTTCCGCCGCTCGGCGACAGCCTCGGCGAAGCGAGGCCGGAGCGGCTCGAGCTCGAGCCGGCCGCGGCCTGGGCCTTCCTGAACGAAGGCGCGCCGGCTCTCGGCGAGGCGGGCTTCGGCGTGATCCTGCCCGCCGAGCTCACGGCCGCGGGGCAGCGGCGCCTGCGCCTGCGAATGAAGGTCGGCGCGACGACGAAAACCGCCGGCGCGGTGGCGGGTGCCGCCGGCTTCGGTCTCGACGACATGCTGTCCTTCGACTGGCAGGCGGCGCTTGGGGAGCACGCATTGTCGAAACGCGAGCTCGAGGCGCTCGCGCGGGCCAAGGCGCCGCTCGTGCGCCATCGCGGCCAATGGATCGTCGTGGATCCGCGCGAGCTCGCGCGCGTTCGCGAGCGCCTGGCGGGCGGCGAGGGCAGGCTGCGTGCCGCCGACGCGCTCGCCGCCGCGCTTTCCGGCGAGACGACGGAGGACGGCGTGCACGTCGCCGTAGCGGCACGCGGCAGCTTCGCCGGCGTGGTGGAGCGGTTGCGTAACCCGGCCCGCACGGACCGGCGAACGCCCGAGTCGCTGCACGGGGAACTGCGCCCTTACCAGTCGCGCGGCTTCGCGTGGCTGTCGGCGATGGCGGAGCTCGGCCTCGGCGCGTGCCTCGCCGACGACATGGGGCTCGGCAAGACCATCCAGCTCCTCGCGTTCCTGCTCGAGCGCCGGGAGCACGCGCCGCGCGACC
>CAZBGV010000305.1:0-2538 GCA_964491485.1 uncultured Woeseiaceae bacterium | reverse complement strand
CTTCACAAAGCAGGCCACCGCCTATTGAGCGAAGCCATAGAATCTCCTACGGGTGCCTTCGTTCGTTTTACGTGCCTGCGTTCGATCGCCCGCATGGCGGGCTCCTACGGGTGCCTTCGTTCGTTTTACGTGGCTGCGTTCGGTCGCCCGCGTGGCGGGCTCCTACGGGTGCCTTCGTTCAGTTCAGCGCACGGGGGGGCGGGCAGGGGGTACGTGGGGGTTCCGGGGCGGCGGGTGGTAAGATCGGGCGGCCATGGCCACCAAGCACATGAACGCGGCGCCCGGCGATTTCGCCGAGACGGTGCTGATGCCGGGCGACCCCCTGCGGGCCCAGTTCATCGCGGAAAACTGGCTCTCGGGCGCCCGCCGGGTCACCGACGTGCGCAACATGTGGGGCTATACCGGGGAGTACGAGGGCATGCCGGTGTCGGTGATGGCGCACGGCATGGGCATCCCGTCGGCGTCGATCTACTGCACCGAGCTGCTGCGCGACTACGGCGTGCGCCGGCTCGTGCGGGTGGGGAGCTGCGGAACCAGCCACCCGGACGTGCGCCTCCGGGACATCGTGATCGCGATGGGCGCCTCGACCGACTCCGGCGTCAACCGCATGCGCTTCGGCGGCTACGACCTCGCGGCGCTCGCCACCTTCCGGCTGGTGCTGCACGCCGTGCAGGCGGCCGAGGCGCGCGGCGTGCGCCACCACGTCGGCAACGTCTTCTCGGCTGACCTTTTCTATACGCCCGATACCGCGATGTTCGCGACCATGGCGAAATACGGCGTCCTCGGCATCGAGATGGAGGCCGCCGGCATCTACCCGATCGCCGCCGAGCACGGCGCCGAGGCGCTCGCGATCTGCACCGTGAGCGACGTCATCGGCTCCGGCGAGGCGCTCACGGCCGGGGAGCGGCAGACCTCCTTCGGCGACATGATCGCCGTGGCGCTCGAGGCGGTGCGCGCGGCCGGGCCCGTCCGATGAGCCTCTCCGCCGTGCCGCTCGCCGCCCGCAGCCGGCTGCCGGATCTCGACGCCGTGACCCGTGTGGACGAGGTCGGCGTGCAGGAGCGCGTCGCCCGGTTCCAGAGCCGCAGCATCAAGAAGGAGTCGAAGGTCGAAGCCCTGAAGATGGTGCTCTCGATGATCGACCTCACCACGCTCGAGGGCCAGGACACCCCGGGCAAGGTTCGCCAGCTCTGCCGGAAGGCGATGCACCTGCACGACGCGCGTCCCGGCCTGCCGCACGTCGCTGCCGTGTGCGTCTACCCGACCCTGGTCGCGGTGGCGAAGCAGGCGCTCGACGGTTCCGGCATCAAGGTGGCCTCGGTCGCCACGGCGTTCCCGAGCGGCATGGCGCCGCGGCGCATCAAGATCGAGGAGACGAGGCTCGCCGTCGCCGACGGCGCGGACGAGATCGACATGGTGATCTCGCGCGGCGCGTTCCTGGCGGGCGACTATGCTTACGTGTTCGACGAGATCGCGGCGATCAAGGACGCGGCCCAGGGCGCGCACCTCAAGGTGATCCTGGAGACCGGCGAGCTCGGCACGCTGGACCGGGTGCGGCGCGCCAGCGTGCTCGCGATGCACGCCGGGGCGGATTTCATCAAGACCTCGACGGGCAAGGTGCAGCCGGCGGCCACCCTGCCGGTCACGCTGGTCATGCTGCAGGCGATCCGCGACTATCACCGCGAGACCGGCCGGATGGTCGGGATGAAGCCCGCGGGCGGCATCTCGAACGCGAAGCTCGCGGTGCATTACCTCGTGATGCTGAAGGAAACGCTCGGCAATGCCTGGATGACGCCCGATTGGTTCCGCTTCGGGGCGAGCTCGCTCGCGAACGACGTGCTGATGCAGATCGAGAAGCAGCTCACCGGGCGCTACCAGTCCGCCGATTATTTCTCGAAGGACTGAGGGCGGGAGAGGTGAATACGGGTTCCGGGCCATTCAACGGGCCGCGCTGGATGAGGTGACGGGATGGTGAAAGCGATGGACAAGCCCGCGGGGGCCGGCCCGCTCGCCTTCGACGGCGGGTGGACCTACTCGCCGGCGCCCGAGGGCACGGACCACGTCCGGATCGAGCCGCGCTACGGGCTCTTCATCGGCGGCGACTTCGTCGAGCCCGCGGAAGGCCGCTACTTCCCGACGATCAACCCGGCGACGGAGGAGGAAATCTCGCAGGTCGCGCTCGCGACGGAGGCGGACGTCGACCGCGCGGTGCGCGCGGCGCGCGCCGCTTACGAAGGCGCCTGGTCGAAGCTGAGGCCGCTCGAGCGGGGCAAGTACGTCTACCGGCTCGCGCGCATCCTCCAGGAACGCTCGCGCGAGCTCGCCGTGATCGAGTCGCTGGACGGCGGCAAGCCGATCCGCGAGTCGCGTGACATCGACATCCCGCTCGCCGCGGCACACTTCTTTTATTACGCGGGCTGGGCGGACAAGCTGGAGTACGCCTTCCCGGGCCGCAGGCCCGCACCGCTCGGGGTCGCCGGCCAGGTGATCCCGTGGAACTTCCCGCTGCTCATGCTGGCGTGGAAGATCGCCCCCGCG
>CAZBGV010000304.1:0-2563 GCA_964491485.1 uncultured Woeseiaceae bacterium | reverse complement strand
CGGGGAGGGCGATGGCTTTCCGGCGGGGCGCAGGCCGGCGGTCAGGATCTTCGGGAACTCCTCGATCAGCTTGGCCGCGGTGGCGCTGTCGCCGTGGAACCATTTCGGAATCCAGTTGAGCGCGCCCATGATCGCGTTGCCGGTCATGCGCACGTCGCAATCGGCGATGCTGCCGTCCTCGATCCCGCGGCGCAGGATCGCCTCGAACGCGCCGCCGTGACGGCGCGAGACGTCCAGTATCTCGGCGCGGTGCGCTTCCTCGAGCGCGGGGATCTCGCTCATGATCGCGACCGGGCCGTGCTCCCCGACCATCAGCTCCACGTGATGCCGCAGGTAGAGGAACGCCTGCTCGAATCCGTTCGCGCCTTCGGCGGCCGCGCGCTCCATCGCTTCGCGGCCGAGCTCGGCCGCGCGCAGGTAACACTGGTAGACCAGCTCTTCCTTGTTGCGCACGTAGTAGTAGAGAGCGGCGTCGGTGAGCCCGAGGTGATCGGCGACGTCCTTGAGCGAGGTGCCGCTGTAGCCCTTGGCGTTGAAGCAGGCCGCCGCGGCTTTCAGCACGCGGTGGCGCTTCAGCTCGAAGCGTGATGCGAGGGCGGTGGTGGCCATGTCGGTGCCCGGGTCTGACCTCTTGCCTTCGGCGCGGCGCTGCATTATTTTAATCGCGATTAAAATCCGTGCAACGCGGGGCATGCGCGCTGCCCCGGCTTCGCCGCGCCGCGGCGAGGCTATCCGCCGGAGGACCCTCCGATGAGCACCGCCGCCAGAGACCTGCCGGTCGTCTCCGGACGAACGAAGCGCACGCCGTTGCGTTTCGTGACCGCGGCGTCGCTGTTCGACGGCCACGACGCCGCCATCAACATCATGCGCCGCCTCATCCAGGCCCGCGGGGCGGAGGTGATCCACCTTGGCCACAACCGCAGCGTCGACGAGATCGTGCGCGCCGCGATCCAGGAGGATGCGGACGGCATCGCCGTGAGCTCCTACCAGGGCGGGCACAACGAGTTCTTCCGCTACATGATCGACCGGCTGCATGACGCGGGTGCGGATCACATCCGCGTGTTCGGCGGCGGCGGCGGCACGATCACGCCCGCGGAGATCGAGGCGCTCATGGAGTACGGCGTCGAACGCATCTACCACCCGCACGACGGCATGGAGATGGGCCTCGACGCGATGATCGACGACCTCGTCGCGCGCACCGAGCGCGCCCGCGAGGAGCGTGCCCCGCTTACCGACCGTTCGCACGATCGAGCGCTCGATGTCGCGGCCGTGATGTCCGTGATCGAGGACGGCGCGCTGGAGGAAGCCGAGCTTTCGCGCCTGCGCAAGTCCTGGCGCATGCAGGCGAAGCGCGTGCCCGTCATCGGCATCACCGGCACCGGCGGTGCCGGCAAGAGCAGCGTGACGGACGAGCTCCTGAACCGTTTCCTCGCGTGTTTCCCCGAGATGCGCATCGCCGTGCTCGCGGTCGACCCCACCCGCCGGCGCACCGGCGGCGCGCTGCTCGGCGACCGCATCCGCATGAACTCGCTGCGCTCGGAGCGCGTGTTCATGCGCTCGTTCGCGACGCGCCGCCAGCACCTCGCCACGAGCAGGATGCTCGCCGATCACATCCTGCTGCTGAAGGCGCAGGGCTTCGACCTGATCCTGGTCGAGACGGCCGGCATCGGGCAGAGCGACAGCGAGATCGTGGATCTCGTCGATTTCTCCGTATACGTGATGACCAGCGATTACGGCGCGCCGAGCCAGCTCGAGAAGATCGAGATGCTGGATTTCGCCGACATCATCGTGCTCAACAAGTACGACAAGCGCGGCGCCGAGGATGCACTGCGCGACGTGCGCAAGCAGTGGAAGCGCAATCACGTCGCGTTCCGGACGCCCGATGAGGACGTGCCGGTCTACCCGACGATCGCGAGCCAGTTCAACGATCCGGGTGTGAGCTGGATGTTCCACGAGCTGTGCCGGCGCCTGGCCGACAAGCTCGACCTCGACCGCGAGCGCTGGACACCCGACATCGACGTCACGCAGAAGGAGCCGCGCGTGATGGCGATGATCCCGGGCAATCGCATCCGCTATCTCGCGGAGATCAGCGAGCAGGGGCGGGCGATCAACGCGAGCATCGCCGCGCAGGCGGATGCGGCGAGGCGGCTGCAGCATTTCTACAATGCCTTGCAAGCGCTGGAAGACCCCGCGCTCCCGGCGGAGCTCGAGCCCTATGCCGGCGAGGCGCTCTCCGCCCAGGGAGTCGACGCATCCCTCGCCGCGCTGCGCCGGCAATACCAGGAAGCATTCCAGGCGCTCTCGCCCGAGGCTCTCGACCTGCTCCGCAGCTGGCCGGCGCGGCTCGAGGCGGTGCGCGCGGAGGAATACAGCTACACCGTACGCGGCCGCGAGATCACCGGCTCGAACTACCGCGAGAGCCTCGCCAGGCAGAAGATCCCGAAGATCGCGCCGCCGAAGTACCGCGACTGGGGCGAGCTCCTCGCGTTCCTCATGAAGGAGAACCTCCCGGGCAGCTATCCGTACACCGGCGGCGTGTACCCGTACCGGCGCATCAACGAGG
>CAZBGV010000303.1:0-2572 GCA_964491485.1 uncultured Woeseiaceae bacterium | reverse complement strand
ACATCAACCAGTATCCGGGCAAGAAAAAGCTCATCCTCTGCGGCTTCCACGAAGCAGCGCTGGCCGCATTCGCAATCAAGCAGCGCCTCGAACCCGACAAGAAGGTGCACGTCCAGTACACGACGACGAGCCCGATCATGCACAAGCGGCTCGGCGTCGCCGACTGAGGCGCGATCGCATGACGGCAGAGCGGCTGACCGCGGGCGTGCTCGGCGGCATGGGGCCGGCCGCCACCATCGATTTCATGGCGCAGGTCGTGGCGCTGACGCGCGCGGAGCAGGACCAGCAACACGTGCGCATGCTGGTCGACCACAACCCGCAGGTGCCGAACCGCCAGCAGGCGATCCGCACGGGCAGCCCGGAAGTGGCGCGCGTGCTGGCCGACATGGCGCGGCGGCTCGAAGCAGCGGGTGCGGATTTTCTCGTCATGCCCTGCAACTCGGCGCATGCGTTCGCCGAGGCCATCCGCGCGGCCGTCCGCATTCCGCTCGTCAGCATCATCGACGAGTCCGTGGCCGAGGTGCGCCGCGTGGCACCCTCCGCGCGCCGCATCGGCCTGCTGGCCACCGACGGGTTGCTCGAGGCCGGCATTTTCCAGCGGGCGCTCGCGGCGGCCGGCTGCGAGCCGCTCGTGCCGGGCGCGCCGCAGGTCGAGCAGCTGATGACGCTGATTCACAGGATCAAGGCCGGCGAGAGCGGGAGCGGGCTGCGCGACGGCATGGCCGCGCTCGCGCGCGGTCTCGCCGCGCAGGGCGCCGGGGCCGTCATCGCCGGCTGCACGGAGATTCCGCTGGTGCTCCGGACCGGCGATGCGCCCGTTCCGATCGTGTCGTCCAGCGAAGTGCTGGCGCGCCGCACCGTCGAGCTCGCCACGGGCGCGGCGCCGCTGCCCGCAGCCTGAGTCGCGAGCCCAAGGAGAGTTTGCATGTTGTTGTCGAGATTCCCGCGCGTATCCCTCGCGCACCTGCCGACCCCGCTGGAGCACCTGCCGCGCCTGACGAAGCACCTCGGCGGGCCGAACATCTGGGTCAAACGTGACGATTGCACGGGCCTCGCGACCGGCGGCAACAAGACGCGCAAGCTCGAGTTCCTGATGGGCGAGGCGCTCGCGCAGGGTGCGACCGCCGTGATCACGCAGGGCGCGGTGCAGTCGAACCACGCGCGCCAGGCCGCCGCGGCCGCCGCCCGGCTGGGCCTCAAATGCGAGCTCGTGCTCGAGCGGCGCGTGCGCGATCCCGACGACGCGTACGCGGGCTCCGGCAACGTCCTCCTCGATCGGCTCCACGGCGCCGGCCTGCGCGAAGTGGACGCCGGTGCGGACATGGATGCCGCGATGGCGGAGGTCGCCGACGAGCTGGCGCGGCGCGGCGAGAAACCGTACGTGATTCCGGGCGGCGGCTCCAATCCCGTCGGTGCCCTCGGTTACGTCGGCTGCGCCCTCGAGCTCATCGCGCAGGCGAACGAACAGCGCCTCGTCATCGATCACGTGGTGCACGCCACCGGCAGCGCCGGCACGCAGGCGGGCCTGCTCGCGGGCCTGGCGGCGGCGCACGCGCACATTCCGGTGCTTGGCATCGGCGTCAATGCGCCGCAGGCGATCCAGGAGCAACGGGTCTTCGACCTGGCAGAGCGCACGGCGGAGCTCATCGGCGCGCCGGGCGTCGTGCGCCGCGAAGACGTGGTCGCAAATTGCGACTACGTCGGCGCCGGTTACGGCGTGCCGACCGAGGCGATGAACGATGCCGTGCTCACGCTCGCGCGCCTCGAGGGCCTGCTGTTCGATCCGGTGTACACGGGCAAGGGGCTCGCGGGGTTGCTCGATCTCGTCCGCAAGGGTGCGTTCGGCGATGCCCGTAACATCGTCTTCATCCATACCGGCGGATCGGCGGGGTTGTTCGCGTACGCGAAGCAGCTGGACACGGCGCGACCGGTCCCCGGGGCATGAGCGGAGCAGGAACGTGAACCGGATCGTCCTCGGATGCGCATCGCTGTGTCTTTGCGCCTGGGCGGCATCGGCGGACGCGGCGGAGAGCCGGCCGCGGGCGCGTGACCTCGGCCTCGCGGTCGGCATCTTCCCGACCGGGCCGCTGAACGCGATCACGGACGTCGCGGGCGTGCGGGTCGGGCATACGACGGTCGTCGAGGGGGATGCCGTGCGCACCGGCGTCACGGCCATCATTCCCGCGGACGGCAGCCTGTACACGCACCCGGTGCCCGCGGCAGTGCACGTCGGCAACGGCTACGGCAAGCTGACCGGCGTGACACAGATCGAGGAGCTCGGCGAGCTCGAGACGCCGATCCTGCTCACCTGCACGCTGTGCGTATGGACTGCCGCCGAAGCATTGAAGGACTGGCTTTACGAGCAGCCCGGCATGGGCGATCACACGATCAACCCGGTGGTCGGCGAGACGAACGACGGGCGCGTGAACGACCTGTGGGCGGACGCCATCGGACGCGAGCAAGTGGTCGCGGCCCTCGAGAACGCAGCCGGCGGGCCGGTCGAGGAGGGCAGCGTCGGAGCGGGTACCGGCACCCAGGCATTCGCGTGGAAGGGCGGCATCGGCACGAGCTC
>CAZBGV010000302.1:0-2618 GCA_964491485.1 uncultured Woeseiaceae bacterium | reverse complement strand
GCGAGCCGCTGCCCTTCGGGCACGACCGAGAGCAGGCTCAGGCGCGCGCTGCGCTCGTTGGCCGGCAGCGACGCCAGGTCGCGCGCTCGCGCGTAGAAGCAGTCGAGCTGCTGCGCGCATTCCTCGTACACGGCGCGAAATCCGGCCGCCCACCCTTCGTACAGACCGAGCGAGACGAGCCGTGCGTTGTTGAGCGGGGCCCGCAGCGGGCTCGCGTCGATGCCGTGCGCGGCGAACAGCTCGTCGGCATCGGCCGACAAGGCGTCGAGCAGCGCGCGCTTGCTCTCGCGTTTCTCGTCGACCGGACGGTCCGACGCGTACAGGGCCGCAAGCTTCGCCTTGGTGGCGTCGACGAGCTCGAGCAGCTCACGGCGCAGCTCGCGCTCGCCGCGATAGCCATCGAGCTTCTGCGACGCGCCGCGGGCGGCGAACCAGCGCTCCATGCCGATGGCGGACACCGCGGTTGCAAATGACTCGTTGAACTGCGTGTCGTCCTTGATATAGAGCTTCTGGTGGGCGAGCTCGTGGAACAGGGTCGCGACCAGGTCGGCGTCGCTCCAGCGCATCATCGTGTTGAGCACCGGGTCCGCGAACTTGCCGAGCGTGGAATACGCGGACACCCCGCCCATGGCGACGTCGTAACCCTCATCCTCGAGCGCGCGCGCTTCCTCGAGCGCGTCCTCCTTGTGGAAGTAGCCGCGATAGGCGACGCAGCCCGCGACCAGGTAGCACCATTTTTTAGGTGCGAGCGAGAATTCCGGCGCCGCGAACACGTTCCAGACGACGTAGTCGCGGCCGAGGTCCGCGTAGCTGCGGTAGCTGTCGTTGTCGGGCAGGCCGAGCTCGTCCACGGAGAAGCTGCGCGCCGCCTGCACGAGGCGCAGCCGCTCTTTCAGCGTCTCGGGAGCCGCGGGATCCGCCAGCACTTCGGTCATCGGGCGCCGGTGGCGCATGAGCTCCGTGTGCCCGTTGATCGCCTGCATGTAATAGCAGCCGCCCAGCGGGAACACGGCGACGAGTGCGAGCATGCCCAGCACGCCGAGCACGCGCCCGGTGCGCGCGCGAGGGCGCCGCACCGCGTCCGTCGTGCGTACCCGGCCGGCTGCTTCCTGCCTGTAGCCACTCACGCCCGGCAGCCTGCCACATTCCGCCCGGGCGTGCTACGGCCTGCCGGCGTTCGCTCCGGGCTCGCGAGCTCGCGCGTGTCGGGCGCCCGCAGGCGCCGGCGACGGACGCGGCTCGGAGGTGCCGCGGCGCCCGCGCGCAGGGTGCCTGCGGCGCAGAAATGCCGCGTGCGACAGCGGCATCGCTCACGGTTGCGCGGCGGGCGTTCGGGATAGAATCGCGCGATGGACGTGTATCTGGTCGGCGGCGCCGTCCGCGACGAGCTCCTGGGACTCGAGGTTGCCGAGCGCGACTGGTGCGTGGTCGGCGCGACGCCCGCGGAAATGAAAGCGCTGGGTTTCCGGCAGGTCGGCAAGGATTTCCCGGTGTTCATTCATCCGGAGACCGGCGAGGAATACGCTCTCGCGCGCACCGAAAGGAAAACCGGGCCGGGCTACCACGGTTTCGAATTCCGCGCCTCGCCGGACGTGACGATCGAGGAGGATCTCGCGCGCCGCGACCTCACCATCAATGCGATGGCGCGCGACGCGGAGGGCCGGCTCGTCGATCCGTTCGGGGGACGCGCGGACCTCGAAAAGAAGCTGCTGCGGCACGTTTCCGAGGCGTTCGCCGAGGACCCGGTGCGGGTCCTGCGCGTCGCGAAGTTCGCGGCACGCTTCGCGCCGCTCGGCTTCCGGGTCGCCGACGAGACACGCGAGCTCATGGCCGGCATGGTCGAGGACGGCGAAGTCGACGAGCTCGTGCCGCACCGCGTGTGGAAGGAAACGGAGGCCGCCCTCGCCGGGCCGGCGCCCCGGGTGTTTTTCGAGGTGCTGCGCGACTGCGGCGCGCTCGCGGTCGTGTTTCCCGAGATCGATGCGCTGTTCGGCGTGCCGCAGCCGCCACAATGGCATCCCGAGATAGATTGCGGCGTGCACACGATGATGGTGCTCGACCAGGCGAGCGCGCTCTCCGCGGAAGTCGACGTGCGCTTCGCGGCGCTCACGCACGACCTCGGCAAGGCCACCACGCCGAAGGCGAAGCTGCCGAGCCATCCGGGGCACGAAAAGCGCAGCGTGCGGCTGATCGCCGCCATGGCGGAGCGGCTGCCGCTGCCGACCGCGTGCCGCGAGCTCGCGCTCGTCGTCGCCGAGCTCCACGGCCATGCGCACAAGGCACTGGAGCTCCGTGCATCGACGCTGCTCAAGGTGCTGGAGCGGATCGACGCGTTCCGGCGGCCGGAGCGGCTGGACAAGTTCCTGCTGGCCTGCGAGGCGGATTCGCGCGGGCGCACGGGCTTCGAGGAGCAACCCTATCCGCAGGCGGAATTCCTGCGCGGCGCGTTCCGCGCCGCGGCGCGCGTATCGGGCCGGGAGCTCGCGCGCGAGGGGCTGGAGGGCGCGCAGATCGGCGAGGCGCTGAAGCGCAAGCGCCTGCAGGCGATCAGCGCCTTCAAAGCCGACGTGAGCGCGTAGGAGCCCGCCATGCGGGCGATCACGATGGCCCGCCATGCG
>CAZBGV010000301.1:0-2634 GCA_964491485.1 uncultured Woeseiaceae bacterium | reverse complement strand
AAGCGCCCCCCGGCCCGTGCGGGCCCCGAACGGCCGCTTCATCCTGCCGCGGAGCTTCGCGCTCTGCTTGGGTTACGTGTGCTGCCGGGGGGCCGGCGGGCTGCCGGGGGCCGCCCGCCGGCCCTTTTCGGGACGACGCTGCAGCGGTGCAGCGGGCACCGTCCCTGTTGCCCGGGGCGATTTTCTGGTATCAGTGACCGCCCGTGGTGATCTGGCGGGAGTCGACGCCGTGCGGGGGAAGGGAGGCGCGAAGGGACAATCGCTGCCCGGCAAGGGGGCGAACGTCGCGCGCTGGTACCGCGAGTACCACCTCCGGCTGCTCGCGTTCCTGCGCGCGAACCTGCAGGAGACGGACGCCCAGGACGTGTCGCAGGAAGTCTACCTGCGGCTGCTGCGCATCCCGGAGGAGCGCGTCGTGGAGCACCCGCGGGCCTACCTCCTGCGGGTGGCGGCGCACGTCATTGCCGACTGGCGTGCGGGCCAGAAAACGTACGAGACGCGCCCGCCGGAGGAGCTGGACATTGCCGTGCATGCGGACGACGCCGCCGAATGCTACGACCGGGCGAGACGCAGGGAGCGGGTCGAGCGCGCGCTGGCCGGACTGCCGGCGCACTATCGCTCGGCGGTCGTGCTGAAGACGCGTCACGGGCTGAGTTACGGGGAGATCGCCGGGCATCTCGGCGTCTCCGAACGGATGGTCAAGCGCTACATCGTCAAGGCCTATGCGCGCCTGCGCGACCGCTTGTCCGCGAGCTGACGGCCTTACGAGCATGCACGAAGAAATCACCGCGCTGTCACTTCCCGTTTCCGAGCAGGCCGCGGCCTGGTTCTGCGAGCTCAGCGACGGCCCGCGCAGCCGCCGCCGGCAGCGGGAGTTCGTGCGCTGGCTCAAGGCTTCGCCGCAGCACATCGAAGCCTTCCTCGCGATTGCCATGCTGGAACGGGACCTCGCCGAGCTGCCGATCGAGCTCGACCACGCCGTGCGCCTCGCGGGCGAAGCGGCGGGCAGCGTGCCCCTCGCCGTCGGCGGCGAAACCGCCGCCGCACCGCCACGCCGGCGGCGCCGCGGCGCGGGCTGGCTGGCGGCTGCCGTGGCCGCCGGATGCGCCGCCGCCGCGGCGCTCTGGCTGGTGCCCGGGCCTTCCGGCGACCCCGGGCCGGTGGTGCATCGCACCGACTACGGCGAGCAGCGCTCGCTCGCGCTGGGCGACGGCTCGATCGTCACGCTGAACACCCTGTCCGAGGTCGCGGTGCGCTTCGGCTCGGACGTGCGGCACGTCGAGCTCGTGTCCGGCGAGGCCATGTTCGACGTCGCCAGAGATCCGCGACGCCCGTTCGTGGTCGAGACCGGGGCGGTCCGGCTCAGCGTGCTCGGCACGCGCTTCTCCGTGTACCGAAAACGGGATTCCGTGCGGCTCGCGGTCCTGGAAGGCGTCGTGCGCGCCACCCCGCCGGGACATCCGGAGGCGCAGGTGCTCGTGCACGCCGGGGAGGGCGCGATCGCTTCCGGGGACGGCACGATCCGGCGCAACGACCGCATCGATCTCGAGCGTGCGCTTGCGTGGACCGAACGGCGCCTCGTCTTCGACGCCGTGCCCCTGAAGGACGTGGTCGCCGAGTTCAATCGTTATAATCGGCGTCCGCTCATCGTGCAGGATCCGGGGCTTGCCGACAGGGAAATCACCTCCGTGTTCTTCGCCAACGACGTCAGCGCGCTGGTCGCGTTCCTGGAGCTCGATCCCGACGTCGAGGTCGACTACGGAGCGGATGCGATCCGGATCCACCGCGGCCGCTGATTCCCGGCGGCACGCCTGCACGGTCGCTCTCTCCGCGCCGGCAGCCGAACGGGCCGTGGCCGCCGCCCCATGACCCGCGGCTGCCGCCCGCTCCTCGTGTGTGCGCTCCTCGCCTGCGCGCTGCAGGCCGAGGCCGCGGACGAAGCCTTCGACGTCTCGATCCCCGGCCAGCCGCTCGCCGCGGCGCTGCAGGCCCTCGCTACCCAGATCGATATCCAGATCGTCTTCTTCTCGGGCGCCACCCGCGGGCTCGAAGCGCCGCCGCTCGCCGGCCGTTACACGCGCCGCGAGGCGCTCGAAGCGATGCTGGCCGGAACCGGGCTGCGCTACGTGTTCCTGAACGACAATTCAGTGGCCATCCAGGCGGCCCCGGACCCGGCGCGCTTCCCCACGCCGGTGCCGGCCGCCGCCCGCGCGGCCGCCGACGGCAGCGCGCTCGTGCGCGGCGACGACCGGCCCGCGCAGGCGTTCGGCATGGAGGAGATCGTGGTGACCGGCACGGCCTCCCGGCTGCGCACCAAGTTCGATTCGAGCGTCGCCATCTCCACCTACGACCGCGGCAACATCGCGCGGCGCGCGCCGTCGAGCACCGCGGACCTGATCTCGGCGGTGCCCGGCTTCTGGGTCGAGTCGACCGCGGGCACGACACACGGCAACGTGTTCGCCCGCGGGATCGTGCAGGACGGCGGCTACCGCTATGTCGGGCTCGTCGAGGACGGCCTCCCGGTCTACCCCGTGTTCGAGCTGTCGTTCTACAACCCGGACCAGTTCATCCGGCCTTCGGAGGCGATCGAGCGCGTCGAGGTGGTGCGCGGCGGCACGGCGCCGATCTTCACCT
>CAZBGV010000300.1:0-2634 GCA_964491485.1 uncultured Woeseiaceae bacterium | reverse complement strand
ATTCGATGCGGGGCACGTTGGCCGCGAATTCCAGGCTCGTCGACCTGGGCGTGAGTGTCCCGGCGAGCTCCAGGCTGCCGCCGTCGAGACGGATCCTGCCGCGCTCGAGCTCGAGCAGGCGATCGGACCAGCTGCCGCGAAATCGCGCCTGCAAGGGGCGGCCGCGGAGCTTGCCGTGCAGCTCGCCCGCGGCGAGCACCCCGGGCGACGGCTTTCCGCCGACCGTCACCTCGACATGGCCGTCGACGCGCCCGGCGAGGCGCGGGTCGAGCCGGGAAGGATCGAGGCCGTGTGCCGCGATGCGGAAGCGGCCCTTTCGACCCGCGAAGGTCAGGTTCCCGCTGGCCGTCATGCGGCCGCCGAGCGTCCCGGCTGCCGCGCTGACGTCGAGCGCACCGCCGCCCAGGCGCGCGTGGGCGGTCACTGATTCGATCTCCGGGAGCGCCTCGGATTCGAGCTCGGCCTCGAGCTTCACGTCGGTCGGTACGGCGCCGGGCACGACGACGAGCCGGCCGCGGCGGCTGTGCAGCTCGCCCATCGGTGAACCCCGCCATGCCAGCCGCTTCCACCGGATGGCGGCGTACCACGGGTCCGCCGCCGCCAGCACGACGTCGGTCGAGAGCGTGAGCCGCGGCACCGACCCGTCCGGCTCACCCGGTCCGGCGTTCCACCGGCCGGCGAGTGCGTCGAGCGAGCCGCGCACTGCGTCCGACGTGATCGTGAGCTCGCCGCGTCCGGCGATCGCGACGGCGCCGGCGCGCAGCTTCAGGCTGCCGAGCGCAAGCCGCGGTCCGTCGAGCGCGGCCACCCCGCTGGTGAGCAGGATCGGTGAGCCCGGGCCATTAATGATGTGAGATCCGCAGCGAGCGGACGGCCAGGTATTCGGGAATCCCGGGCAGCGGCGGCGGGCCGTTCGCCGGCGGAACGTTCACGGAGCCTCCCCGGATTTCGAGACGCTCCAGCACCAGCCGGCCCTTGAGCACGGGCGCGAGGTCCGGCTCGAGCACCACCTTTCGCAGCTCGACGTCGACGTCCCCGCGCGCATAACTCACCGCGCCGAGAACGAGCCCGCGCAACAGGCTGCCCTCGACCTGCCCGACCGACAGCCCGGGAACGCGCTCGCAGAGGACATCCACCGCCCATCGCGCCCCCCTGTTCGACGTCAGTACGAGGCTCAACGCGACGAGCACAGCGATGACCAGCACGGCGACGGTGCGTACCAGGATGACGGACGCTGTCCGCAGGACGCCGGTCGTCACGTCACAGGTCCGGGCCGAGGCTCACGTGGAGCCGGGGCGAGCGGTCCTCGCCGTCGAGGGGCCAGGCGACGTCGAGCCGTACCGGACCCAGCGGCGACAGCCAGCGCAGCCCGATGCCGGCGCCGACGTGAAGGTCCATGCTTTCCCCGCCGAGGAACGCATTGCCCGCATCCACGAACGCCGCCGCGGACCAGCGGTGGCGCAGGGGGCGCTCGTACTCCACGCTGGCTTCGAGCAGCCGATCGCCGCCCACGAGGTCGCCCTCGGCGTCGCGGGAACCGAGCGATTCGTAGCTGTAGCCGCGCACGCCGGAATCGCCGCCGCTGAAGAATCGCATCAAGAGCGGCACGTGTTCGATTCGGCGGTCGGCAACGAAGGCGCCGGCGCGCCCGCGCACCAGCACGCGCGCATCGCCGGCCAGGGTGCCGATCCACTTGCCCTGCACGGTCATCGACAGGAGCGAGACGTGCGAGCCCACGCCGGCGGACAGGTCGACACCGAGGCGATACCCCTCGCGCGGCCGTACCAGATCGTCGCGGCGAATAAGGAGCCAGGAGCTTCCCGGCATCAGCAGGGCGTTCGAGAGCTCTTCGCCATCGGCCCGGTCCCGCTCTAGCACGACGTCGACGAAGCGCGTGACCGTCAGGTCGCCGCCCTCGCGACTGCGCCGCAACCCGAGCCTGCCGGAAGTGCCCGTGCCGGCGTCGATGTCCTCGCGATCGAAAGTGGCTCGCAGGCTCCACCAGTCGCTTTGCGGCCGGCCGTGCGGCACGCGGTAATCGAGGGCGGCGCTTTGCCGCACCGGCGACAGGAGCGCTTCGGCGCGCAGCTGGTGGCCTGCCGCGTTGCGGCGCCGGTTCTCGTGCAGCAGCAGCAGGCGCGGACCGTAGTCGGTCGTATAGCCGCCGCCCACCGACCAGGTGGCTGCCCGTCCCTCCATCACGTCCACCCGGATCGGAACGCGCCGGTCCCGGCGCGGCTCCATGCTGGTCCTCACGTGCACCGCCGCGAAATAGTCGCTGGCGACGAGCTCGCGCTGCATTTCCGCGATCAGCTCATGGTCGTAGGGCCGTCCCGGCTCGAAGGGGACGAAGCTGTGCAGGACGTCGGCAGATAAAGTTTGCGTATTGAAAGTCACATCGCCGAAGGCATAGCGGGGGCCGGAGGCGAACTCGAGCTCGATGTCGGCTACACCCTCATCGACCCAGACGTCGATGCGTTCCTTCGCGAACCGGCCTTCCGCATAGCCGCGTTCGCGAGCGAGCGACTCGACTTCATCCTTGAAGTCCAGGTAGTCGGCATGCCGCAGCATGCTGCCGGGCGCCAGCGGGAAGTCGGCAAACCGCGATTGCATCGCGGGATCGGCTTCCGCCGC
>CAZBGV010000299.1:0-2695 GCA_964491485.1 uncultured Woeseiaceae bacterium | reverse complement strand
CCGCACGTCAACAAGGACGCGCGCGACCAGTACGAGATCCGCACGCACAAGCGCCTCATGGACATCGTCGACCCGACGGACAAGACGGTCGACGCGCTGATGAAGCTCGAGCTGCCGGCGGGCGTGGACGTCCAGATCAAGCTGAATTAGGGGTCGAACCGATTTTTTCGGCGGAAAACGTGGGTAGGCGCAACCAGCGGCATCGAAAAAATCAGTTCGACCCCTTTTATCGAGCCGATCTGACGCTATAATACCCGGCTCGACACGACCTGGCCGGGCCGGGAGTCGGCCAGGATCGGGGCGCCGCGGCAGGATGCCGGCGGCGCCGGTGCAAGGTCGCCACGCAGGGCGGGCGTACTCGGCAAATCCCGGAAAACCGGTCTTACGACCGGCGTGGGGTCAGCTCCGCAGCATCGGAACACGCCAAGTGTTCCAGGCGATGGCGCTGGCCCTTTCGCGTGCTTGAAGCTCGAGCGCTTGCAAGGCTCGAAGCTCGATGATCGAGCGCCGGCCAACCGCAGTCGGTGCAGTCAGCCGTGCGATCCGGCCCGCGCCCCGGTTTCCGGGGTGTCGGCGACCGGCCGCCGGCCGTTTAAGTGAATGAGAGGCGCCGGCCAATCGCAGTCGGTGCGAGGTTTGATGACATGACGATGGGTCTCGTTGGCCGCAAGTGCGGCATGACGCGCGTCTTCACGGACGCCGGCGACTCGGTACCGGTCACCGTGATCGAGGCCGAGCCGAACCGGGTGCTGCGGGTGAAGACCCCGGAGCGCGACGGTTACCGGGCGCTGCAGGTCACCGCCGGCACCAGGAAGCCTTCCCGCCTGCCGAAGCCGCTGGCCGGCCAGTTCGCGGCCGTCGGCGTCGAGGCGGGCGACGTCGTCACCGAGTTCCGGCTGGACGACGGCGAGGCGGTCGAGCTCGAGCCGGGCGCCGAGGTCCGCGTGGACGTGTTCGAGGCCGGCCAGAAGGTGGACGTCATCGGCACCACCATCGGCAAGGGCTTCGCCGGCACGATCAAGCGCCACAACTTCCGCTCGCAGGACGCGAGCCACGGCAACTCGCTGTCGCACCGCGCCCCCGGCTCGATCGGCCAGAACCAGTCGCCCGGCCGCGTGTTTCCGGGCAAGCGCATGGCCGGCCACATGGGCAATACGCGCTGCACGGTGCAGAACCTCGAGGTGGTGCGCGTCGATCCCGAGCGCAACCTGATCCTCGTGAAGGGCGCCGTGCCGGGGCACCAGGGCGCGCGGGTCGTGATCCGGCCCGCCGTGAAGGCCCGGGCGAAGGGCGGCAAGGGAGCTTAGGCGATGAAGCTCGAGTTGCAGGGATCCGGGAGCGTCGAGGTGGCCGACAGCGCGTTCGGCGCCGAGTTCAACGAGCCCCTCGTGCACCAGGTGGTGACGGCGTTCCTGGCCGGCGGGCGGGCCGGCACGAAGGCGCAGAAGACCCGCGCCCAGGTGCGCGGCGGCGGTACCAAGCCGTGGCGGCAGAAGGGCACCGGGCGGGCGCGCGCCGGCAGCATCCGCAGCCCGCTGTGGGTCGGCGGCGGCCGTGCGTTCGCGGCGCGCCCGCGCAACCACGCGCAGAAGGTGAACCGCAAGATGTACCGCGGCGCGCTGCGCTCGGTCGTCTCCGAGCTCGTGCGCCAGGACCGGCTGGTCGTCACCGAGACGCTGGAGCTCGAGGCACCGAAGACGCGCGAGCTCGCCGCCAGGCTGAAGGCGCTGGGGCTCGGGAGCGTGCTGATCGTCACCGAGAGCTTCGACGAGAAGCTGTTCCTCTCGGCGCGTAACCTGCCGGACGTCGGGATTTGCGACGTGCCGGCGCTCGACCCGGTGGTGCTCATGCGCTTCGAGAAGGTGCTGATCACGCTGCCGGCCCTGAAGCGGATCGAGGAGCGGCTGGCATGAGCGATGCCCGGCACAAGGAACGGCTGATGAACGTGCTGCTCGCGCCGCACATGTCGGAGAAGAGCACGATTCTCGGCGACAAGTACAACCAGATCGTGTTTCGCGTGCGGACCGACGCCACCCGGCAGGAGATCCGCCAGGCGGTGGAGCTCCTGTTCGAGGTCCCGGTGGAGGAGGTCACCGTCGTGAACTGCCGCGGCAAGCTGAAGCGGCACGGGCAGCAGTACGGCCAGCGTTCGGCCTGGAAGAAGGCGTACGTGACGGTCGCGGCGGGCAGCCAGATCGACTTCCTCGGGGTCGAGTAACGGACGCTAGGGAGCGCTAAGGACATGTCACTGCACAAAGCGAAGCCGACCTCGGCGGGGCGCCGGTTCACGGTCACCGTCAAGACGCCCGGGCTCCACAAGGGCAAGCCGCTGGGCTCCCTGCTGGCGAAGAAGAACCGCAAGGGCGGCAGGAACAACGACGGGCGCATCACGGCGCGTCACCAGGGCGGCGGCCACAAGCAGCGCTACCGCCTGGTCGATTTCCGCCGCGACAAGGATGGCGTGCCGGGTGTGGTCGAGCGGCTCGAGTATGACCCGAACCGCAGCGCGCACCTCGCGCTGGTGAAGTATGCGGACGGCGAGCGCCGTTACATTCTGGCGCCGAAGGACGTCGAGGCCGGTGCGCCGATCGTCTCCGGCGACGACGCGCCCATCAAGCCGGGCAACTCGCTCCGACTGAGGAACATCCCGGTGGGCACCACGGTGCACTGCATCGAGATGAAGCCGGGCAAGGGC
>CAZBGV010000298.1:0-2697 GCA_964491485.1 uncultured Woeseiaceae bacterium | reverse complement strand
AACGATGCTCAGCTAACGTGCCTTCGTTCGTTGTACGTGCCTTCGTTCGGTCGCCGCATGGCGGGCGCAATGCGTGGTTCAGGAGGGGAGGAAGCTCGTGCCGTAGTCCATGGCGGGCAGGCCAAAGAACAGAGCGAGGGTCTGGCCGATGTCGGCGAAGGTGGCGCGCGCGCCGATGGGGCCGGGAGTGAGCGAGGCGCCCGTTGCCAGCACGGGGATATGCTCGCGGGTGTGGTCGGAGCCGGGCCAGGAGGGATCGCAGCCGTGGTCGGCGCACAGCACGAGCAGGTCGCCGGCGCCGAGCCGCGAGGTGAGCTCCGGAAGCCGGGTGTCGAAGTACTCGAGCGCGGCGGCGTAGCCTTCGATGTCGCGGCGGTGCCCGTAGAGCATGTCGAAGTCGACGAAGTTGGTGAAGACGATGGAGTTGTCGGGCGCTTCGGCCCAGGCCGCGAGCGTCGCATCGAAGAGCGCCGCGTTGCCGGTCGCTTTGATTTTGCGCGTGATGCCGCGGTGCGCGTAGATGTCGGCGATTTTGCCGATGCCGATGACCTCGCCGCCGGCGGCGGCGAGCTTGTCGAGCACGGTGTCGGAAGGCGGCGGGGTGGTGAGGTCGCGGCGGTTGCCGGTGCGCACGAAGTTGCTGCGATCGCTGCCGACGAACGGACGCGCGATGACCCGCCCGACGTTGTACCGGTCGACGAGCTCGCGCGCGATGTCGCACAGGTCGTACAGGCGCTGGAGCCCGAACGTCTCCTCGTGGCAGGCGATCTGGAACACGCTGTCGGCGGACGTGTAGACGATGGGCTTGCCGGTGCGCATGTGCTCTTCGCCGAGCTGCTTGATGATCTCGGTCCCGGAGGCGTGGCAGTTGCCGAGCACCCCGGGTAATCCGCCGCGCTCGATCAGCGCTTCGAGCAGCTCGGGCGGGAACGTGTCCGTCTCGCCGCGGAAGTAGCCCCATTCGAAGAGCACGGGCACGCCGGCCATCTCCCAGTGGCCGCTCGGGGTGTCCTTGCCGCTGGAAAGCTCCCGGGCATAGCCCCAGGCGCCGGTGACCTCGTCGGGGAGTGCGCAGCCGGCGGGGACTTTGCCGGTGCTCGCCCGGGCCGCGTGCACGAGGCCGAGCCGTGCGAGGTTCGGCACGGCGAGGGGCCGGCCCACTCCTCTACGGTGAGCGGCGATGTGGCCGAACGTGTCGGCGCCGGCGTCGCCGAAGCGCTCGGCGTCGGGCGCGGCGCCGATGCCGAAGGAATCGAGCATGAGGATCACGGCGCGGGTCATGGGTGAGCTCCGGGTCAAATTTCACGGATCGCGGTCGCCCGCATGGCGGGCTCCTGCGGGGATCATCGTCGCGGTCGCCCGCATGGCGGGCTCCTACAGAGAGAGGATGATGCCGGCGATCGTCGCGTTCATCAGGTTGGCCAGTGTACCGCCGATCACGGCCCGGAGCCCGAGCCGGGCGATGTCGCTGCGGCGGCTCGGGACGATGCTGCCGAGCCCGCCGAGCAGGATGGCAATGGAGGTGAGGTTCGCGAAGCCGCACAGGGCGAAGGTCACGACCGCCTGGGTGCCGCCGGAGAGCGATGCCTTGATGTCGACGAAGTGCACGTAGGCGTAGAACTCGTTGACGACGAATTTCTCGCCGATCAGGGTGCCCGCCTGCACGGCCTCGTTCCAGGGCACGCCGATCATGAACGCCACCGGCGCAAACAGCCGGCCGAGGATCAGCTGCAGCGTCAGGTCCGGATAGCCGATGAAGCCCCCGAGCAGGCCCAGGATGCCGTTGACCAGCGCGATCGTGGCGACGAACGCGAGCAGCATGGCGCCGACGTTGAGCGCGAGGGTGAGTCCCGTGGCGGCGCCCGCGCCGAGCGCCTCGAAGATGTTGACCGCTTGCGCCTCGTCACCCCTGTCGTGCGGGTCGAAGGGGCGGTCCTGCGGCTCGGTCTCGGGAATCATGATCTTTGCCATGAGCAGCCCGCCGGGGGCGCTCATGAAGCTCGCGGTGATGAGGTGGCCGAGGTCCACACCCATTCCGGCGTAGGCCACCATCACGGTCCCGGCGATGGTCGCGCAGCCCACGGTCATGACGGCGAAGAGCTCCGACTCGGTCATGCGGGCGAGATAGGGCCTCACCACCAGCGGCGCCTCGGTGTGGCCGACGAAGATGTTGGAGACGGCCGACATCGACTCGGCCTGCGTGGTGCCGAGGAGCTTGCGCACGGCGCCGCCGAGCACTGCAACGACCCACGGCATGATCCCGAGGTAGTACAGGACCGACATGATCGAGGCGAAGAAGACGATGATCGGCAGCACGTTGAAGGCGATCGTGAAGCCGAGGCTTTCGGTGACGTTCGTGCCGAACACGAACGCGATGCCGGCGTTCGCGTACTCGATGACGTGGCTCACGCCGCGCACGGCCCCGTCGAGCGCCCGCTTGCCCCACGGCACGTACATGATGAGCACGGCGAGGCCGACCTGCAGCGCGAGCGCGACCCCCACGGTACGTGGCCGCACGGCCCGCCGATGGCTCGAGAAGGCCCACGCGATCAGGAGCAGCAGCAACGCCCCGCCGAGGCTGATCAGTATGCGCATGCGCAGCGCATCATACGCGAATCCCGCCCCCGCAGGAGCCCGCCATGCGGGCGACCAAACGCAGGCACCCGACCACGCAGGCACCGCCCCGTAGGAGCCCGC
>CAZBGV010000297.1:0-2740 GCA_964491485.1 uncultured Woeseiaceae bacterium | reverse complement strand
CGGCGGTGGTGGCCTTGTCGGGGAGGCGTGCGAGCGGCCGGGCCGCCGCGGGCAGTGAGCGCTAACATGTGCTACTGTCCGATTCCGTGGCGGACCTCGCGTCCACCTCTCAGCACCGAAACAGACGTGAAACCAGCCGCTTGCCTGCGCGACGGCGCCTGTCCGCCGTTCGCCTGACTTGAACATCCGACTCCTCGAGTACGGGCGCAACACGCCCTCGTTCTGGCTGGGCTGCCTGCTGGTGACCGTCGGTGTCGCGCTGCACCTGCCCATGTACTGGATGGGCCGGGACTCGGGATTCGTGCTGGCCGGCATGCCCATGGGCGCGGACATGTACGTGGGGATGGCCGCGATCCTCGCGGGCGTGGGGCTCGCCGGCTACGGGCTGCTGCCGAGGGGAATTCCGCCGCGGCGCGCCGACGGCGTCGTCGAGACGATCGCGCCCCCGGAGGATGCGCCGCTCACGAAAGCCCACGTCGGTATGGCGGTGCTGCTCGCCGTGGCCCTCATCATCGACATCATGAAACCGGCGAGCCTCGGCTTCGTCACCCCGGGCATGCGCGCCGAGTACGGGGTCGACGACGTCATGGTGGCATGGCTGCCGTTTTCCGCCCTCCTCGGCACCGCTCTCGGCTCCTTCCTTTGGGGCTGGCTCGCCGACGTCTACGGCCGGCGCGCCTCGATCCTCCTTTCCTCCGTCATGTTCATCGGTACGGCGATCTGCGGGACGATGCCGAGCTTCTGGTGGAACGTCTTCATGTGTTTCCTGATGGGCGCGGCGGCCGGCGGCATGCTGCCGGTGGCTTACGCGCTGCTCGCGGAAATCATGCCGACGCGGCATCGCGGCTGGAGCCTCGTGCTCGTCGGGGGTGTCGGGGCCGTCGGCGGATTCTTCGCGGCGAGCTGGCTCTCGGCCCTGCTCCAGCCGACCTTCAGCTGGAGGGTCATGTGGCTGCTCAACCTGCCGACCGGGCTGGCGCTGATCCTGCTGAGCCCGCTCCTGCCGGAATCCGCGCGTTTCCTGCAGCGCGTCGGGCGCGTGGCGGAAGCGCGCGCCGTGCTCGCACGCTTTGGCGCCCAGGTGCAGCAGGTCGTTGCGCCGCCGCCCGCGCCCGCGCGCGCGTTGCCCGCGGTGCTGACCGGGCATCACCTCGTCGGGGTGGCGACCGCGCTGACGCTCGCCGGGCTCGGCTGGGGCCTCGTGAACTTCGGGCTGCTGCTGTGGCTGCCGTCCCAGCTCGTCGCCGAAGGCCGGAGCGTGGCCGCCGCGAGCGCGCTCATCGCGCGCTCGGCGATCCTTGCCGCCCCGACCATCGCGCTCTGCGTGTTCCTCTACAGCCGCTGGAGCACGAAGTGGACGCTCGTGCTGATGACCGCCATCACGCTCGCCGGGCTCGGCGGGCTGGCCGTCCTCGACCTGGCGCCGGGCGGCATGGAGAATCCGCTCGTGCCGCTCACGGCGGTGGTCGTCGGCTCCTGCGGGGTGATCTCGATCCTGCTGCCGTACACGGCGGAGAATTTCCCGATCCGCATCCGCGGCCGGGCGACCGGCTGGGTGGCCGCATGCTCGAAGATCGGCGGGCTGCTGGCCCAGGGCCTGAACGTGGTCGGCATCGTGCCCGCGTTCTCGACGGCCGCGGTGCTCGTCGGCCTGCCCGCGGTGGCATCGCTCGTGCTGATCGCGTTCTACGGCCGCGAGACCCGGCGCCGCGACCTGCGCGAGCTCGAAATCGCCGGCGACCCCGCGGCGTAGCAGCCCGCCACGCGGGCAACCGCGATCGCCCGCATCGCCCGGCTGCCGGTCTGTCGCGCGTCCGGATCGCCGCGCCGCGTCCTCAGCCCTGCTGCATGTCCCCCGGCACGATCAGCATCCAGTCGACGCCGAACTTGTCGCTCACCATGCCGAAGTGCTCGGCAAAGAACGTTTTGCCGACGGGCATCTTGACCTGGCCGCCCTCGCTCAGGGCATCGAACCACGACCGGAGCTGCTCGCCATCGTCCGCTTCGAGCGCCAGCGCGAAGCCGGAGAATGCGGGTGCCGCGCTGCTGTCGCCGTCCGAGATCATCACGCTGGCCCCGCCGACGGTGATGCTGGAGTGCATCACCTTGTTTTCGAATCCCGGCGGGATCATGCCTTCCGGCACCGGATCGGGACTCTCGCTGAAGCGCATCAGCGTCTGCACCTCGGCGCCGAGCGCCTTGCGATAGAACTCGATGGCCTCCTCGGCGCGGCCGTTGAAGAACAAATAGGGTTCGATGCGCATGGCGTACTCCTGCGGTTCGGGTCGACGGGGATGACGCGAATCAGTCGAACGGCGGAGCGCGTTTTCGACACGTGCGCCGCACGTCCTTTCCTTTCGACTGTAGCGCGTCCGCGTGGGGCTGCCATGCGCGACGGTCGCCGGCCCCGGCCCAGCCCGCTCCCCCGGTGGCAGCGCGCAGGGACGCGCCGGGCGCGGCCGCCGGCGCGGAGGCGTTACTGGGCCGGCTTGCGCTCCCGGAGCGCCGCCGCGATGCGCGCCGCGAGGGCGGTGGCCTCGCGGCGGACGCGGTCGGTGTCGATCGTGAGCAGCTCGCCGTCGCGCATCAGGATGCGGCCGTCGACGATCGTGGTGGCGACGTCCCGCTCGTGGGCGACGTACACGAGATGCGAGACCACGTCGTAGGTCGGGATGAAGTGCACGTCGTCGAAGGACACCTGGATCAGGTCCGCGCGTTTGCCCGGCTCGAGCGAGCCGAT
>CAZBGV010000296.1:0-2745 GCA_964491485.1 uncultured Woeseiaceae bacterium | reverse complement strand
CACTGAAGGGCACCAAGACCGAAACCAATCTCAAGGAGGCCTTTGCGGGCGAGTCCCAGGCGAACCGCCGCTACCTGTATTTCGCGGCGAAGGCCGACGTCGAGGGTTACAACGACGTCGCCGCCGTGTTCCGCTCGACGGCGGAAGGCGAGACGGGCCACGCCCACGGGCATCTCGAGTACCTGGAGGAGGTCGGGGACCCTGCGACCGGGCTGCCCATCGGCGGCACGGCGCTGAACCTGAAATCCGCGATTGCCGGTGAGACCTACGAGTACACCGACATGTACCCGGGCATGGCGAAGACCGCGCGCGAGGAGAACTTCGACGAGATCGCCGACTGGTTCGAGACGCTCGCGAAGGCCGAACGCTCGCACGCCAATCGCTTCCAGAAGGCGCTCGACGCGCTGGATCAGTAATCCCCCGCCAGTCGCCGCGGGCTTGGCGCGGCAGTCCTTGCGGCTGCCGCGCCGGTTCGCGGCGCTTTTTTCCATGAGCGAGACCGAAACGAGAAAAGCCGGGACCCCCGGCACGCCGGATGCACAACGCGAGGGCAGCCTCGAGGCGCCCACGCGCCATGCCATCGACTGGCGCTCGGACGCGTTCTACGACCGGCCCGCCCTGATGCAGGAGATGGAGCGGGTCTTCGACATCTGCCACGGCTGCCGCCGCTGTTTCAACCTGTGCAACGCCTTCCCGACGCTGTTCGACGCAATCGACGAATCGGAGACGATGGAGCTCGACTCCGTCCCGAAGGAGGTGTACTGGGAAGTCGTCGATCACTGCTACCTGTGCGACATGTGCTACATGACCAAGTGTCCGTACGTGCCGCCACACCCGTTCAACGTCGATTTCCCGCACCTCATGCTGCGCGCCAAGGCGGCGCGCTTCAAAGAGCAGGGCGCGAGCCGGCGTGACCGCCTCCTGAGCTCGACGGATGCCGTCGGCAAGCTCGCCGGCATCCCGGTCGTCGTGCAGGCGGTGAACGCGGCCAACCGGAGCCGCGCCGGCCGCAAGCTGCTCGAGAATACGCTCGGCGTGCATGCTAACGCGCCGGTGCCGGAATACCACTCCAGGACGGCGCGCAAGCGGCTGCGCGCGCACGCGGCCGAATCGGGAGAGGCCGCCGAGCCGACGCCGGACACCCGCGGCAAGGTCGTCCTGTTCACGACCTGCTACGGCAACCGCAACCTGCCCTCGCTCGCGGAAGACCTCGTCGCCGTGTACCGGCACAACGGCATCCCGGTCGCGCTGGCGGAGAAAGAGGTGTGCTGCGGGATGCCGAAGCTCGAGCTCGGCGATCTCGAGACCGTGGCCCGCTACAAGGACACGAACGTGCCGGTGCTTGCCGCCTGGGTCGACCGCGGCTGGGATATCGTGACCCCGATCCCGTCCTGCACGCTCATGTTCAAGCAGGAGCTGCCGCTCATGTTCCCGGACGACGAGCAGGTCGCGAAGGTGCGCGATGCGACCTTCGATCCGGTCGAATACCTGATGCTGCGCCATCGCGCCGGCCGGCTGCGCACCGACTTCAGCCGCCCGCTCGGCAAGATCGCCTACCAGGTGCCCTGCCACCTGCGCGTGCAGAACATCGGCCTCAAGACGCGCGAGCTGCTGGAGCTCGTGCCCGACACGGAAGTCGAGGCCATCGAGCGTTGCTCCGGCCACGACGGCACTTACGCCGTCAAGAAGGAGTACCACGAGATCTCGAAGAAGATTGCGCGTCCTGTGGTGAGCCGCGTGCAGAAGAGCGATGCGCAGCACTTCATCAGCGACTGCCCGATGGCCGCGGAACAGATCGCGCAGGGGCTCGAAAAGCATCACGCGCAGCACCCGCTGGGCCTGCTGCGCCAGGCTTACGGAATCTGAACATGCAGAAGCTCACGCGAGAGAATTTGTACAGCCTCGAGGAGTACGCCCGCGTGCGTGACGAGTTCCGCGCCCGGGTGCTGGAGCACAAGCAGAACCGGCGGCTGCCGCTGGGTGACAACGCGACGCTGTACTTCGAGGATCGGCTGACCATGCAGTACCAGGTCCAGGAGATGCTGCGCGCCGAGCGCATCTTCGAGCAGGAAGGCATCGAGGACGAGCTGAACGCGTACAACCCGCTGATTCCCGACGGCAGCAACTGGAAGGCGACCTTCATGCTCGAGTTCCCGGACGCGACGGTCCGTTTGCGCAAGCTCCAGGAGCTGGTCGGCATCGAAGACGTCGTCTGGCTGCAGGTCGGCGAGCTCGCGAAGATTCGGGGGATCGCGGACGAAGATTTGGAGCGCACGACCGAAGACAAGACCTCGGCCGTGCATTTCATGCGCTTCGAGCTCGAGCCGGCGCAGGTCGAGGCGTTGCGCCAGGGTGCGCCGCTCGCGGCCGGCATCGATCACGAGCGCTACACGGTCGAAGTGCGGCCCGTCGCCGATAACGTGCGCACGGCCCTGATCGCCGACCTCGACTGATCACTCGCGGCTGATCGCCCTCGACTGATCGCCCGTGGGAGCGCGCCATGCGCGCGACTCCGGTGGCAGAAACGTCTACCTGCCCGCGGAGATCGTGCATCGCAGGTCGCCCGCATGGCGGGCTCCTACGGCTGCCAAATTCCTGCATCGGCGCGGAAACGGCCGAGAAAAATTCGCCGGCATCCTGCTAGAATCCGCCCGTGCATTCGCATGGGCTTTGGGTAAACAATGGCTAAACGCTACGACGCCGCGGACATCGAGGTCCTGAGCGGCCTCGAGCCCGTGCGCCGCC
>CAZBGV010000295.1:0-2758 GCA_964491485.1 uncultured Woeseiaceae bacterium | reverse complement strand
CCCCGCTACCAGCAGCTCAAGGACATGATCGTCGCGCAGATCTCGCGCGGCGAGCTGAAGCCGCGCGACCGCGTGCCCTCCGAGAACGAGCTGGTGGATGCGGCCGGCGTGTCGCGCATGACGGCGAACCGCGCGCTGCGCGAGCTCGTCGACGAAGGCATCGTCACGCGCGTGGCGGGCGTCGGCACCTTCGTCGCGGATTTCAAGGCGCAATCGCACCCGCTCGAGGTGCGCAACATCGCCGACGAGATCGCGCGCCGCGGGCACCGCCACTCCGCGCGCGTGCTGCGGGTCGCTGAAGAACGCTCGAGCGCGGAAGTCGCCGAGGCGCTCGCGATCCGCGCGGGCGAGCCGGTGTTCCACGTCCTCGTGGTGCACGAGGAGAGCAGCGCGCCGATCCAGCTCGAGGATCGTCACGTGCTGGCGTCGTTCGCGCCGGACTGCCTCGAGCAGGATTTCACGAAGACCACGCCGGGTGCCTGGCTTTCCGGTATCTCGCCCCTGCAGGCCGCCGAGCACGTGCTGCGCGCGGCGATGCCGGACGACACGGTGCGCGCCAGCCTGGCGATGCCGGAAGGCGAGCCCTGCCTGCTGGTCATCCGCCGCACCTGGGCGCACGGCCGCATCGTGAGCTGTGCGCGCCTGTGGCATCCCGGCAGCCGCTTCGAGCTCACGGGCGTGTACGCACCGCCCGGCACCGCCCCACCCGAATCCGGAGGACCCCTGCAATGAACGACTCCGCTGCACGCCGCGTGCAGGCGCCGACCGGCACCCGGCTGTCGGCGAAAAGCTGGCTCACGGAAGCGCCGCTGCGCATGCTCATGAACAATCTCGATCCGCAAGTCGCGGAGCGCCCGGACGAGCTCGTCGTCTACGGCGGCATCGGCAAGGCCGCGCGCAACTGGGCCTGCTTCGACGCGATCGTCGAAACGCTGAAGCGGCTCGAGGGCGACCAGACGCTGCTCGTGCAGTCCGGCAAGCCGGTCGGCGTGTTCCGCACGCACGCGGACGCGCCGCGGGTGCTGATCGCGAACTCGAACCTCGTGCCCGCGTGGGCCAACTGGGAGCACTTCCGCGAGCTCGATCGCAAAGGGCTCATGATGTTCGGCCAGATGACCGCGGGGTCGTGGATCTACATCGGCAGCCAGGGCATCGTGCAGGGCACGCACGAGACGTTCGTCGAGATGGGCCGCCGGCATTACGGCGGCGATCTCGCCGGCCGCTGGATACTCACCGCCGGGCTCGGCGGCATGGGCGGCGCGCAGCCGCTCGCGGCGACCATGGCGGGCGCTTCGATGCTCGCCGTCGAATGCCAGCCCGACCGCATCGCAAAAAGGCTGGAGACCGGGTATCTCGATACGCGCGCGGACAGCCTCATCGATGCGCTCGCGATGATCGAGCGCTCGGTCGCCGAGCGGAAGCCGCTGTCCGTCGGGCTGCTCGGCAACGCGGCCGACGTGCTGCCTGAGCTCTTGCGCCGCGGCGTGCGGCCGGATGCGGTCACGGACCAGACGTCCGCGCACGATCCGGCGAACGGTTACCTGCCGCAGGGCTGGAGCGTGGAGGAGTGGATCGAGCGCCGGCGCACGGATCCCGCGGGCGTCGCCGCCGCGGCGAGCCGTTCGATCGCGGTGCACGTCGAGGCGATGCTCGCCTTCCACAAGGCCGGCGTCCCCACCTTCGACTACGGCAACAACATCCGCCAGGTCGCGTACGATCAGGGCGTGAAGGACGCGTTCGCATTCCCCGGCTTCGTGCCCGCGTACGTGCGCCCGCTGTTCTGCCGCGGCATCGGGCCGTTCCGCTGGGCGGCGCTCTCCGGCAACCCGGAAGACATCTACCGCACCGACGAGAAGGTGAAGGAGCTCCTGCCCGACGACGCGCACCTGCACCGCTGGCTGGACCAGGCGCGGGAGAGGATCAGGTTCCAGGGCCTGCCGGCGCGCATCTGCTGGGTGGGCCTGGGCGAGCGCGACCGGCTCGGGCTCGCGTTCAACGAGATGGTGCGCAAGGGCGAGCTTGAAGCGCCCGTCGTCATCGGGCGCGATCACCTCGATTCCGGCTCGGTGGCGAGTCCGAACCGCGAGACGGAAGCGATGCAGGACGGCTCGGACGCGGTGTCGGACTGGCCGGTGCTGAACGCGCTGCTCAACACGGCGAGCGGCGCGACCTGGGTGTCGTTCCACCACGGCGGCGGCGTCGGCATGGGGTACGCGCAGCACGCCGGGCTCGTCATCGTCTGCGACGGCAGCGAAGCGGCGGACGTGCGCATCGCACGCACGCTGTGGAACGACCCGGCGAGCGGCGTCATGCGCCACGCCGACGCGGGCTACGAAGAGGCGATCGCCTGCGCTGCCGAGCACAACCTCGACCTGCCGATGGTGCAGAAATGAGCTGCGGCGTCGTAGGAGCCCGCCATGCGGGCGACTGCGAGCTTCGGGTCGCCCGTATGGCGGGCTCCTACGGGGGGGCGGCGGCATGGAATTGACGATCGACGGGCAGCGGCTCACGCTCGGCGACCTGCGGCAGGTCTGGCGGCAGCCGGTGACGGTGACGTTGGGCGAGAACGCGCGCGCCCGCGTCGCCGCCGCGAACGCGCTCGTCGCAGACGTGGTGAAGAGCGGCAAGAGCGTCTACGGCGTCAACACCGGCTTCGGCAAGCTCGCCGAGGTGCGCATCGGCGACGCCGAGCTCGTGCACCTGCAGGAAAACCTGATCCGCTCGCACGCCGTCGGCGTGGGCGAGCCGCTGCCGGACG
>CAZBGV010000294.1:0-2789 GCA_964491485.1 uncultured Woeseiaceae bacterium | reverse complement strand
CCGACCATGTAGAACGCCTGCTCCGGCAGGTGATCGTACTCGCCGTTCACGATGGCGCTGAAGCCGCGGATCGTCTCCGCGAGCTGCACGTACTTGCCCGGCGAGCCGGTGAACGTCTCCGCGACGAAGAACGGCTGCGACAGGAAGCGCTGGATCTTGCGCGCCCGGGTGACGGTGAGCTTGTCGTCTTCCGACAGCTCGTCCATGCCGAGAATCGCGATGATGTCCTGCAGCTCCTTGTAACGCTGCAGCACGGCCTGCACGCTGCGCGCGCAATCATAGTGCTCCTGGCCGATGATGTTCGGGTCGAGGATGCGGCTCGTCGAATCGAGCGGATCCACGGCCGGGTAGATGCCGAGCTCGGCGATCTGCCGCGACAGCACGAGGGTCGCGTCGAGGTGCGCGAACGTGGTGGCCGGCGACGGGTCGGTGAGGTCGTCCGCGGGCACGTACACGGCCTGGAAGGACGTGATCGAGCCGGTCTTGGTCGACGTGATGCGCTCCTGCAGGATACCCATTTCCTCGGCGAGGGTCGGCTGGTAGCCCACGGCGGAGGGCATGCGACCCAGCAGCGCCGAGACCTCGGTGCCGGCGAGCGTGTAACGGTAGATGTTATCGATGAACATGAGCACGTCGCGGCCTTCGTCGCGGAATGCTTCCGCCATCGTCAGCCCGGTGAGCGCCACGCGCAGGCGGTTGCCCGGCGGCTCGTTCATCTGGCCGTAGACCAGCGACACCTTGTCGATGACGCCGGATTCCGTCATCTCGGCGTAGAAGTCGTTGCCCTCGCGGGTGCGCTCGCCAACGCCCGCGAACACGGAATAGCCGGCGTGCTCGTGCGCGATGTTGCGGATGAGCTCCATGAGCGTCACCGTCTTGCCCACCCCGGCGCCGCCGAACAGGCCGACCTTGCCGCCCTTGGCGATGGGCATGATCAGGTCGATGACCTTGATGCCGGTCTCGAGGAGCTCGGTGGTCGCCGCCTGCTCCTCGTAGGTCGGCGCCTTGCGGTGGATCGGCATCGCCGTCTCGGCGCCGATCGGGCCCTTGTTGTCGATCGGATTGCCGAGCACGTCCATGATGCGGCCGAGCGTCTTCTCACCGACCGGCACCGAGATCGGGTTGCCGGTGTTGGTGACCTGCATACCGCGCTTCAGGCCTTCACTCGCACCCATGGCGATGGTACGGACGACGCCGTCGCCGAGCTGCTGCTGGACCTCGAGGGTCAAATCCGCCTCGTCGATGCGCAGCGCGTCGTGGATGTTCGGGATCGCGTCGCTCGGGAATTCCACGTCGACGACCGCGCCGATGATCTGGACCGTTGTGCCTGTGCCGTTCATGTCTCGTTCCTGGCTCCGTTGGTGTGACCTGCCGTTGCCGATCGGGTCACCATCGTGTCGCCCGCATGGCGGGCCTACAGTTCGTTGCGGTGGCCTTCCGTTCGGGGCGAGGTCACCTTTGTGTCGCCCGCATGGCGGGCTCCTGCGGCTCCGGCTCTAGCCGGAGACGGCGGCGGCGCCGCCCACGATCTCCGAGATTTCCTGGGTGATCGCGGCCTGCCGCGCCTTGTTGTACGCGAGCTGCAGCTTGTCGATGATCTCGCCGGCGTTGTCGGTCGCCGATTTCATCGCCACCATCTTCGCCGCCATCTCGCAGGCGAAGTTCTCGACCGCGCCGCGATAGACCTGCGACTCGATGTAGCGCATCAGCACGTCGTCGAGCAGCTCCACCGCGCTCGGCTCGTAGATGTAATCCCAGTGCTCCTGCAGCGTCTCCTCGCCGAGCCCGATCGCGCTCACCGGCAGCAGCGTCTTGATGTCCGGCTTCTGGCTCATCGTGCTGACGAAGAGGTTGTGCACCAGGAACAGCCGGTCGATCGTGCCGTTGCTGTAGGCATCGAGCATGATCTTGATCGCGCCGATCAGGTCGTTGACCTGCGGCCGATCGCCGAGGTGGGTCGCCGTGCCGACCACGTTGCCGCCCAGGCGGCGGAAGAACTGCACCGCCTTGGCGCCGACCAGCGCGAGGTCGATCTCGACGCCCTGCCGCCGCCACTCCGCCATGTCGCCGATCACCCGCTTGAACAGGTTGACGTTCAACCCGCCCGTCAGCCCGCGGTCCGTCGAGATGATGATGTAGCCGATGCGCTTCACCTCGCGCTCGACCAGGAACGGGTGGCGGTAATCCGGGTTCGCGTGCGACAGGTGGCCGATCACCCGGCGGATCCGCTCGGCGTACGGGCGCGACGCCTCCATCTGCGCCTGCGCCTTGCGGATCTTGCTCGCGGCGACCATCTCCATCGCCTTGGTGATCTTCTGCATGTTCCGCACGCTGCGGATCTTGTTCCTGATTTCCTTTTCGCCGGCCATTTCAACCACTCGTCCGGATGTCGACGTCGCAGTCGCCCGCACGGCGGGCGCCTGCGGACCCGCGCTGCGGCGATCCAAGGGAGCCCGTCGTCGGAATCACACGATGCCCCGCGGCCCCGCAGGAGCCCGCCATGCGGGCGATGCGATGCCGGTTCCCGGTCAGCATTTTCAATACGCGCCCTTCTCGGCGAAGCCGTCGCAGACCTGCTTCAGGCCGGCGTGGATCTCGTCGTTGTAATCGCCGCTCTCGTTGATGCGGTCCAGCAGCTCCTGGTGATTGGCGTGCGCGTAGTCGTGCAGCGCCGCCTCGTAAGCCGTCACCTTCGAGATCTCGACCGGATCGAGATAGCCCTCGTTCACGGCAAACAGCGACAGCGCCATCTCGGCCACCGACAGCGGCGAGTACTGCTTCTGCTTCAT
>CAZBGV010000293.1:0-2790 GCA_964491485.1 uncultured Woeseiaceae bacterium | reverse complement strand
CGAATGACCAAACGAAGCCACCCGTAGGAGCCCGCCATGCGGGCGACCGAACGCAGGCGCCGGCGTTCGGTCGCCCGCGTGGCGGGCTCCTACGGGGACGGGGGCGCTGCTACGCCTCGTCGAGGTGCATGCCGATGGTGTGGTAGCCGCCGTCGACGTACAGGATTTCGCTCGTGATGCCGGCGGCGAGGTCGGAGCAGAGGAAGGCCGCGGCGTTGCCGACGTCCTCCGGGGTGACGTTGCGGCGGATCGGCGCGACCTGCTCGACGTGCGCGAGCATCTTGCGGAAACCGGCGATGCCCGCCGCCGCGAGCGTCTTGATCGGGCCCGCCGAGATGCCGTTCACGCGGATCCCGCGCGGCGCCAGATCGGCCGAGAGGAAGCGGACGTTCGCCTCGAGGCTCGCCTTCGCGAGCCCCATGACGTTGTAATTCGGCACCGCGCGCACGGCGCCGAGGTACGTGAGCGTGAGGATCGCCGAATTCCTGCCTTCCATCATCGGCCGGAACGCCCTGGCGAGCGCCGCGAGACTGTAGCTCGAGATGTCGTGCGCAATGCGGAAACCCTCGCGCGTCACGCTCTCCACGTACGTGCCCGCGAGCTGGTCGCGCGGCGCGAAGCCCACGGAGTGCACCAGCACCTCCAGCCCGTCCCATTCCTTGCCGAGCGCCGCCACCAGCGCGTCGATCTGCTCGTCATAGGCGACGTCCAGCGGGAACGTGAGCTGCGATCCCACCTCCGCCGCCATCTCCTCGACCCGCGGCCTGAGCTTGTCGTTCTGCCACGTGAACGCGAGCTCGGCGCCCTCGCGGTGGAACGCCTGCGCGATGCCCCACGCGATCGAACGATTGCTGGCGAGCCCCACGATCAGGGCGCGCTTGCCGGCCATGAAACCCATGCGCTTTCCTCGGATCCGGATGTCGCGCCGATTCTAGCGTAGGAGCCCGCCAGGCGGGCGATTCGAACGAGGGATCCTGGTTCGGCGTGTCGGCAAATGCCGCGATCGCGGCAGCGCGACGTATGGGGTCGCCCGCATGGCGGGCTCCTGCGACGGAAGTGGCCTCCCGTCAGCTGGACTGCTGCATGACGTCGACGTACATCGTGAGGCGCTGGCCGGGCCGCAGGATGTGGTCGCGCTCGATGTCGTTCCAGCGGACGAGATCGGCGATCGTGACGCGGAAGCGCCGGGCGATCTCGTACAGCGAATCGCCGCTGCGCACCGTATAGTTCAGCTTGCGCGTGAGATCGCGACTCACGGGCCCCGCCGCCGGCGCGTCCTGCTGCGCCCACACGACGAGCTTCTGCCCCACCGACAGCGTGTCGCCCGGCGCCATGCCGTTCCAGGCGGCGAGCTCGCGGACGCCCACGCCGAAACGCCGGCTGATCGACCAGAAGCTCTCGCCGGCCCGGACCACGTGCTCGATGCGCCGCCCGTCGTGTTCGCGGTTCTGGGTGGCCGCGAGCCGCGCATCGGCGCTCTTGCTGTAGGCGTTCAGGGGCTTGCTGGCGACGGGGATGGTGAGCCAGCTGCCGGCGCGGATCAGGTTGCCCGACAGGCCGTTCGCCTCGCGGATCGCCGTGACCGTCGTGTGGTACCGGGTTGCGATCTGCGAGATCGCTTCGCCCGGCTTCACCTTGTGCCGCTGCCAGCGCACCCGCTCGCCCTCGGGCACGGCCGCGAGCGCGTCCGCGAACGCATCCGCGACGTCGATCGGCAGCACCAGCCGGTGCGGTCCGTCGGGGTCCGTGGCCCAGCGGTTGAAGCCCGAGTTGAAAGCGTACAGCGTGTCGAGATCGAGGCCGGCGAGCTCGGCGGCGAGCGCGAGATCGAGCTGCCCGCCGACGTCGACCGTCGCGAACTGCGGCGCGTCCACGAGCTGCGGCAGCGTGAGATCGTAAGCGGCGGGATCGCGCACGAGCTCCGCCAGCGCCAGCAGCCGCGGCACGTAGCCGCTCGTCTCTCGCGGCAGCGAGAGGTGCCAGAAATCGGTCGGCTTCGAGCGCGCGCGATTGCGATTGACGGCGCGCGTGACCGTGCCGCCGCCCGCGTTGTAGCCCGCGATCGCGAGCAGCCAGTCGCCGTCGAGCAGGTCGTGCAGGTACTCGAGGTAATCGAGCGCGGCCTTCGTCGAATCCACGACGTCGCGCCGCCCGTCGTACCACCAGTTCTGCCGGACGCCGAGGCGCTGCGCCGTGCCGGGAATGATCTGCCACAGGCCGGCGGCGCGCCCGTGCGAATAGGCGAACGGATCGTATGCACTTTCGACGATGGGCAGCAGCGCGAGCTCGAGCGGCATGCCGCGCCGCTCGATCTCGCTCACGATGTAGGGCATGTAGCGCTGCGCGCGCGTGAGCACGCGCGCGATGTACTCCGGATGGCGTGCGTACCAGTCGAGCTGCGTCTTGACCTCGCGATTCATCACCGGCTCGAGCGCGAAGCCGCGGCGCAGGCGCTCCAGCAGCCCGGCGGGCGCGAGCACTTCCGGAGGCGGCGGATGGAAGCCGTCGAGCTCCAGCCAGAGCGTATCCTCCCCGGGCCGCTGCAACGGATCGGGCAGCGCGGTGGCGAGCGCGAGGCTGTCCGCCGGCGAGACAAAGCCGCCTGCGTGAACCGCGCCGGACAGGGAGATGAGCGCACCGAGTGCCGCGGAGGCGACGAGCCGGCGCCAGCCTGCGGCGAATGAACGATGATTCTGGCAGGCTCCCGCGGGCGGGAGACTGGTTGACGGACGCTGCATCGGGCTATCCTAAACAACAGGGCAACCGAAACCCAAGCACGCGGTTCACATC
>CAZBGV010000292.1:0-2791 GCA_964491485.1 uncultured Woeseiaceae bacterium | reverse complement strand
GGGCATTTCATGGCGCTCGGCGAATCGAAGCAGATCCTCGACCTCACGCGGGCGAAGAGCTGGCAGGAAATCGTCGAACAGGTGGCCGCGGCCGCCGACAAGGCGAAGCCCGGCGAATGGATCTTCGGCCGCGGCTGGCACCAGGAGAAATGGGAGTCGCTGCCGGACGATGCGGTCGATGGCGTACCGCGCAACGACGGCCTGAGCGCGGTGTCGCCGGAGAATCCCGTCCTGCTCGAGCACGCGAGCGGGCACGCCTCGTTCGCCAACGACGCGGCGCTGGCCGCGGCGTTCATCGACGACGATACGCCCGATCCGCCGGGCGGCACGATCGTGCGCGCAGCGGACGGCGAGGCCACGGGCCTGCTGCGCGAGACGGCGCAGGACCTGCTGTCGGACGCGCTCGACGAATACCGCGGCCGCAGGTCGCTCGAGGAACGCGAGGCGATGGCGCGCGAGCAGGTTCGCCTTGCCGGCGAGGCCGCGCTGCGCCACGGCATCACTACCTTCGAGGATGCCGGTTCACCGCTGGAGACGATCGATCTCTTCCGCGATCTCGAGTCCGAAGGCGCGCTCCCGGTGCGGTTGTACGTGATGGTGCGCGACGCCAACGACAAGATCGCCGGGCTCCTGCCGCACTACCGCATGCCGGCCGAGGGCAACGACTTCCTCGCGGTGCGAGCCATCAAGCGCCAGGTCGACGGCGCGCTCGGCTCGCACGGCGCGTGGCTGCTCGAGCCCTACACGGACATGCCCTCCAGCACCGGGCTGGTGCTCGAGCCCGTGGAGGTCATCGAGCGCACGGCGGAGCTCGCCGTCGAGAACGGTTTCCAGCTCGCGACGCACGCCATCGGGACGCGCGCGAACCGCGAGATCCTCGATCTGTACCAGCGCGTATGGGAGCGGACCGGCGTGAACGGTGCCGAGCTGCGCTGGCGCATCGAGCACGCGCAGCATCTGCATCCCGACGATGTGCCGAGGTTCGCAAAGCTCGGCGTCATCGCCGCCATGCAGGGCGTGCACGCGACCTCCGACGGCCCGTGGATTCCCGAGCGGCTCGGGGAAGAGCGCGGCGGTGAAACGTCTTACGTCTGGCGCGACCTGCTCGACGCCGGCACCGTGATCGGCAACGGCACCGACACGCCGGTCGAGAGCGTCGATCCGATCGCCTCCTTCTATTCTTCCGTGTCGCGGATGACGGCGAACGGCAAGCGCTTCCATCCGGAGCAGGCGATGACGCGCGAGGAGGCGCTCGCGAGCTACACGATCAACAACGCCTACGCGGCGTTCGAGGAGGACCTCAAGGGCTCGCTCACGCCCGGCAAGCTCGCGGACATCACCGTGCTGTCGCAGAACATCCTCACGGTGCCGGAGGAGCGGATTCCGGACACGGTGGTCGAGATGACGATCGTCGGCGGCGAGATCCGCTACGAACGCCAGGCAGGCGCTGCACAGGACGTGACCGGCTCGCCTTTGTAGGAGCGCGGAGCGCCAGGGATGGCGCGAATGCAGACAATGCAGGAGCATTTATCTGCCGTCGCGCGCGACCCAGGGCCGCGCGCCTGCCCTGCGACAGCGCGACGGAACGTCAGGCCAGCGGCTCGCTCGTGGATCGACCCGCCATCTTTTCCGGCGTGGCCTCGCCGGCCGGCGCCCGCAAGCGCAGGTCGGGGAGGAACATGGCGAAAACGCCGAGCAGCGGCAGGTACGCGCAGACCTGGTAGACGTACTCGATGCTGCGCGTGTCCGCGATGTGCCCGAGCACGGCCGCGCCGATGCCGCCCATGCCGAAGGCGAGTCCGTAGAACAGCCCGGAGATCATGCCGAGGCGCGCCGGCACCAGCTCCTGCGCGTACACGATGATCGCGGGAAATGCCGAAGCCAGCACCAACCCGATCACCGAGCTCAGCACCCCGGTCCAGAACAGGTTCGCGTGCGGCAAGAGCAGCGCGAACGGTGCGACGCCCAGGATGGACAGCCAGATCACCCGCTTGCGGCCGATGCGATCGCCCACCGGCCCGCCGACGATGACACCGACGGCCACCGACAGCATGAACAGGAACAGGTGCACCTCGGCACTTTGCACCGACACGTCGAAGCTGTGGATCAGGTAGAAGGTGTAGTAGCTGGTGATGCCCGCCATATAGAAGTACTTCGAGAAGATCAGCACCCCGAGGATCAGCAGCGCGAGCCGCACGCGACCCGGCGGCGGCGCGTTGGCCGCGAGCTCCCGCACGTGCGCGCGTCCGCGGGTCGCGTGATGCCGTCCGTACCAGCGACCGACCTGCAGCAGCACGGCGAACGCCACTAGCGCCGCGAACGCGAACCACGTGACGGTGCCGCGGCCGTGCGGTACCACCAGCCACGCGGCGAGCAGCGGGCCGATTGCCGTGCCGCCGTTGCCGCCGACCATGAAGATCGACTGGCCGAGCCCCGGCCGGCGCCCGGATGCCATGCGCACGACGCGCGACGATTCTGGGTGGAAGATCGACGAGCCGGTGCCCACGCAGGCGGCGGCGAGGAGCAGCGTGGGGAAGTCCGGCGCCGTGCCGAGCAGCAGCAGGCCGAGGCAAGTGAAGCCCATCCCGACCGGCAGCGAGTACGGCATCGGCCGCCGATCCGCGAGGTGGCCGACCAGCGGCTGCAGCAGCGAGGCCGCGGTCTGGTAGACGAGCGTGATGAGGCCGATCTGCACGAAGCTCAGCCCGAACTCGCCCTTGAGCAGCGGATAAATGGCGAGGATCAGCGACTGCATCATGTCGTTCAGCAGATGCGAGAAGCTGATCGCGCC
>CAZBGV010000291.1:0-2816 GCA_964491485.1 uncultured Woeseiaceae bacterium | reverse complement strand
TTCGTCATCACGCGCTACAACCGCAGCGTGATGTACGCGATGGTCGTGCACCAGCTCGGGCGCGAGATCGCCCTGAAGGTGGAGCGTGGTGCTTCCTGATCGCGCGGCACGCGCGATCGCCCTGTTTGCGCTGGCGGCGCTTGCCGGCTGCGCCACGCCGCGCGCGTTGCCGCCGCCGCCGTCCTCTCCCGCGCCGGTGCCGGGCGGGCCCGCGGCCGAGGCGCGCAGCCCCTGGGGCAACGGACCGATCTACGAGGTGCACGGCCGGCGCTACGTCGTGCTGCCGACCAGCAGCGGCTATCACGAGCAGGGCATCGCCTCGTGGTACGGCCGCCAGTTCCACGGCAAGCCGACCTCCAGCCGGGAGACTTACGACATGTACGCGATGACGGCGGCGCACCGCACGTTGCCGCTGCCGTCCTGGGTGCAGGTCACCAACCTGCGCAACGGCAAGAGCGTCGTGGTCCGGGTCAACGATCGCGGCCCGTTCGTCGCCAACCGGCTCATCGACCTGTCATACGCCGCCGCACGCGCGCTCGACATGATCGAAGACGGCACCGCGCCGGTGGAAGTGACCGCGCTGGATTATTCTCCGCAGCCGGCGGCGACCGTCGCCGCGGCCGGGGGTCCGGTGCTCGCGCCGGCCGGCGATCCCCGGCTGTTCGTGCAGGTCGGCGCATTCGGCGATGCCGAAAACGCGAAGCGGCGTTACCAGGAGCTCAAAAGCGGCGGCATCGAGCCGGCGTTCGTGCACGAGGACATGACCGCGAAGCCCGCACTATACCGCGTGCGCGTCGGCCCGATCGCAGACGCCGCGGAATACGACGCCGTCGTCGCGAAGCTGCGTGCGCTCGGGATCTCCGAGATGCAGATCGTCACCGAACGGTAAGCCACCCGCGATGCCGGCCCCGACCCCGCGGAAGCGCCTGCGCCCTGCCCTGCTGCCCGTGTTCCTGCTGTGCCTGCCGCTGTCGTCCGGCGCGGCCGTTGCGGCACCGGACGTGCCGATCCCCGCCCCGCCGGAGATCGGCGCGAAGAGCTATTTCGTCGTGGCCGTGCACACGGGGCGCGAGCTCGCATCGAAGGAGCCCGACAAGCAGCTGCCGCCGGCGAGCCTCACCAAGCTCATGACGGCCTACGCCATCTTCAAGGCGCTGGACGAAGGCCAGATCACCCTCGACGACCAGGTCACGGTGAGCGAGAAGGCGTGGCGTACGCCGGGATCCCGGATGTTCATCGAGGTCGGCACGCGGGTGGCGGTGAGCGATCTCATCATGGGGCTCATCGTCGAATCCGGGAACGACGCGGCCGTCGCGCTCGCGGAATACGTCGCCGGCACCGAGGCCGTGTTCGCCGACGTGATGAACCGCTATGCGGAAGCGCTCGGCATGACCGGCTCGCATTTCGTGAACGCCACCGGCCTGCCGGCCGGGAATCATTATTCGACCGCGCGCGACATGGCGACGGTCGCGCGCGCGCTGGTCGAGGAGTTCCCGCAATATTACCGCTGGTACTCGGTCAGGGAGTTCACCTACAACGGCATCACGCAGCGGAACCGCAACAAGCTCCTGTGGCGCGACTCCAGCGTCGACGGCATGAAAACCGGGTACACGGAGGATGCGGGCTATTGCCTCGTGGCCTCCGCCGAACGCGACGGCATGCGCGTGATCTCGGCGGTGCTCGGCAGCTCGAGCCCGAGGACGCGCATCGACGGCAGCCAGGCGGTGCTCAACTACGCGTTCCGGTTCTACGAAACCCGGCTGCTCTACCACGCCGGCGAGGCGATCACCCAGGCCCGCATCTGGAAAGCCGCCGAGCAATTCACGGAGCTCGGGCTCCCGGAAGACCTCTACATCACCATCCCGCGCGGCACGTTCGACGCGGTGCAATCCGTCCTCAACATGCCGGCCGTGCTGGTCGCGCCGGTGGCGCAGGGCCAGCCGCTCGCGGAGCTGCGGATTTCGCTGGACGGCGCGAATCTCGTCGAGCAGCCGCTGCGCGCGCTCGCCGGGAACCCGCAAGGCTCGCTCTGGCAGCGCGCCCGCGATGGTGTCATGCTGTGGTTTGAATGACGGATACCCTGCTCGAGTTTCCCTGCGCATTTCCCATCAAGATGATGGGACGGGATCGGCCGGCCTTTCGCACGGCGGCCTTGTCCGTGATCGAGCGTCACGCGGGGCCGGTATCCGGCGACGCCGTGCGGGAAGCGGCCAGCCGCGGCGGGCGCTTCGTGTCGCTCACGGTGACGATCACCGCCACCAGCCGCGAGCAGCTCGACGCCATCTACCGCGACCTGAGCGCGGACGAGCAGGTGCTGGTGGCCCTGTGACGGCGCCCGCTCCCGCAATGCCTGTTGCGCCGTCGGCTCGAAACCTGCGCGCGACATGGCTCGGCCGCCGCGAGTACGTGCCGCTCTGGCGCGCGATGCAGGGATTCACCGAGACGCGCGGACCCGACACGCCGGACGAGCTGTGGTTCACGGAGCATCCTCCCGTTTTCACGCTGGGGCTCGCCGCGCGCCGCGAGCACCTGCTCGCGCCGGGCGACATTCCCGTCGTGCAGGTCGACCGCGGCGGCCAGGTCACCTATCACGGCCCGGGACAGCTGATGGTGTATCCGCTGGTGGATTTGCGGCGGGCCGGCATCGGCGTGCGCGCGCTGGTGAGCGCGCTCGAGCAGTCGGTCGTCGACCTGCTCGCGGCCGACGGTATCGAGGCCGTGCTGCGGCGCGAGGCGCCGGGCGTGTACGTCGACGGCCGCAAGCTCGCGAGCGTCGGCCTGCGCGTGCGGCGCGGCGCGAGCTTCCACGGCATGGC
>CAZBGV010000290.1:0-2824 GCA_964491485.1 uncultured Woeseiaceae bacterium | reverse complement strand
AGCACCCGGTCCTGCTGAACCGCGCGCCCACGCTGCACCGCCTCGGCATCCAGGCGTTCGAGCCGATCCTCATCGAGGGTCGCGCGATCCAGCTGCACCCGCTCGTCTGCACCGCGTTCAACGCGGACTTCGACGGCGACCAGATGGCCGTGCACGTGCCGCTGTCGCTGGAGGCGCAGCTCGAGGCGCGCGCCCTGATGATGGCATCGAACAACATCCTGTCGCCGGCGAACGGCGACCCGATCATCGTGCCGTCGCAGGACGTGGTGCTCGGCCTCTATTACATGACCCGGGCCAAGGTCAACGCCCGCGGTGAAGGCAGCCTGTTTGCCGACATCAACGAGGCCCGGAGGGCCTACGAGACCGGCGCCGTCGAGCTGCAGGCGAAGGTGAAGGTCCGGGTGCCGATGCACGACTCGGACGAGAACGGGGAGACCGCCACGCACATGCGGCTGGTGGATACCACGGTCGGCCGGGCCATGCTGTCCAACCTGCTGCCGGAAGGGCTTTCGTTCGATCTCGTCAATCGCGACATGACGAAGAAGGCCATTTCCAACGTCATCAACGCGTGCTACCGCAACCTCGGTCTCAAGACGACGGTCGTGTTCGCGGACCGGCTCATGTACACGGGCTTCCGTTTCGCCACCCTGGCCGGCATCTCCATCGGCGTGAACGACATGGTCGTGCCGGACCAGAAGGCGGCGATCCTGTCCGTGGCCGAGTCCGAGGTGAAAGAGATCCAGGACCAGTACGCGTCCGGTCTCGTCACCGAGGGTGAGCGCTACAACAAGGTGGTCGACATCTGGTCGCGCACCAACGACCAGGTCGCGAAGGCGATGATGGACAAGCTGGGCACCGAGATGGTGCGCGGCGCGGACGGCAAGGAGGTCGAGCAGGAGTCGTTCAACTCCATCTACATGATGGCCGATTCCGGCGCCCGCGGCTCCGCGGCGCAGATCCGGCAGCTCGCCGGCATGCGCGGCCTCATGGCCAAGCCGGACGGCTCGATCATCGAGACGCCGATCACCGCGAACTTCCGCGAGGGCCTGGACGTCCTGCAGTACTTCATCTCGACGCACGGCGCGCGCAAGGGTCTCGCCGACACGGCGCTCAAGACGGCGAACTCCGGGTACCTCACCCGGCGCCTGGTCGACGTCGCGCAGGACCTCGTCGTGACCGAGATCGATTGCGGCACGCACCAGGGCATCACCATGTCGCCGCTGGTCGAGGGCGGCGACGTCGTCGAGCCGCTGCGCGAGCGAGTGCTCGGCCGCGTGCTGGCCGAGCCGGTGCTGATTCCGGGCACCGACAAGCTGGCCTTCGACGCGGGCACGATGCTGGACGAGGCGGCCGTGGCCCGGCTCGAGCTGCTGTCGGTCGATACCGTGCTGGTGCGTTCGCCGATCACCTGCGAGGTGCGCTACGGCGTGTGCGCGCAGTGCTACGGGCGCGACCTCGCCCGCGGCCGCCGTATCAACATCGGCGAGGCGGTGGGTGTCATCGCCGCGCAGTCGATCGGCGAGCCGGGCACGCAGCTCACGATGCGGACCTTCCACATCGGCGGTGCCGCGTCGCGCTCGGCGGCGATCAGCAACATCGAGATCAAGAACAAGGGCGTCCTGAAGCTCAACAACATCAAGACGGTCAAGCACCAGTCCGGATACCTGGTGGCCGTGTCGCGCTCGGGCGAGATCTCGATCCTGAACGAGCACGGACGCGAGCGTGAGCGCTACAAGGTGCCGTACGGGGCGACCATCACGGTCGAGGACAACGACCAGGTCCAGCCGGGCCAGGTCGTCGCGACCTGGGATCCGCACACGCACCCCGTGGTCACCGAGGTGGGCGGTTACCTCAAGTTCGAGGATTTCGTGGACGGCGTCACGGTCACGGAGCAGATCGACGAGTTCACCGGCCTGACGAGCGTGGTCGTGCTGGATCCGAAGCAGCGCGGCTCCTCCGGCCGCGACCTGCGGCCGATGGTCAAGCTGGTGGACGAGGAAGGCAAGGAAGTCTGCTTCGCCAACACGGACATCCCGGCGGTGTACGCGCTGCCGGCCGGTGCGGTCGTCAGCATGAGCGACGGCGCCAAGGTGTCCGTCGCGGACGTCATCGCCCGCATCCCGCAGGCATCGTCGAAGACCCGCGACATCACCGGCGGTCTGCCGCGCGTCGCGGACCTGTTCGAGGCGAGGAAGCCGAAGGACCCGGCGATCATGGCGGAGCACAGCGGCACCGTCAGCTTCGGCAAGGAGACCAAGGGCAAGCGCCGGCTCGTCATTACCGACGAGAACGGCGACAGCTTCGAGGAGCTCATCCCGAAGTGGCGGCACCTGAACGTGTTCGAGGGCGAGCAGGTGGCGCGCGGCGAAATCATCGCCGACGGCGAGCCCAACCCGCACGACATCCTGAGGCTCCAGGGCGTCGAGCAGCTCGCCGAATACCTCGTGCGCGAGATCCAGGACGTGTACCGCCTGCAGGGCGTCAAGATCAACGACAAGCACATCGAGGTCATCATCCGCCAGATGCTGCGCAAGGTGCTGGTCACCGAGCCCGGGGACAGCACCTACCTGCGCGGCGAGCAGATCGACAAGGCCAGGGCGCTGGAAGTGACCGAGCAGCTCGCACAGCAGGGCAAGGAGCCGCTGCAGTTCGAGCCCATCCTGCTCGGCATCACGAAGGCGTCGCTCGCAACCGAGTCCTTCATCTCCGCGGCCTCCTTCCAGGAGACCACGCGGGTGCTGACCGAGGCGGCCGTGCGCGGCCTGCGGGACGACCTGCGCGGCCTGAAGGAGAACGTCATCGTCGGCCGCCTGATCCCGGCGGG
>CAZBGV010000289.1:0-2862 GCA_964491485.1 uncultured Woeseiaceae bacterium | reverse complement strand
GAGAAGGGCTTTGGCTTCATCGCCCGTGAAGGCGGCAAGGACGTGTTCGTGCACCACAGCGCGATCAACGCCACCGGCCGCCGGTCCCTGCGTGAAGGTCAAAAGGTAACGATGAAGGTGACGCAAGGACAGAAAGGTCCCCAGGCGGAGAACGTCACTCCGCTCTGACCCGCTCGGAATTCAAGCCGGGCGGCGCCAGGTAAGGCGCGGCCGGCACCGAAGCAACTGCAAGCCCGAAGTGAGGCACAATGGCCTCCTTCGGGCTTCTTTTTTTGAGCGATCGTTTTGTGAGCGGTCGTCGAGCGCGGGGAGAGCACATGGGAAGAAGCGTGCTCCTGTCGTGGAGCAGCGGCAAGGACAGCGCGTGGGCGCTGCACGTGCTGCGCGGGGCCGCCGGGCTCGGGCTCGACGTCGTCGGGCTGTTCACCACCATCAACCAAGCCGCCGACCGGGCGGCGATGCATGCGGTGCGCCGCACCCTCGTCGAGCGGCAGGCCGAGGCGGCGGGGCTGCCCGTCGACTTCATCCCGCTCCCGCATCCGTGTCCGAACGAGGTCTACGAAGCGGCGACGAACCGTTACCTCGCCGGTGCTCGTGCGCGCGGAGTGGAGTGCGTTGCGTTCGGCGATCTGCTGCTCGAGGACGTGCGCCGCTACCGGGAGAAGCAGCTGTCCGAGAGCGGGGTGGCGCCGTTGTTTCCGCTGTGGGGCAGCGACACCGCGGCCCTGGCACGCAGCATGGTGGACGCAGGCCTGCGCGCGCGCATCACGTGCCTCGATCCGGCGCGATTGCCGGCGAGCTTCGCGGGCCGCCTGTTCGATCATGCACTGCTGGATGCGTTGCCGGCCGGCGTCGATCCGTGCGGCGAGAACGGCGAATTCCACACGTTCGCTTGCGCGGGCCCGATGTTCCGCGCGCCGGTGCCCGTCGCCGTCGGCGAGACCGTCGAGCGCGACGGCTTCGTCTTCACCGATCTGCAGCACACTACAGCCGATTGAGGAGAATCCCATGCACAAGAGCCGGTTCGCGGGAATCATCATCGACTGCCGCTGCGACGATCTCGACGCGGCGGCGGCGTTCTGGAGCGCGGCCCTCGGCCTTCCGCGCCGTCCCGATGCCGAGCCGCGGTACGTCACGCTGGACACGCCCGGCGACGAGCCGCACGTCGAGGTGCAGACAGTCGATCACGAGAGCCGCGTGCACATCGACATCGAGTCCGACGACATCACGGCCGAGGTCGCGCGCCTCGAAGCGCTCGGCGCGCGCCGGATCGCGGACATCCGCGACTGGTGCGTGATGGAAGCGCCGACCGGGCAGCGCTTCTGCGTGGTGCCCGCGATACGACCGGATTTCGCGGCGAAGGCGAACCGCTGGCCATGACGCGAGCCGCGGCGGACGCTCGCTACGAGATTCAGAGCGCGCGCCGGCGGCACCTGCGCGACATCCCGGGGCTCGAGCAGGCGGCGGTGAAGCTGTTTCCCCTCGAGGATGTCCCCCTGGCGCTGCGTTTCCGCGTGACCGCTCCCGAGGCGCTGCTCGAGGCGCAGCAGGACGGGCGGCTCTGGGTCGCGGTGCACGCATCGGGACGGACCGTGGGTTTTGCCCTCGCCGACGTGCTGGACGGCGAAGGTTACCTGACGGAGGTCGACGTGCATCCCGAGCACGGACGGCGTGGCCTGGGCACGCGCCTCGTGCAGGCCGTGATCGCGTGGGCGCAAGCGCGCGGTTTTGGCCACCTGGTGCTGATGACGTTCCGGCACCTGCCGTGGAACGCACCGTTCTATCGCAAGCTCGGTTTCCTGCCGGTGCCGCACGAGGCGATGGGGCCGGGGCTCGCGGGCCTCTTCGACGAGGAGGCGCAGGCGGGCATCGATCCGGGCAAGCGCATCGCCATGTGGCTCGCACTGCCGCCGCGCCCGGCCGGGGAGCCGCGCGCGTGAGCGAGCGACTGTGCGCTTTCCTCGCCATGCAGGACAGCAGCGGCTGGTCGATCGACGTGGAGCTCGGCATTCCTCCGCTGGCCGCGCTCGGCTGGCGCGTCGAGCTCGTGCCCTGGCGGAGCTCCGCCGTGGACTGGAACCGCTTCGATCTCGTCTACCTCGGCACGCCCTGGGACTACCCGGAAGACCCGGAGCATTTCCTCGCGGTGCTGGCCGCGATCGACGCATCGCGCGCGGTGCTCGTCAACGACCTCTCGCTGGTTCGCTGGAACCTGCCGAAGACCTACCTGCGCGAGCTCGCGGAGCGCGGTGCCGACGTCGTGCCCGGCCGCTGGCTCGACCGCTACGCCCCCGAGGCCGTCGCGCAAGCGGCCCGCGAGCTCAAAGCCCGGCGCCTCGTCCTGAAACCGGTCATCGGCTCGAACGCCCGCGATACGTTCCTCCTGTCGCCCGCAGGGGCGGCGCGTGCGGCGGAGCAGCTCGCTGCCGCGTTCGGCCACCGGCCGCTCATCGTGCAGCCGTACATCGATGCCATCGAGTCGGAAGGGGAGTACTCGCTCTTCTATCTCGGCGGCGAGCTCAGTCACGCCATCCGGAAGACACCGAGGGCCGGCGACTTCCGCGTGCAGGAAGAGCACGGCGCGAGCATCCTCGCCGCCTCCCCGGAAACCGCGCTGGTCGCCGCCGCGGATCGCGTCATGGCGCTCGTGCACCCTGCGCCCGCGTACGCACGCTGCGACCTGGTGCGCGGGGCGGACGGCCGCTTCCTGCTCATGGAGCTCGAGCTGATCGAGCCCTCGCTGTACCTGCGCATGGATCCCGCCGCCCCCCAGCGCTTCGCCGCCGCCCTCGACCGCTACTTCCGCGACCGCGCCCCTCCCCCGTAGGAGCCCGCCATGCGGGCGACCGAACGCGCCCCGTG
>CAZBGV010000288.1:0-2920 GCA_964491485.1 uncultured Woeseiaceae bacterium | reverse complement strand
CACACGTTCTTCGAGATGCTCGGCAACTTCAGCTTCGGCGACTACTTCAAGCGCGAGGCGATCGCGTATGCATGGGAGTACCTCACGCAGACGCTCGCCCTGGCGCCCGAGCGCCTGTGGGTCACCGTGTTCGAGGACGACGACGAGGCCGCCGACATCTGGCTGAAGGAGATCGGGATCGACCCCGCGCGCTTCTCGCGCCTCGGCACGAAGGACAACTTCTGGGCGATGGGGGACACCGGTCCCTGCGGGCCGTGCAGCGAGATCTTCTACGACCACGGTCCGGACGTGGCCGGCGGACCGCCGGGCTCGCCGGACGACGGCGGCGACCGCTACGTCGAGATCTGGAATCTCGTCTTCATGCAGTTCGATCGCTCGGAGAGCGGCGAGCTCACGCCGCTGCCGAAACCATCGGTCGACACCGGCATGGGGCTGGAACGCATCGCGGCCGTCATGCAGGGCGTGCACAGCAACTACGAGATCGACCTGTTCCGGCACCTCATCGCCGCGGCGGCGGAGATCCTCGGCGTCGAAAACGACGGCTCGAGCTCGCTCAACGTCATCGCGGATCACATCCGCGCCTGTGCGTTCCTCGTCACGGACGGCGTGCTGCCGGGCAACGAGGGCCGCGGCTACGTGCTCCGCCGCATCATTCGCCGGGCGATCCGCCACGGCCGCAAGCTCGGCGCCCGCGAGAGCTTCTTGCACAAGCTCGTCGCGCCGCTTGCGCGCGAGATGGGGGAGGCCTATCCCGAGCTGGTCGAGGCGCGTCCGCACGTCGAGCGCGTGCTCGCGGCCGAGGAGGCGCGCTTCGCCGAGACGCTGGACCAGGGCATGGAAATCCTGGACGCGGCGATCGCGAGGCTCGAGGGCACGCAGCTGCCCGGCGAGCTCGTGTTCCGGCTTTACGACACCTATGGCTTCCCCGTCGACCTCACCGCCGATATCGCGCGCGAGCGCGGCCTCACCATCGACAGCGAGGGTTTCGAGGCGCAAATGGCCGTGCAGCGCGACCGTGCACGCGCGGCCAGCAAGTTCGGGGCGGCCGGCGGAGAGCGGCTCGAGACGGAGGCCGTGAGCGCGTTCACGGGCTACGAGCGCCTCGAGCAATCGTCGACGATCGTGGCGCTGTTCAGGAACGGCGAGGCCGTCGCCGAGCTTACGGCGGGCGAGGAAGGCGCCATCGTGCTCGACGAGACGCCCTTCTATGCCGAAAGCGGCGGGCAGGTCGGCGATACCGGCGCGATCGAAAGCGATGGCGGATCGTTCACCGTGACCGACACGCAGAAATCCGGCAAAGCCATCCTGCACCTCGGCGCATTGCGCCTCGGTACGCTGCGGCGGGGCGATACGGTGACCGCGCGCATCGACGCGGAGCGGCGCGGGCGCATCGTGCTCAACCACTCCGCGACGCACCTGCTGCACGCGGCGCTGCGCCGCGTCCTGGGCGAGCACGTGCGGCAGAAGGGCTCTCTCGTCGCGCCCGACCGGCTGCGCTTCGACTTCTCGCACTACGAGCCGGTGACCCGCGAGCAGCTCGACGAGATCGAGGCGCTCGTCAACGAGCAGATCCGCAACAACTCCGCGGCGGAAACGCGCGTGATGACCTACGACGACGCCGTGAAGTCCGGGGCGCTCGCGCTGTTCGGCGAAAAATACGAGGAGCGCGTGCGCGTGCTGCGCCTCGGCGATTTTTCCGTCGAGCTGTGCGGCGGCACGCACGTTCGCAGCGCCGGCGAGATCGGCGTCTTCAAGATCACGTCCGAGAGCGGAGTCGCATCCGGGATCCGGCGCATCGAGGCGGTCACGGGCAAAGGCGCACTGGAATGGATCGATGCCCAGGTCGAACGGCTGGATGCCGCCGCCCGGGCGCTGAAGAGCGAGCGCGACCAGGTGCCGGCGAAAGTCGAGCAGCTGCTCAGGCGCAATCGCGAGCTGGAAAAGGAGCTGGCGGCCGTGCGCCGCGAGCTCGTGAGCGGGCGCTCGGGAGTCGCCGAGCGCGTGCGCGAGGTGGACGGGATCAAGGTGCTCGCATCGCGCATGGACGGCGCGGACGCGAAGGCGCTGCGTGACGCGGTCGACCGGCTGAAGGATCAGCTGAAGAGCGCCGTGGTCGTGCTCGCCTCCGTGGAGGACGGCAAGGTGCGCCTGGCCGCCGGCGTCACCAAGGACAACGTCGGGCGGATCCGCGCGGGGGACGTCCTGCAGCCGGTCGCGGAGCAGGTCGGGGGCCGCGGGGGCGGCAGGCCCGATTTCGCCCAGGCGGGCGGGAACCGGCCGGAGGCGCTGGACGACGCGCTGGCCGCGGTGCCGGACTGGGTCGCCCGGCATCTCTCCGCGACCTGACGAGGCCACGGCACGAGCACACGCAAAATCCCCGCCAAAACGCGCATCGGCCGGGGATTTCGTCTACTATTACAAGAGTTTAAGTGCACGCAGGCGTAGCATCCAACCAAAAAAAACGAGGGAAGCGCCGTCCACGTTCCGCGCTCAAACCCCTCAAAAACAAAGGCAGGAGTAGGAAGTCATGCTGATCCTAACGCGACGCGCCGGGGAGACCGTCATGATCGGGAGCGACATTACGATCACGGTGCTCGGCGTCAAAGGGAATCAGGTTCGCATCGGAATCAACGCCCCGAAGGACGTCGCCGTGCACCGTGAGGAGATTTACGAACGGATCCAGAGCGAAAAGCACGGCCGGAACGGGGAGGCCGAAGGCGGCGAGGGGAAATGAGCCCGGCCCTGCCTTTACCGCGCGGCAGGCGGCCAGTAATATGTCGGGCCCCGCGGGGGCTCCGGCGGGGGTCGGCGGCAGCCGGCCCGGACGGAGAGATGGCTGAGTGGTCGAAAGCGGCGGTTTGCTAAACCGTTGTACGGGTTAATGCCTGTACCGAGGGTTCGAATCCCTCTCTCTCCGCCA
>CAZBGV010000287.1:0-2924 GCA_964491485.1 uncultured Woeseiaceae bacterium | reverse complement strand
TACCACTCGGCGTTCACGATCGTCGAGATGGTCAACGACAACATGCCGTTCCTCGTCGATTCCGTGTCCGCGGCCATAGACCGCCAGAACCTGACCGTCCACATGACCATCCACCCGGTGCTGCGCGTGCGGCGCGACGCGAAAGGGCGGCTGGTCGAGATCCTGCCGCGCGGCTCGGAGGGAGGCCAGGCCGAATCCTTCATTCGCTTCGCCATCGACCGCGAGCCCGATCCGCAACACCTGAAGGTGCTCGAGCACGAGATCACGAAGGTGCTCGCGGACGTGCGCATCGCGGTGCGCGACTGGAAGAAGATGCGCAAGAAGATGCTCGACGCACGCGCGGCCGTCAACGTGGGCCCGGCGGGCGCCGACGAGGACCTGCGTCGCGAAAGCAAGGAGCTCTTGAAGTGGATGACCGAGGACCACTTCACGTTCCTCGGCTACCGCGAATACCGCGTCAAGGTCGAGGACGGCAAGGCGTACCTGCACCCCGCGCCGGGAACCGGGCTCGGGCTCCTGACCAAGGACGAGCGCGGCGGCCGCCCGGTCGCGATGAGCAAGGAGATGCTGCGCCACTCGCGGCGCAAGGACTGGCTGATCATCACCAAGGCGAACTCGCGCTCGACCGTGCACCGGCGCAGCTATCTCGACTACGTCGGTGTGAAGATCCACGACGAGGCCGGCAATGCCGTCGGCGAGCATCGGTTCATCGGCCTGTTCACGTCGATCGCCTACAGCGAGAATCCACGCAACATACCGTTGCTCAGGCTGAAGGTGCAGCGCGTGCTGGAGCGCTCGCAGCTCGATCCGGCGGGGCACCGCGGGAAGTCGCTGCTACATATCCTCGATTCCTTTCCGCGCGACGAGCTGTTCCAGAGCTCGGTGCGCGATCTCGCACGCACCACCACGGGCATCCTGAACCTGCAGGACCGCAAGCAGGTGAAGTTCTTCGTGCGCCGCGACACGTTCCGGCGTTTCTTCTCCTGTCTCGTGTACATCCCGCGCGAGAAATACACGACCGCGATCCGGCGCCGGACCGAGGAGATCCTGCTCGAGGCTTTCGCCGGCACCTCGATCGATTCGAGCGTGCAGATCACCGATTCGCCGCTGGCCCGCGTGCACATCATCGTGCGCACGCAGACCGGTGAGCGGCCGCGCATCAGCATTCGCAACATCGAAAAGCAGATCGCGGACGCGGTCGTGACCTGGCGCGACCGGCTGCGGGCGGGCCTCGTGCAGCGTTTCGGCCAGGAGGAAGGCCTCGCGCTGTATCGCGAGTACGGCGAGAGCTTCCCGCCGGCTTACGAAGGCGATGTCGAGCCCGCGATCGCGTGTCTCGACGTGAAGCGCATGGACGGGCTGTTGAAGGGCGAGCACGACAATTACCTGCTGCTGCACGAGCCGCCGGGCGCGGTGCCGACCCAGCTCAACTTCCGCACCTTCCGCAAGGGCGAGCCGTTGCCGCTCTCCCGGGTCATGCCGATCCTGGAAGACCTGGGCACGGAGGTGTACAGCGAGCAGCCGTACCGGATCACGCTGAAATCCGGGGAAGCTTTCTGGATCCAGGATTTCGAGCTGCGTTACGCGAGAACACCCGAGCTCGACATCGAGTCCGCGGCGGAGCGCTTCGAGGACACATTCCGGCAGGTGCTGGACGGCAAGGCCGAAAACGACGGCTTCAACCGGCTGGTGCTGACCGCGGGCCTGAACTGGCGGCAGGTCGCGCTGATCCGCTGCTACGCGAAGTACCTGTCGCAGATCGCGCTGCCGTTCAGCCAGAACTACATGGAAGACGTGCTCGTGCAGCACGCGGGGCTCGTACAACAGCTGGTGCGCCAGTTCGAGCTTCAGTTCCATCCTGACATCAGCCGGGCCGAGCGCCGCGAGAAGCTCGCGGCCTTGACCGGCTCCGTCGAGCGGGGCATCGCGCGGGCGCGCAGCATCGACGAGGACCGGATCCTGAGCGCGTTCGCCGGCGCAGTCAGCGCGACCCTGCGCAGCAACTACTTCCAGCTCGACCGCCAGGGCCGGCGCAAGGATTACCTGTCGATCAAGCTGGACCCGGCAAAAATGCCGGAGATGCCGCGGCCCCGGCCGAAGTACGAGATCTTCGTCTACTCGCCGGCGGTCGAAGGCGTGCACCTGCGCAACGGCGCGATCGCGCGCGGCGGCATCCGCTGGTCGGATCGCCGTGAGGACTTCCGCACGGAAGTCCTCGGGCTAATGAAGGCGCAGGTGGTGAAGAACACGGTGATCGTGCCGACCGGGGCCAAGGGCGGCTTCGTGCCGAAGCGCCTGCCGGAGGGCGATCGCGACACGGTGATGCGCGAGGTCGTCGCCTGCTACCGCACGTTCATCTGCGGGCTCCTGGACGTCACGGACAACGTCGTCAACGGCAAGGTTGTGCCGCCGCCCAACGTCGTGCGGCGGGACGGTGACGATCCGTACCTCGTCGTCGCGGCGGACAAGGGCACGGCCACGTTCTCCGACATCGCGAACGAGATTTCGGCGGAGTACGGATTCTGGCTGGATGATGCGTTCGCCTCGGGCGGCTCGGCGGGTTACGACCACAAGAAGATGGGCATCACCGCGCGTGGCGCCTGGGAAGCCGTGAAGCGGCACTTCCGCGAGCAGGGGATCAACGTGCAGTCGGATCCGTTCACGGCCGCCGGCATCGGCGACATGAGCGGCGACGTGTTCGGGAACGGGATGCTGCTGTCGCGCACGATGAAGCTGGTCGCGGCTTTCAATCACCAGCACATCTTCATCGATCCGGATCCCGACCCGGAAGCGAGCCATGCCGAGCGCGAGCGGCTGTTCCGCCTGCCGCGCTCGAGCTGGGCGGATTACCGGGAGGAGCTCATCTCCAAGGGCGGCGGCGTGTACTCGCGCCAGGCGAAGCAGATCAAGCTGAGCAAGGAGGC
>CAZBGV010000286.1:0-2942 GCA_964491485.1 uncultured Woeseiaceae bacterium | reverse complement strand
GCGCGCGCATCGCGCGCGACCGAGCCTCGGCACCTGCCCGACGTTCATCTGCGTGCCTGAGTTCGGTCGCGCGCAGGGCGCGCTCCTGCAGGGCGCCGGGCCCGTAGGAGCCCGCCATGCGGGCGAGCTCAGCGGCGCAGGCAGTACTGGACGCTGAAGAGGCGGTCGTCGTCGGTCCAGACGGTGTGCACGCTGAAGCCGGCGCTTCCTGCGAGCTCGGCGAACTGCTCGAGGGTGTACTTGTAGGAGCACTCGGTGCGGATGGTTTCACCCTCGCGGAAGCGGAAGGTCTCGCCCGCGATGCGCACGGTCTGCGCGCGGCGGCTGACGAGGTGCATCTCGATGCGGCCTGCTTCCTCCGCGTACACGGCACGGTGCGCGAACGCGCCCGGGTCAAAGTTCGCGCCGAACTCGCGGTTCAGGCGCGTGAGCATGTTCAGGTTGAACGCCGCCGTGACGCCCTCCGCATCGTTATACGCGCGTTCGAGCACGGCCCGATCCTTCCGCAGGTCGACGCCGATCAGCAGCGCACCGTCCTCGCCCGCCTCCTGGTGCATGACTCGCAGCAGGTCGAGCGCCGACTCCGGACCGAAATTGCCGATCGTCGAGCCCGGGAAGTACACGATGTTGCGCAAAGGCATGACCCGCGGCTGCGGCAACTGGAACGGCCGCGTGAAATCGGCCGCCACCGGCAGCACCTCGATGTGCGGGAAATCCGCCGCGATCTCGGCGGCGGCGGAGTGCAGCTGCACGGGCGAGATGTCCACGGGCACGTACGCCGCCAGCGCCTCGAGATGCTCGAGCAGGATGCGCGTCTTCGTGCTCGAGCCGGAGCCGAACTCGATCAGGCTGGCCTGCGGCCCGACCAGCGCGGCAAGCTCCCGCGCGTGGCGGCGCAAGATCGCGATCTCGGTGCGCGTCGGGTAATACTCCGGCAGCTCCGTGATGCGCTCGAACAGCGCCGACCCCCGCTCGTCGTAGAAGAACTTGGGCGAGAGCGTCTTCTGCGGAGAACCTAGCCCCGCGAGGATCTGCGCGAGGTCCTCCGCGCGGCGACTCTCGTCGGTCCGGCTCGTGTCCGGCCTGTGTGCGGCGGCGCGCGGCATCAGGCGTCCCGCGCCAGCCGGATTCCCAGAAACTGCCAGCGCGCGTCCGGATAGAAGAAGCTGCGATAGCTCGCGCGCACGTGCCCGGGCGCGGTCGCGGCGGAGCCGCCGCGCACCGTCATCTGGTTGCACATGAACTTGCCGTTGTATTCGCCGAGCGAGCCCGCGAGCGGCCGGAACCCGGGATACGCGGTGTACGCCGAGGACGTCCATTCCCAGACGTCGCCGAAGAGCTGCGACTCGCCCTCCGCCGCGGCGACCGGGTGCCAGTAGCGTGCGTCGGCGAAGTTGCCCTCCACCGGCTGCGCCGCGGCCGCGCTCTCCCACTCCGCTTCCGTCGGCAGGCGGACGCCGGCCCAGCGGGCATAGGCGTCGGCCTCGTAGTAGCTGACGTGGGTCACCGGGGCTTCGAGGTCCAGCGCGCGCTGCCCGCCCAGCGTGAATTCGGATTCGAGGTCCTCGCCCCAGTAGAGCGGCCGGTCCCAGCCGCGCTCCTGCACCGCGGCCCAGCCGTCCGAGAGCCAGAGCGCCGGCTCGCGATAGCCGCCGGCCCGGATGAACTCGCGGTACTCGCTGTTCGTCACCAGGCGCGAGGCGAGCGCGTGCGGGTGCAGCAGCTCGCGGTGACGCGGCCGCTCGTTGTCGAACGCGAAGCCGTCGCCGGCCGCGCCGATCTCGACGATGCCTTCCCGGCCGCGCCGGAACTCGAGCGGCTGCGCGGTGCGGCGCGGCGGCTCGCGGAGCTCGGGGTTCATGACGGGCTTCAAGGGGTTCACCGAGAAGACGTGCTTCAGGTCGGTGAGGATCAGCTCCTGGTGCTGCTCCTCGTGGGCGATGCCGAGGGTCGTGCGCTCGACGACGTCGGGCGAGTCGGATTCGCGAAGCAGCCGGCCCATGGCGTCGTCGACATGCCAGCGGTAATCGATGATCTCGTCGACGCCGGGCCGCGAGAGGAGCCCGCGCTCCGGCCGCCGGTGCATCTTGCCGACGCTGTAGTAATAGGAGTTGAAGAGATAGTGCCAGGCGTCGTTGAAGCGCCGGTAGCCGGGCACGTTCGGCTCCAGCACGAAGTGCTCGAAGAACCACGTGACGTGCGCGAGATGCCATTTCGCCGGGCTGACGTCCGGCATGCTCTGCACCGTGAAATCCTCGGGCAGGAGGTGCTCGCAGAGCGCGAGCGTCGCACTGCGTGTCCGCGTATAGCGCGCCGACAGCGGTTCGGCGGAGCCGCCCGTGCGCGCGGCTTCCCGGGATGCGGCCATGTAGCGGTCTCGGAAGGGGGATGCCTGGTCAGACTACGCCAATGGCCAAAAGATTTCACGGCGCGGGGGCGGATTCGCGACGATCCGGGGGATTTTCGGTGAGGGCCGGACCGCGTAGGAGCCCGCCATGCGGGCGACCGGAACGCCAGGCACGACGACGTGCCGGGCCGATCTCGCACGCCGGGTCGCCCGCATGGCGGGCTCCTACACCGGTAGTTCCGTGGTTTTGCGCACGGTGCGGATGGCCACGCTCGAGTTGACCCGCGCCACCCCCGGCAGCCGGGTCAGCACCTCGTTGTGCACCCGCTCGAAATCCGCCATGTCGGCGACCACGACCCGCAGGAGGTAGTCGAACTCGCCGGTCATGAGATAGCACTCCATCACCTCCGGCAGCGCCTGCACGGCGGCTTCGAAGGCCGCGAGCTCGCTCTGCTCCTCGCGGTTCAGTGCGATGTGCACGAACACGTTACCCGCGAGCCCCGCCTTTTTCTGGTCGAGGAGGGCTACATAGCGCTCGATCAGCCCCGATTGCTCGAGCGCGCGCACGCGCCGCAGGCAGGCGGATTCGGACAGG
>CAZBGV010000285.1:0-2948 GCA_964491485.1 uncultured Woeseiaceae bacterium | reverse complement strand
AGCTCCTCGACCTCGCGGCGCAGGCTCGCTTCGCGGTCGTCGAGCTTCGCGCTGTTCACGCCGGGCGGGTCGTCCGGCATGGTGTCGAGCCACGCGAGCCGCTCCGCGAGCTGCGCGCGCACGCGCCGGTAATACGGATTGCCGCCCTCCTGGCGTGAATATCCGGCGGTCAGCCCCGCGCCCGGGGATCCGGCGGCGAATGCGCCGAGCGCGGACTCGCGCAGGACGGCGATATCCTCCTCGACGAGCTCGAGCAGGATCCGGCGGTCGCCGTGCTGCTCCCAAAGCCTGGCAAAGATCCGGTCGGCGCGCGCGCGCTGCTCCTCGTCGAGGGTCGCCGCAAGGGCATCCCGTGCCTCGATGAACTTCGGCTCGCCGCGCTCGGCGGCCAGCCGGTACCACGCCAGTGCCGCGGCCGGGTCGACGGTCACGCCCTGTCCGTTCAGGTGCATGTAGCCGGTCATGTATTGCGCGTATTTGTCACCCTGCGGCGCGAGCTCCTTCTCGTAAATGAGAAGCGCCCTGCCGTAATTGCCGGAGGCATAGATGTCCTCGACTTTCTGCTTGATGCGCAGCGTGTCGCCGTCAATGGGCGGGCCGGGGAATTGGGCATAGGGTTCCGCGAGCACGACCGCCGCCGCGAGCGCAGCAAATGCGAGCCAGCACGACGTCCTCGGCACCCGTTCGTCTCCCATGCGGTTTCTTCTTTTGAGTGCGGTGATACGATACGAGTTCCTCGCGGCTCTTTCGATATGCTCAAGCCGCATGCTCGATCCCTTGTCCCGGGCGGGCCACCGCCCGATCATGACTGGCCGGCAACCCCCGGAGGCGAAATGAGAAACGCAGCAATCTCCCTTGCCTGCCTGTGCCTGCTGGCGCCGCCCGGACCGGCCGCGCCACGCGCGGAGCAGGGGCCGGGCGAAGCGCACGACTACCGCGTCGTGCCCGCAGAGTGCGACATCCGCGTGCTCGTGTTCCGGGCGGGCGCTCTCGGCGGTCTCGGCCACAATCACGTCGTCACCGCAGGCGACGTGAGCGGGCGGGTGCACGTCGGGGAATCGCCCGCGGACAGCAGCTTCGAGCTCACGGTGCCCGTGCAGTCCCTCGTGGTTGACGCGCCGGAAGCCCGCTCGGCCGCGGGTGCCGCTTTCGAGGGTGAGCCGGACGCCGACGACCGCGCCGCCACGCGCGCCAACATGCTGGGGCCGAAACTCCTGGACGGCGAGAACTATGCCGAAGTGCACGTGCGCTCGAACGGCATGAGCGGCAGCTTCGACGACATGCAGGTGAGCGCGGAATTCGAGATTCGCGGCGAGCGCCACACCGTCGAGTTACCCGTTGCGGCGAGGATCTCGGGCGATCGACTCGTCGCCACCGGCAGCACCAAGCTCAGGCACGCAGAGCTCGGACTCGAGCCATTCACGGCGGGGTTCGGCACCGTGCGGGTGGCCGACGAGCTTACGTTCCGCTATTCGATCGTCGCCGAGGAAGAAAAGCCCGGCGCGGCGCCGTCAGCCGGCGAGGATGCACTTTCCGTTGTCGAGCACGACGGCGCCGCGCTCGCGCACCGTGCAGCGGAATGACACGACGTTCCGTTCCTGCCACATGTCGGTCGTCAGCGTTTCGCCGGGGTATGCGGCTCCCGTGAAGTGCACGTCGAAGCTCTTGATGAGCGTGTAATCGTAGTCGCAGATCGTCTTCAGGATGGCGCGGCACGCGATGCCGGCCGTGCAGCGGGCCTGCAGCGGAGGCGCGCGGAAACCCGCGGCGCGCGCGACGTCCGGATCCGCGTGCACCGGACTGCGCCCGCCCGACAGCCGGAACAGGAGCGCCTGGTCGGGACGCGTTTCGAGGTCGCAGGAGAGATCGGGCTCGCGCGAGGGCAGGACGTGATGTGCCGGGGCATCGCCGAAAGCGCCGCCGCGGCCGCCGCCGCTCATCGAGACGAGCGTGGTGCCGAGCGAGAACAGCGCGGTATCGTCGCGTGCCAGACGCGCCTCGCACTGCACGATGATTCGCGAGCCCTTGTCAGGGCCGCCCTTGTCCGGACTCCGGTCATGCGCCGCGACCACGCGCCAGTTGACGAGCAGGTCGGCCGCGGGCGGCAGGGGCCGGTACATTTCGAGCCGCTGGCTGCCGCGCACGACCCGCCGGTCGTCCCAGCCGCAGTCCGCGAAAAAATCGTCGGGCAGCAGGACCGTCGCAAACGTGGGGACGGTGCGCAAGGACGGCGACTCGCAGGCGTACGCGAGCTCCTTGCGATCGAGGGGGTCGCCGCCGAAGCCGATGCCGATCGCGTAAAGCATCGCGTCACGCTCACGGTAGCTGACGGGCTGGTCCTCCGTCGCGACCGCCTTCAGCGCATCGTAATCAATCGGCATCTGTAAAAGACTTGCGGCCGCCCTCCGGCAGTCGAGCTTCCCATTCTAGCTCATGCCCCGGCTCCTGCCGACCCGTGGCGCCCGCCCGACGCATGGCCTAGCATGGGTCTGGGCCGGGTCACATGCCACGGCACGGAGGGCCACCATGAAAGCGGAAAGCCGCCTGCGATTTCGCGCCGCACACCGCTCGGACGCGGCGGCCATCGCGGCGATGTCGCGGCTGCACATCGAGCACGGGCTGCGCTGGCGCTGGACGCCCGCGCGCATCAGGAAGCAGATCGACGACCCGGATACGATGGTGCTGATCGCCTCGCTCGACGGCGAGATGGCGGGCTTCGCGATCATGCATTTCGGCGATCTCGATGCGCACCTGTTCCTGCTGGCCGTGGCGCCGCCTTACCGGCGGGTCGGCATCGGGCGCGCGCTGCTCGAATGGCTGGAAAAGTCCTGCCGCACCGCCGGCATCCAGAACATCCGCCTCGAGGTTCGCTGGGGGAACCGGCAGGCCAGGCGCTTCTATCTCGCGAACGGCTATCGCGTGCTCGGGCACGTCGCCGGCTATTACGA
>CAZBGV010000284.1:0-2966 GCA_964491485.1 uncultured Woeseiaceae bacterium | reverse complement strand
CGCGCGCCGATTGTGGCAGATCGACGCCGTAGGTGCGAAACCTGAGCACCACGGGCGCATACATCGCGTCCGCCACGCCGAAGCGGCCGTACAGCCATGGGCCGCCCGAGCGCTCCATGCACCCGGTCCAGATCGCCTGCACGCGCTCGATGTCCGCGGCCAGCGCGTGCGAGAGCGGCACCTTGCGCCCCATCGCGCGGCAGTTCATCGGCATGGCCTCGCGCAGCGCCGCAAAGCCGGCATGCATCTCCGCGCTGATCGAGCGCGCGTGCGCACGTTGGCCGGGGTCGGACGGCCACAGGCCCTTTTCCGGCCAGCGCTCGGCCACGGTCTCGGCAATGGCGAGGGAATCCCACACCGGGCCGCTGTCGAGGACGAGCACCGGCACGCGGCCCGCGGGCGACACCGCGGCGATCCGGGCGGCAAACCCGGGCGTGTCGAGGGGAACGCGTTCCTCCTCGAACGTGATCCCCGCCTCGGCCAGCAGGAACCAGGCGCGCAGCGACCAGGACGAGTAGTTGTAGTTGCCGATGTAGAGCTTCGGGATCACCGGCGCATTATCCCATACCGCCGCGGCTCCGGCCGGAGCGGCGTCACGCTCTGCGCAGCTCGTCCGCGCGGCGCTGCCGGCCGGTGCCGCGGCCGCGTGTTCTGCTATCCTGTTTTCCTGAGCCGACCGTCCCGCGCGCCCCCAGCCGCTCCTCCCGCGGCGGAACGGCTGCCGCCCCGCACTCACCTCCGGATGCACGATGGAATGGTTCAACGCTGTCAACGTCGCCAGGCTGCAGTTCGCCTTCACGATCTCCTTTCACATCGTCTTCCCGGCGCTCACGATCGGGCTGGCGAGCTATCTCGCCGTGCTCGAGGCGCTATGGCTCGCCACGGACCGCCCCGCCTACGAGCGGCTGTTCCGGTTCTGGCTGCGGCCGTTCGCCGTCGCCTTCGGCATGGGGGTCGTCTCCGGCATCGTGATGAGCTACCAGTTCGGCACGAACTGGAGCCGCTTCTCCGATCTCACCGGGCCGGTCCTCGGGCCGCTCCTCGGATACGAGGTGCTGTCCGCGTTTTTCCTCGAGGCCGGTTTTCTCGGCGTGATGCTGTTCGGCATGAATCGCGTCGGCCGCGGCCTGCACTTCTTCGCGACGCTGATGGTCGCGCTCGGCACGCTGCTGTCCGCCTTCTGGATTTTAAGCGCCAACAGCTGGATGCAGACGCCCGCCGGGTATGCCGTCAATGCCGCCGGCCAGTACGTGCCGGCGGACTGGCTGGCCGTCATCTTCAATCCGTCGTTCCCGTATCGCTTCGCGCACATGGTGCTCGCCGCTTATCTCGCCACCGCGTTCGTCGTCGGCGGCACCGGCGCTTATCACCTGCTGCGCGGTGACAAGGGGCGCCAGGCGCGCGTGATGTTCTCGATGGCGATGTGGATGGCGACGCTGGTCGCGCCGCTGCAGATCCTCGTCGGCGATTTGCACGGCCTGAACAGCGCGGAGCACCAGCCGTTGAAGATCGCCGCAGTCGAATCGCATTTCGAGACCCGCCGCGGCCAGCCGCTGTATCTCGTCGGCCTGCCCGATACCGACACGCGCACCGTGCGCTATGCGCTGAAGATCCCGAAGGCGGGCAGCATCATCCTCGGCCATTCGCCGAACGCCGAGATCACGGGACTCGACCGCTTCGACCGCGCCGACTGGCCGCACGTCCCCACCGTGTTCTGGAGCTTCCGCATCATGGTCGGCCTCGGCCTGTTGATGGCCGGCATCGGGCTCTGGAGCCTCGTGCAGAGGCTGCGCGGACGCCTGTTCGATAGCGCGGCACTGCAGCGCGCGGTGCTGTTCGCCGCGCCTTCCGGGCTGGTCGCGCTGCTTTGCGGCTGGACCGTCACGGAAGTCGGCCGGCAGCCGTACACGGTTTACGGGCTGCTGCGTACCGCGGACTCGGTCTCCCCGGTCGCGCTGCCCGCCGTCGCCGGATCGTTCACTGCATTCGTGATCGTGTACGTCGCGGTGTTCGGGATCGGCATCGTCTACCTGCTCAGGCTGCTGCGCAAGCAGCCGGCCGCGAGCGCGGAGGAGGAAGCACGCGAGGAAGCGCGCGAGCGCACGAGCCTGCTGCGCCGCATGACCGCCTGGGTGCGGGAGGAGTCCTGATGTTCGAGCCCGATCTCGCTTTCGTCTGGATGCTGCTGCTCGCGTTCGCGGTGCTCGCATACGTTCTGCTCGACGGCTTCGATCTCGGCATCGGGATCCTGTTTCCGTGGCTCGGCGGCACGAGCGAGCGCACGACCGCAATGAACTCCGTCGCGCCGGTATGGGACGGCAATGAAACCTGGCTCGTGCTGGGGGGCGGCGGGCTGTTCGCGGTGTTCCCGCTCGCCTATGCCGTAATCATGCCGGCCTTGTATGCACCCATCATCGCGATGCTCGTCGGGCTCATCCTGCGCGGAGTCGCGTTCGAGTTCCGCGGCGCAGCGCGCGCCGGCCCGTACCGCTGGGATCGCGCATTCTTCGCCGGCTCGCTCAGCGCCGCGCTCGCCCAGGGCATTACCCTGGGCGCGCTGGTGCAGGGCATTCCGGTCGCCGGCCGCGAATACGCCGGCGGCTGGTGGGACTGGCTCACGCCGTTCAGCATCGTGACCGGTATCGCGCTCGCCGCCGGCTACTGCCTGCTCGGCGCCACCTGGCTGGTGCTGAAGACGGAAGGCGAGCTCCGGCAACGCACCCGCCGCTTCGCCCGGCGTTTCGCCTGGGCCACGCTCGCCGGCATCTTCGTGTTCAGCCTGTGGACGCCGTTCCTGCAGGCAGGCTACGTCGAAAGGTGGTTCAGCTGGCCGGCACTCCTGTACACGATGCCGGTGCCGCTGCTGGTGGCCGCCTGCGGCGGGCTGCTGCTCGTCAGTCTCGCGCGGGACCGGCACGGTGCGCCGTTCCTGTACGCCGAAGCGCTGTTCGTGCTGTCCTTCATCG
>CAZBGV010000283.1:0-2976 GCA_964491485.1 uncultured Woeseiaceae bacterium | reverse complement strand
CGCAAAGCCATCCACCGCGCGGCAGAGCTCGCGAAGGAGTGATCATGCCAGCGCAGACGATGATTTCGCGCCGCGCGGTCATCCGCACCATGCTCGGCGCCGGCGGCGGCATGGTGCTCGGCTTTCGCATTCCCGACGCGCTCGCCGCGGCCGTGGCGCCGCAGCCGTGGACGACGCCGACCGACGGCGTCGAGATCAACGCGTGGCTGACGATCGACGGCGACGGCACCGTGACGATTCGCGTGCCGCACACCGAGCAGGGCCAGGGCGCGCTGACCTCGGTGGCGATGCTGGTCGCGGAAGAGCTCGACGTGCCGTGGGAAAGCATCCAGGTGGTGTTCGCCGACATGCACCGGCACGTCAACGAGGGCCGGGAATACATCGTCACGTCCACGCACGGCTCGCAGCTCGTGCGCGACCAGCACCCGCACATCATGCAGGCCGGCGCGTCCGCGCGCGAGCGGCTGAAGGAAGCGGCGGCGCAGGCGTGGCGCATCGAGCGCGGCGCGGTGACGGCCCGCCAGGGAACCTTGAGCGCCGGCGACCGCCGGGCGCCGTACGCGGATTTCGCCGCGGCGGCGGCGAAGATCACGCTGGACGAGGAGCCGGCGATCAAGACGCCCGACCAGTGGTGGCTGCTCGGCCGGCCCGTGCCAAGGCTCGACGCGCGCGTGAAGGCCGACGGCAGCGCGCGCTTTTCCATCGACGCGCGCCCGGAAGGCCTCGTGTACGCGGCGGTGAAGTGCTGCCCCGTGCCCTGGGGCAAGCTCGTCCGCTACGACTTCGAGCGCGTGCGTGACCGGCGCGGGATCATCGGCGCGGTGGAGCTCCGCGCCCGGCCCGGCCGCCGCGACAATTCCGACCTGCAGGACGGGGTCGCGGTCGTGGCGGATTCCTGGCACCGCGCGAAGGCGGCGCTCGACGACCTGCCGATCGAATGGGACTTCGGGCCGGACGGCGAGGTGAGCAGCGCCACGCAGGCCGCGCAGGCGCGCGAGCTGCTCGATGCGCCGGGCGAGGTCAGCGCCGCGAGCGGCGGCGACGCGCTCGCCATGATCCGCGCGTCGGGGCGCGTCGTCAGCGCCGACTACCACCGCCCGTACGAAGCGCACGCCCGCATGGAGCCGATCAACGCCACCGTGAGCGTGACACCTGAGCGGGTCGACGTCTGGTCGCCGACCCAGGATCAGTCCACCGCGCTGCTGCTCGCCGCCGACCAGCTCGGCCGGGACACGCGCGACGTGTACGTGCACACCACGTTCATCGGCGGCGCTTTCGGCGGCAACGGCGGCGGAGCCACCGCGGTGACGCGGCAGGCGGCGGAGATCTCGCGGCAGATCGGGCGGCCGGTGCAGGTCATCTGGCCGCGCGAGGAGGACATCGCACAGGACAAGCAGCGCCCGCCGGTGTATGCGCGCCTCACCGCCGCGCTCGGCGAGAACGGCCTGCCGGAAGCGTTGCTGTCGCGCTCGGTCGTGTTCACCCGCGACGCGTTGAGCATCCGCCTCGCGGACCGCGGCGTCTCCGACATGCCCTACCGCATTCCGCACCGTCGGCACGAGCGTCACGCCGCGCCGGCACACGTGCCGACCGCGACCCACCGCGCGCCGGGCACGAACCAGAACGGCTTCATGGTCGAGCAGTTCGCCGACGAGCTGGCGCTGGCCGGCGGCCGCGATCCGCTGGAGTGGCGGCTCGAGATGACGCAGGGCATGGAGCCCTGGCAGCGCGTGCTCCTGAAGCTGAAGGAAGTGGCCGGGTTCCGCACCGACCTGCCGCGCGGGCGCGGCTCAGGCGTCGCGGTGCTCGAGGATCACGATTCGTACTGCGGCGCCTGTGCGACGGTGTCCGTGAGCCGCGCGGGCGAGCTCACCGTCGAGAAAATCGTGCTCGTCATGAACTCGGGCTACGTGATCAACCCGCGCGCGGCCGCCGAGCAGATGGAGGGCTCCGTCGTCTGGGAGCTGTCGCACGCGCTCTACGGCGGGCTCGAGCTCGACCAGGGGCGCTTCGTCAACGACAACTTCGATACCTACCACCTGATGCGCATGCCGCAGGTGCCGGAGATCGAGGTGCACTTCGCGCTCTCCGAGGACGGCTGGTGGGGCGGCATCGGCGAGCCGGCGGGTCCGCCCGTGCCGCCCGCAGTCGCGAACGCGATCTTCTTCGCGACCGGCAAGCGCGTGCGTTCCACACCGATTGCGAAGCACGATCTTCGCTGGGCGTGATGCCGCGCGCCGCCATGCCAGCGGACCCGAGCGACGTCTTCTACCTGCGGCCGCTGGATCCGCCGGTGACGCCCGACGGCGCGCTCGAGATGGGCCGGCAGGCGGGCGGCTGTTTCGGGCTGCACCGCGTCGAGTGGCTGCACAGCTTTCTCGCCGTCGACGGAAGCAGGATGCTTTGCTGGTACCGCGCGCCGGACGCCGAGTCGGCGCGCATCGCGTTGCGCGAGCTCGGTGCCGACATCAGCGGCGTGTGGTCCGGGCGCCCGCTGGGCGGCGTCGAGCCGCGCGACCCGGCGCTCGCGAAAGTGAGCGTGCTGGCCGAGCTGTCCACGGCCGGGCGGCCGGCCGACCCCGAGGCGCTGCTCGAGCGGGTGCGCCGCGATACGGAAAGACTCGCGAGCATCGCGTGCGCCTTTCTCTCGAAGCGCCGCGATCGCCTCGTGTGCCTCTTCTGCGGCGGAACGACGGAGACGATCGGGCCGGCGCTCGCTCGGGACGGCCGCACCAGCGCCTGGCCGTGCCAGGTCATCACGCCGCCCGCGAGCTGAGCGTGAGATCGATGAGCACGGTGCGTCGATCGGCGTTGCACCGGCATAGCCGTGCGCGATGTGCTGCTACAGGATGGCGAGGTAATAGCTGAGGCGCGAGGTCGGCACCGAGTGTCACGCCGCGACGGCCTGTGCGGCCGTTGCACGCGGCGCCAGCCGGTTCACGAACGTCGCCTTGACGCGCCGCGACACCACCATGT
>CAZBGV010000282.1:0-2992 GCA_964491485.1 uncultured Woeseiaceae bacterium | reverse complement strand
CGAGGATCAGCGACTGCATCATGTCGTTCAGCAGATGCGAGAAGCTGATCGCGCCGAGCACCGGATACACGGTGCCGGTCGTGCCCGTGCCCGCGGCGGCGGCGATGGTCCCGGTATCGGTCTTGCGCAGCATCCGGAGGTTTCCTTTGGGTCCCGCCGTCCCTGTCCCGCGGCGCCTCAGGCCACCTTGGGTTTGATCTCGCGCGCGATCCGCTCGCCCGCGGCAATCTCCGCGACGCGAAGGTCGTACGCGGATTGCAGATTCAGCCAGCTTTGCGCGTCACCGCCAAAATAACGTGCCAGGCGCAGCGCCGTGTCGGCGCTCACCCCCCGCCGCTCACGGACAATGTCATTGATGCGCGGCGCCGGTACTTTGAGCGCCTTGGCCAGTGCGTTTACGCTCAGCCCGAGCGGCTCCAGGTAATCCTCGCGCAGGATCTCACCCGGATGGACCGGCCGCATACCATTCTTGAACATGCCCACTCAGTGATAATCCACGATCTCGACCTGCTCCGGGCCGAGCTCCGTCCAGACAAAACAGATCCTGAACTGGTCATTCACCCGGATGCTGTACTCGCCCGCGCGATCTCCCGAGAGCTTTTCCAGCCGGTTCCCCGGTGGCGCACGCAGGAAGTCGAGCGTGATCGCCGCATCCAGCTGCGCGAGTTTCCGGGTGGCGATTCGTGCGATTCCCGCGAAATGCCGTGACCTGCCCGTCTCGAAAAGACGCCGGGTATGGGCGCAGCGGAAGCCCCGGATCACGGAAGGATGATATAACGTTTAACGTTAAACATCAAACGTGGCCATCTGACAGTATGCCCTTGACTGGTGTAGCTTCTGTGATCGGTCGCGGGTACTGAAGCCGCAAATGACAAGAATGCAGGCCGAATGGCTGTTCCGGTTCGTGGTCGTGGCGGCGGGAGCGCTGCTCGCGGGATCGTCGCTTGCGGCGGAGGACGATGGCTGGCCGTATTACGGGCGGGATCCCGGCGGCAGCCGTTACTCGCCGCTCACGCAGATCGACGCGTCCAATCTCGAACGCCTCGAGATCGCGTGGACGTTCCGCACCGGCGAGCTCGGCGAGGGTGCGGCGTCCGGCGACCAGCTCACTTTCGAGGCTACGCCGGTGCTGTGGAACGGCGCCCTCTATTTCAGCACTGCACTCGGCACGGTGTTCGCCGTCGACGCGACGAGCGGCGAGGAGATCTGGCGGCACGACACCGGCGTACCGCGGGACGTCTATTACGCGGAGGTCTCCAACCGCGGCGTGAGCCTGTGGCACGACCCGGCCGCGGGCGAGGGCCGGTGCGCGTCGCGCGTCTTCGCCGGCAACATCGCAGGCAAGCTGCACGCGCTCGACGCCCGTACCGGAGAGCCTTGCACCGACTTCGGTGCCGGCGGATCCGTCGATCTGCGCGAGGGCGTACGCGCGCGCGAGCTCGGCGAATACACGATCACCTCGCCGCCCGCGATCGCGGGCGACCGCGTGATCGTCGGCTCCGCCATCGGCGACAACGGCATGGTGAGCCTCGAACGCGGCATCGTGCGGGCGCTCGATGCGCGCACGGGCGAGGTCCTGTGGGCCTGGGACCCGATCCCGACGGACGAGACCGACCCGGCGTACGCGACGTGGGGAAACGGCGCGGAGATCACCGGCGGCGCGAACGCCTGGCCGCCCCTGTCCGTGGATCTCGAGCACGGTCTCGTGTACGTCCCGACCGGCTCGCCGTCGACGGATTACTACGGCGGATTGCGCCCCGGCGACAACCGCTACGCGAACTCGCTCGTCGCGCTGTCGATCGCGACGGGCAAAGTGGTGTGGCATCGACAGCTCGTGCACCACGACGTCTGGGACTACGACCTGCCCGCGCAGCCCATGCTCGTCGAGCTGGAGAAGGACGGGCGCCGGTACGACGCCGTCGTGCAGACCACGAAGATGGGCATGGTGTACGTCTTCGACCGCGTCACCGGCGAGCCGCTCTGGCCGATCGAGGAGCGCCCGGTGCCGCAGGGCGGCGTGCCCGGCGAGGCGCTTTCGCCGACGCAGCCCTTCTCCAGCCTGCCGCCGCTCGTCAGTCACGCAGCGCTGACGGAAGACGATGCGTACGGCATGCTCTGGTTCGACACGCGCGGCTGCCGCAAGAAGATCGCCGCGCTCCGTTCCGAGGGCATCTACACGCCGCCCTCGCTACAGGGCACGCTCATGAATCCCGGCTATGCCGGCGGCTCGAACTGGGGCGGGCTCGCGTGGGATCCGCGATCGCAGCGGATCGTCGCCACGGTCATGCAGCTGCCGATGTGGGTCCGGCTGACGCCGCGCGACGAGCACGCCGCGTTGATGGAGCGCGGCGAAATGGATATGACCGGCTTCACGGCGATGGAAGGCACGCCGTACGTCCTTACCCGCGGCACACTGCTCTCCGGCCTCGGCATGCCGTGCACGCAGCCGCCTTGGGGTAAGCTCGTCGCCCTCGATCTCGGCACGGGGAAGATCGCGTGGGAGCGGCCGGTCGGCACGATCGAGGACCTGGCGCCGGCGCCGGTGCCGAACCTCGAGCTCGGCGTGCCGCTGATCGGCGGCGCAATCGTCACCGGCTCCGGCCTCGTGTTCGTCGCGGCGACCTTCGACGATTACCTGCGCGCGTTCGATCTCGCGAGCGGCGAAGAGCTGTGGAAAGGGCGCCTGCCGGCCGGCGGCCAGGCGACGCCGATGACCTACGCGCTCGACGGCCGGCAGTACGTAGTCATCGCCGCCGGCGGCTACAAGGGCGACACCACGCGCGGCGACTACCTCGTCGCCTTCGCCCTGCGCCCGTAGGAGCCCGCCATGCGGGCGACGACGATTCAAAGATCGCCCGTATCGCCCTACCCGCTACGCCGGGCGCGAAGCTTCCCCTCCTTTCGTCATGCCGGCGCCGCCGCGGGCGTATGGGCCGACGACGTCGGCTTGTAGATCGCCGCCAGCAGGATGCCCGCGATGACGAAGCTGACC
>CAZBGV010000281.1:0-3051 GCA_964491485.1 uncultured Woeseiaceae bacterium | reverse complement strand
TAGGCCGGGCCATCCTGCCGTGCTCATCGTCGACGAGATCGGCTATCTGCCGGTGACCCGTGACGGTGCTGTGCTGTTCTTCCAGCTCATCAACGCCCGCTACGAGCACGCCTCTACCGTGCTGACCTCCAACAAAGGCTTCGAGGAATGGGGCCAAATCCTCGGCGACGAGGTCATGGCCGGAGCGCTGATCGATCGGCTCATGCACCACTGCCACGTCGTCAATATCCGCGGCAACAGCTACCGGATGCGGGAGCACACGGACCTTTGTAAGCGTCCGGTCTCGGCCATCTAGCCTCCGGCGTCCGGCGCGATTAAGGATACGCGCTTCGGTTTAGATGGGCACGCTGATGGTGTCCACGGAGGCGCGAAGTGGACACTACAGGGCAAGGTCGAGCACGGCGGCGACGCCATTCGTTGTCGTTCAAGCGGCAGGCGGTCGAGGAGACGTTGGCAGGCGGCGAGTCGGTATCGGTGGTGGCGAGGCGCCACGATCTGAACGCGAACCTGCTGTTCACCTGGCGGCGACGCTACCAGCAAGGCACGCTGACGGGTGCGGCAGAGAAGCCGGCGGCGTTGCTGCCGATCCGGGTGACGGCGGCGCCGGTGGATCAGACGGTGCCGAAGCGCGCTGATGCCGGTGCCGAGCTCGAGCTGCTGCTGGCATCCGGACACCGGGTCCGGGTATGCGGTGCGGTGGATCCGGCGGTGCTGCGTGCGGCGCTCGAGGTGCTGTCGCGGTGATCGGGCTGCCGGGCGGGACGCGGATCTGGCTGGTGGCCGGTGCCACGGATATGCGCAAGGGCTTCGATGGTTTATCGGCGCTGGTGCAGACGGCGCTGCGCGACGATCCGTTCTCCGGTCAGTTGTTCGTGTTCCGCGGTCGGCGCGGTGATCGGGTCAAGGTGCTGTGGTGGGACGGTCAGGGGCTGTGTCTTTACTACAAGCGCCTGGAGCGCGGCCGTTTCGTCTGGCCGCGCGCGCAAGACGGTGTCGTGCATCTGACACCCGCACAGTTGTCGATGCTGCTCGAAGGCATCGACTGGCGTCGACCGCAACGAACCGAGCGACCGCGACACGCGGCGTAATTTTTTATCGCACTGTGTCGATGGCATCGTTATCATTGATCGGTGCCAGCAAGCTTCTCCCACCTTCCCGACGATCCTGCCGAGTTGCGTGCACTCGTCGTCGCGAGCCGCGCCGCGTTGACGGCGCGCGAAGAGGAACTGAACCAGGCTCGCGCGGCGCTTGCGGCGCGTGATCGCGAGATCGAGGCGTTGAAGCTGACGCTCTTGAAGCTTCGCCGCATGCAGTTCGGCCGCTCCTCGGAGAAGCTCACCGTCGAGATCGCACAACTCGAGCTTTTGCTCGAGGAGCTGGAAAGCGAGGGCTCAATCGCCGACGTCTCCACCGCCGCTCGTGCGCCGCGGCAACGGCCAGCGCGCCGGCCGCTACCGACGCATCTGCCGCGCGAGTCGGTGGTACACACGCCCGCGTGCACCTGCCCGGACTGCGGCGGTGCACTGCGTGCGATCGGTGAGTCGGTATCCGAGATGCTGGAGTACGTGCCGGCCCGCTTCAAGGTGATCCGGCACGTGCGGCCGAAGCTCGCCTGCGCCGGTTGCGAGACGATCATCCAGGCACCGGCGGCCTCGCGGCCGATCGCCAGAGGCTTGGCCGGTCCCGGCCTTTTGGCCCATGTGCTGGTATCGAAGTACGCCGATCACCTGCCGCTGTACCGACAAGCGGCGATCTACGCCCGCGAGGGCGTGGAGCTGGATCGTTCGACGCTGGCCGACTGGGTTGGCCAGACGAGTTCGCTGCTCTCGCCGCTGGCTGAGGCGCTGGCGCGGCACGTACTGGCGGGTGCCAAGATCCATGCCGATGACACGCCCGTTCCGGTGCTCGCGCCCGGTGCGGGCCGCACGAAGACCGGGCGGCTGTGGGCGTACGTTCGCGACGATCGCCCGGCAGCGGACGAGACGCCGCCGGCGGTGCTGTTCCGATACTCGCCGGACCGCAAGGGACAGCATCCACAGACTCACCTGAAGGGGTTTTGCGGCGTCCTGCAGGCCGATGCCTTCGCCGGCTTCAACGCGCTCTACGGCGAGCGCATCGTCGAGGCGGGCTGCTGGGCGCACGTGCGGCGCAAGTTCTACGATCTCACGCAGGCCGGCCCTGCGCCGCTGGCCGAGGACGCCTTGCAGCGGATCGCGGCACTGTATGCGATCGAGGCTGACATCCGCGGACAACCGCCCGATCGGCGCAAAACGACACGCCAGGCGCGGGCCGGCCCGCGGCTCGCGGAACTCAGGTCCTGGTTGCAGGCGACACTCTCGCAGGTCTCGACGAAGTCGGCGTTGGCGGCGGCGATCAAGTATGCGCTCGCGCGCTGGACGGCGCTCGTGCGCTATGTCGACGACGGCCGCATCGAGATCGACAACAACGCCGCCGAACGGGCGATCCGAGCCGTGGCCCTGGGTCGCAAGAACTACCTGTTCGCCGGTTCCGATGCCGGCGGTGAGCGGGCGGCGCTGATCTACAGCCTGATCGGTACGGCCCGGCTCAATGGGCTTGATCCGCAGGCGTATCTCACCACGGTGCTCGAACGGATCGCGGACCATCCGGTCAACCGCGTTGACGACCTGCTGCCGTGGAACCTGAGCCCGTCCAGCCAAACCTGCGAGCGACGGGCGGCATGAGCAAGAGTTGGCCGAAACTGCCCAACATCGAGAGTCTGATCGACGGCGACGGCGAAATCACCATCGGGCGCATCGGACCCATCCGTTCTGCGGCTGTCGCTTCCGATGGGCATCAGGCGCTGGCCATGCTGGTGCGTCGAAAGAATGAAGACCTCAGGCAACTGTTGATGCGCCTCGAGGCGGCCATCGACCTCGCCAATGAAGACGAGGACTTCGTCGACGAAATCAACAACGGCCGCGACGACCGGATCTGATCCGTCATCGACCTGTCAACCCGGCAATCGCCGGACGCCTACGGACCTTTGGCAAAGCATTCAGGAAAAGCATGAAGCTCCGGCCGGCACCAAGC
>CAZBGV010000280.1:1010-3106 GCA_964491485.1 uncultured Woeseiaceae bacterium | reverse complement strand
ATGATGTGCTTGTCCAGCTCCTGGACGATCTCGCGGGGGGTCATCTCCGACATGTCAGCTTCCCGTGCCGCCGGGCGTGTCCGCCGCCAGCTCCTCGATCACGATGTTCTGGTTGGTGTAGACGCAGATCTCGCCGGCGATGGACAGCGCCTTCTCGGTGATCGCGCGAGCGTCGAGATCCGTGTTCCTGAGCAGCGCGAGCGCGGCGGCCTGGGCGAACGGCCCGCCGGAGCCGATCGCCATCAGCTCGTGCTCCGGCTCGATCACGTCGCCGTTGCCGGAAATGATGAAGGAACTGTCGCGATCCGCGACGCACAGGAGCGCTTCGAGCCGGCGCAGCCGCCGGTCCGTGCGCCAGTCCTTGGCGAGCTCGATCGCCGCGCGCGTCAAATTGCCGTAACGCTCGAGCTTCGTCTCGAACAGCTCGAACAGCGTGAACGCGTCCGCCGTGCCGCCGGCAAACCCGGCGATGACGCGGCCGTCCGCCAGCCTGCGCACCTTGCGCGCATTGCCCTTCATCACCGTGTTGCCCATGCTGACCTGGCCGTCGCCGCCCATGGCGACACGGCCGTTGCGGCGAACCGAGACGATGGTCGTCCCGTGAAACTGCTCCATGTGGGTTCCTCCGGTCAGCGGATGCGGCCATGCAGAGCGGCGGCCTTGCGGGCGCCCGCGCGTCAGGTCTCGCCGGCAGGCTCCTTGCGCTTCCGGGTTCCTGCACGTGCCCGGGGATGCGTCCGGTCGTATATCTGGGCCAGGTGCTGGAAGTCAAGATGAGTGTAGACCTGCGTCGTCGCGATATTGGCGTGGCCGAGGAGCTCCTGCACGCCGCGCAGGTCGTGGCTCGATTCGAGCAGGTGGGTCGCGAACGAATGGCGGAACAGGTGCGGGTGCACGCGCGTGTCGATGCCCTGTTGGCGCGCCCAGTACTCCACGCGCGCCTGCACCGAACGGCGGCTGAGCCGCCCGCCCCGCTTGCTGACGAACAGGGCGGGCTCGCCGCTCGCCGCCAGCTGCGGCCGCTCCGCGAGCCAGGCCCGCAGCGCCGCAACGGCCTTGCTGCCCACCGGCACCAGCCGCTCGCGGCTGCCCTTGCCGAGTACCCGTACCGTCGCATCGTCGAGATCGATGCCGCCGAGATCGAGGCCGGTCAGCTCCGCGAGCCTGAGCCCGGACGAGTAAAACAGCTCGAGGATCGCGCGATCGCGCGCGAACACCGGCCCCTCGCCCTCGATCTCCAGCAGCTTCGCCATGCGATCCGCATCCAGCGTGCCCGGCAGGCGCTTGCCGATCTTCGGTGCGCGCACGCCAACCGCCGGGTTCGCGCGCAGCCGCTTTTCACGCACCAGGAAACGGCAGAAGCTGCGCACCGCCGACAGCCGCCGCGCGATGCTGCGCGCGCCGAGCCCGCGGCGGAAGCAGGCCGCCGCGAACGCGCGCACGTGGCCAGAATCCACCTCCGTCCAGCGCGTGAGGCCCGCCCGCTCGCAAAATTCGCAGAAAGCGTCGAGATCGCGGCGATAGTGCAGGCAGGTGTGCGGCGACAGCCTGCGCTCGTATTTCAAGTGGTCCACGAACCGCTCGACCCACTTCCCCTCAGCGCCTTTCACCCTCTACCTCGATGTTAATTTCCCGACAGACCCCGTAGGAGCCCGCCATGCGAGCGACCAAACGCGCCCCGCGCACCCGTAGGAGCCCGCCATGCGGGCGAACCGAACGCGCACGCGACTGCGATCGTGGCACACCCTCTTCGGGACCGCATCGCTCACGCACGTTCGACGGTGGTGGCAAGGGCTGCGCCGCGACCGGGGGAGCTCCCTCCCGGCGCCGGCCACGAGCACGTCCCTGTGGGCCTGCGGGCTCGGCATCCCTGCCTCGCACGCCGCCGAGAGGGACTCCCCCGGCCACGGCTCCGCCCTTGTTGGCATGGTGCCGTGCGTGAACGATGCTGAAGGGATAACGTGCCTTCGTTCGTGGTATGTGCCTTCGTTCGGTCGCCCGCGTGGCGGGCTCCTACGGGCACGGCTCCGCCCTGTGTGCGATGGTGCCGTGCGTGAACGATGCTGAAGGGATAACGTGCCTTCGTTCGTGGTATG
>CAZBGV010000280.1:0-910 GCA_964491485.1 uncultured Woeseiaceae bacterium | reverse complement strand
CCTACGGGCACGGCTCCGCCCTGTGTGCGATGGTGCCGTGCGTGAACGATGCTGAGTGCGTGAACGTGCCTTCGTTCGCTCGGGGGCTGGCCTCGAACTAGAAGCGGGCGAGCGCTGCGGCAACCAGCTCGCCGATGCGCGCGAGGAAATCGAAGCTCATGGCGGGGTGGAAACGCCGCGTGTCGTTGCTGCCGATCGCGAGGAAGCCGGCGCCGCAGCTCGCGCCGAGGGGGACCAGCGCCACCGAGCCGACCTCGTCGGCCGCGGGGCCGAACAGGAACCGCTTCTGCGCGTCCCGCACCTGGCCGCAGCGCGGACGGCTGCTCTCGAGGAACGTGGTGAACGGCTGCAGGCCCGGGTCGCTCCGCTCGACGGGCCTGAAAAAGCGGCTCATGGCCGCTTCGCCCTCCGGCCTTCCGTCCCCGAACCAGGCGAGGACGGACTGATCGGCATCGAAGGCCGTGCGCAACTCCGCTTCGACCGTCGCCAGCGTCTCTCCGAACGAGTGCGCCGCGAGCAGCGCCAGCGACAGCTTGTGGATCTTCGCCGCGAGCACGTCGTTCGCACGGCCCGCCTCCAGCAGCTCCTTCAGCTGCCGCTCGAGCTTCAGGTCCTTCTGCCGCAGCACCGACACCTGGCGTTCGACCAGCGACACCGTGCCGCCCGTGACGTGCGGCAGCCGGAGCGCGCCGAGCAGCCCGCCGTGGCGTTCGAAAAAATCGGGATTGCGTCGCAGGTATTCGTGAACGGCGGCTTCCGACAGACCGGATTCGATGAACTCCGGTTTGCGCTGCGTGCTCATAAACGGTCGATTCCCACCTGTTTGTTCTTGTGCCGCGCAGCTTACCACGCCCGGTTGGACATTTTGCGCCGGCAACGGTAGTTTACATAAACGGAGAACGCTCAATAA
>CAZBGV010000279.1:0-3108 GCA_964491485.1 uncultured Woeseiaceae bacterium | reverse complement strand
CCGCCCCACAGCACGACGGGAGTGGCGAGCGCGAGTTGCAGCCACTGCGCCGCGGCCGGCGAGATGACGCTCGCAAGCGGGCGCGATGGCAGCATGTCGCTCATCGCGTAGAGGAACACCGGCAGCGTGAGCAGCGCGCTGATCCAGAATCGCCGCGACATGTCGTCCAGCTCGCTCGTATCCTCCGGGCCGGTGACGACACCTTCGGGCTCGAGCGCCATGCCGCAGATCGGGCAGCCGATGTTGCGGACCTCGCGTACCTCCGGATGCATCGGGCAGGTGTATACGACGCCGGTGTAGCCTTCGGGCACGTGGTCGTAATTCCGCCCCGCCTCCGCCCCGGCGTGTGCGGCGTGCGCGCAGTGCGCATGGCCGGCGGCGGACGCCGCAGGCCCGCGGCCGTGACCGTGTTCCGCGGTGTGTTCGGGCGCGTTGCCGGGGCCCTGCTGCGAGTGAGCATGCGCATCGCCGTGACCGGCATGGCCGCGGGCGTGGCAACAACCCTGCAGCCCGTGGTCCTCGTCCTGCCCGTGCCGAGCCTCGTGTTCCCGTCCTGCCATTACTTCCCTCCGGTAATCAGAACCACGCGCGGATGCCGAAGACCACCGCCGCAACGGAATCGTCCTCGCCGCGCGCACGTGCCAGATCGGCGGTCTCACCGTGACGCTGCGTCCAGGCGATCCCGAGGTAAGGGGCGAGCTCCCGTCGTATCTCGTAGCGCAGGCGCAGGCCCGCTTCCGTCGCGGTGACGCCGCTGCCCTGCCCGATCGCCGGATCCTCCGTAAACGCCGCGTTCAGCTCGATGCGCGGGTGCAGGACCAGCCGCTGGGTCAGATTCAGGTCGTACTCGGCTTCGATGCGTACGCTGGCGTCCCCGGTGTCGCTCACGAAGAGCGACGACTCGATGCCGATCTCGTAAGGCGCGGTGCCCCTGATGCCGACGATCACATGACTGCGCGACGGATCGGGCCGGAAGTCGTGCCGCACGCCGGCCTGCCATTCCCAGAACGGCGCAAAGGTACGGCTGTACAGGAGCCGAACCTCCGCGTGCCCGACGCCGCCACGTTCACCCTCGCCTTCGGTCTCGAGACGCCAGAACCGCTCGCCGTCCGATCGCGACGCGCGCAGATCCCAGCGCCACGGATCCGCACCGTCGGCGAAGCCGGCCTCCAGCCGATCGACGAGCAGCATGCCGTAAACCTCGCCGCTCATGACCGGCGCCGGCCAGCTTTCCGGCACGTCGGCCGGCTCCGCGCCGGCCGCGCAGGTGAAAGGAGCAAGGAGCAAAGCGAGTATCGGCGGCGCGGATCGCATCAGCTCACGCGCACCACGCGGAACATGCCCATTTCCATGTGGTAGAGCAGGTGACAATGAAAGGCCCAGCGCCCCGGCGGATCCGCGTTCACGAGCACCGACAGGCGCGAAGCGGGCATCACGTTCACCGTGTGCTTGCGCGGGATTCGATGTCCCTGGCCGTTCTCGAGCTCCAGCCACATGCCGTGCAGGTGGATGGGGTGGTTCATCATGGTGTCGTTCACCAGCGTGAGTCGCAGCCGCTCGCCGTGCGCGAGCTCGATCGGTGCGTGGTCTTCGTCGAAGCGCTCGCCGTCGAACGACCAGAGGTACCGCTCCATGTGACCGGTGAGGTGCAGCTCGAGCTCGCGCGCCGGCGGCCGCGTATCGAAATCGTCGTCGAGCCGGCGCAGGTCGCGATAGGTGAGGACGCGGTGCGGCACGCCGGCCAGGCCGGTGCCCGGCTCGCCCAGGCGGTCACGCTGCAGCTCCGCGATACCGGCGTTACCCGAACCGTGACGGTCCGGCCCGTGGCGCGCGATCACCGGGCTTTCACGCATCGACGGCATGGACATGGTGGCGTGCCCGCCGGCATCGTGACCCGTTTCGCGATGAGCGGCATGGGCATCGTGCTCGCCGGAGCCGGCAGGCCGCGACGCCGCGGAATGCGCCGGCGCCGCCGGCTCGGGCCCGTGTTCCATGCCCATGTCGAGCATCGTGAGCAGCGGCGGCTCGCGCAGGGCCGGCACGGGCGCGCGCACGCCGGCGCGGACCGCCAGCGTGCCGGCCGCGAAGCCGCTGCGGTCCATCGACTCCGCCATGATCGTGTAGACGTCCTCGCGGGGCTCGACGATCACGTCGCAGGTTTCCGCGACCGCGATCTGGAACTCGTCGGTCTCGAAGGGCTCGACGTTCTGCCCGTCGGCCGCGACGATCGTCATCGGCAGCCCGGGGATGCGCACGTTGAAATACGTCATCGACGAGCCGTTGATCACGCGCAGGCGCACGCGCTCACCGTGCCGGAAGAGGCCGGTCCAGTTGCCGTCCGGATGCAAGCCGTTCAGCAGGTAGGTGTAGGTCACGCCGGTCACGTCGGCGATGTCGGTGGGCGGCATGCGCATGCGGTCCCACGCGAGCTTGGTGCGCCATGCCTCGGCCGCGGACAGGTTGTTGCGATCCCCGTACAGGTCCGCGGCGCTGAACCGGTTGCGTTGATAGTAGTCGCTCTGCTTGCGCAGGTTGTCGAGGACATCGTGCGGGTCCTCGAACGTCCAGTCCGACAGCATGAGCACGTACTCACGGTCCGCGCGGACCGGATCCGCACCGCGCGGCCGGATGATCAATGGCCCGTAAACGCCGGACTGCTCCTGCAGGCCCGAGTGGCTGTGGTACCAGTAGGTGCCGCTCTGCCGGACCGGGAAGCTGTAGCGGAAGGTCTCGCCGGGCGCGATGCCGCGGAAGGACACACCCGGGACGCCGTCCATGTCGAACGGCAAAAGGATGCCGTGCCAGTGAATGGAGGTATCGGCCGCGAGCCGGTTGGTCACGTCGATGACCACGTCCCGGCCCTCCTGCCATTCGAGGAGCGGGCCCGGGATGGTGCCGTTGATCGCGATCCCGCGGCCCTCTCCGCCCGCGATATCCAAAGACCGCTCCGCGATCGTGAGTGCGAAACGCTGCGGATCGCCTGTCGCCGTGATTCGCGGCACGGCCTGACCCCTCGCCCAGGCGGGCAGCAACGCCTGCACGGCCGCGAGTGCTCCGGCGCCCGCGGCGGTGGCGAGAAAGCGGCGCCGCGGCCATGCCGCCCCGCCC
>CAZBGV010000278.1:0-3135 GCA_964491485.1 uncultured Woeseiaceae bacterium | reverse complement strand
GGCGGGCTCCTACGGGCCACGATGCACGTCGCGGTCGCCCGCGTGGCGGGCTCCTGCGGGGGCGATGTCGGCGGTCGTGCGGAGGGAAGACCTGCGGCGGTGCGGGGGGTCGTGAGATGATGGCGGGATGGGCAAGAGGAACGGCACGGATACCGTGCAATACGAATTTGCGGAAAAACCGGAATCGGGTGCGACGATGCCGGTGGGCTCGGGCATCGTATGGTTGCGGATGCCGCTGCCCTGGACGCTGGGGCACATCAACCTGTGGCTGCTGGAGGAGGATGACGGCTGGACGATAGTGGATTCCGGCGTGCACACGGACGTGACGAAGGGCGTGTGGGAGAGCGTGTTCGCCTCGGCGATGCACGGCCGGCCGGCCGTGCGCGTGATTGCGACGCACCTGCACCCGGACCACGTGGGCTGCACCGGCTGGCTGGCGGCGCGGTTCGGGGTGGACGTGTGGATGACGCGCGAGGAGTACCTGCTGTGCCGGGTGCTGGTCGCGGATACGGGGAAGCCGGCGCCGGAGGCGGGGACGCGGTTTTATCGCGCGGCGGGTTTTCCGCCGGAAGCGATGGATCGCTACGAGCGGCTGTTCGGTATGTTCGGGCGTTACGTGGCGCCGCTCCCGGAGTCGTACCGGCGCTTGCAGGACGGCGAGGAGCTGCGGCTGGGTGGGCATGCCTGGAGGGTGATCGTCGGTCGCGGGCATTCACCGGAGCATGCGTGCCTGTACAGCCCCGGGTTGAACGTGCTGATCTCCGGCGATCAGCTGCTGCCGACGATCTCGTCCAACGTGAGCGTGTATCCGACGGAGCCCGCCGGGAATCCGCTCGCGGAGTGGATGGAGTCGCTGGCGAGGATGAAAGGGGAAGTGCCCGCGGACGTGCTCGTGCTGCCGGCACACGGACGCCCGTTTCGCGGCGCGCACGAGCGCCTCGACGAGTTGCTCGCGGAGCACCGCGCGGGGCTCGAGCGGCTGGAAGCGTTGTGCCGCGAGCCGCTGCGGGCGGTCGATGCGTTTCCTGCGTTGTTCAAGAGCGAGATCGATGACAACAACCTGATCATGGCGACGGGCGAATCGGTCGCACATTTGAACTATCTGCTCCACAGCGGTCGGATCGACGCGGAGACCGATGCGGACGGCGTGACGTGGTACCGCAGGCGCGATCCTGCAGCGCAGGGGACGAAGGCCAAGCCTTGATACAGAAAAACGATTTTGCTAAAAGATGCGGCCACACCGCGGGCGACCGCCCGGCCGACCATAGCTCATGATCGAGATCAGCGAACTGACAAAGCGCTACGGCGATCGCACGGTCGTCGATAACCTGAGTTTCAGCTGCAAGCCGGGCGAAGTGCTGGGCTTCCTTGGCCCGAACGGCGCCGGCAAATCCACGACGATGAAGATGATCACGGGCTTCGTGGCGCCGGACGGCGGCCGGGCCGTGGTCTGCGGCCACGACGTGGCGGGGCAGGCGCTCGCCGCCCGCCGGCACCTGGGCTACCTGCCGGAAGGCGCACCGTCGTGGCCCGAGATGACGCCGCGCAGCTTCCTCGATTTCATTGCGGACATCCGCAATCTGGAGGGCGACCGGCGCAAGCAGCGCCTGGACGCCGTCATCGAGGAGCTGCATCTCGAGCCGGTGCTGGATCAAAGCATCGACACGCTCTCCAAGGGTTTCAAGCGCCGCGTGGGCCTCGCGCAGGCCATCCTGCACGATCCGGACGTGCTGATCCTCGACGAGCCGACCGATGGGCTCGACCCGAACCAGAAGCACGAAGTGCGCGAGCTGATCCGCTCGATGTCGGCGGACAAGCTGATCGTCATCTCGACGCACATCCTCGAGGAAGTCGAGGCCGTGTGCACGCGCGCCATCATCATTTCGGACGGACGCATCCTCGCGGACGACACGCCCGCCGGGCTGGCCGCACGCTCGCGCTATCACAATGCCGTGCGCGTGATCCTGGCGGACGGCACGGACTTCGACGAGGCACGCACGGCCATCGCGAAGCTGCCTTCCGTCGCCGAGACCGAAGCGGATCGACTGCACGGCGCCATCGTCGCCATGCCGCGCAAGGACAAGGGCAACGTCGAGCCGTGGCGCGAGGTATCCGAGCTCGTCGCGGCCCGCGGCTGGCCCGTGGCCAGCCTGCAGCTGGAGGGCGGCCGCCTCGATGACGTGTTCCGGCAGATCACGGGAGCGGCGAGCACGTGAGCACGGTAGCGGCATTGTTCCGGCGCGAGCTGCGAAGCTATTTCGCCACCCCGGTCGCCTACGTGTTCATCGTGATTTTCCTGCTGCTGATGGGCGCGTTCACGTTCTACCTCGGCAACTTCTATGACCGCGGGCAGGCGGACCTCGCGCCGTTCTTCAATTATCACCCCTGGCTGTACCTGTTCCTGGTCCCGGCGATCGCCATGCGGCTGTGGGCCGAGGAACGGAAGACCGGCAGCATCGAGCTGCTCATGACGCTGCCGGTGACACCGTGGCAGGCCGTGCTCGGCAAGTTCCTCGCCGCGTGGGCGTTCACGGGCATCGCACTCGCGCTCACGTTCCCGATCTGGCTCACCGTCAACTACCTCGGCGACCCGGACAACGGCGCGATCCTCGCCGGGTACGTCGGCAGCCTGCTCATGGCCGGCGGGTTTCTCGCGATCGGTTCGTGCCTGTCCGCGACGACGCGCAACCAGGTCATCGCTTTCGTCATCACCGTCGTCGTCTGCTTCGCCTTCCTGCTCTCGGGCTTTCCGCTGGTGCTCGATCTGTTTTCCGGATGGGCGCCCCAGGCGATCCTGGACGGCATTGCCTCGCTGAGCTTCCTGACGCACTTCGGAAACATCAGCAAGGGAGTGATCGAGCTCAGTGATCTCGTCTACTTCGCCCTGGTCATCGGGACCTTCCTGTTCGCCAACACCATCGTCCTGCAGTGGAAGCAGGCTGACTGAGCGCCGATGAGCACGACCACCCGACGCCGCCTGAGCTCGACCAGCCTCGTGCTGCTCGCGCTCGCATTCATCGCCGCCGTCATCGTGAGCAACCAGCTGTTCAGCGGCTGGCGCATCGACCTCACCGAGAACAACCTGTACACGCTGTCCGACGGCACGCAGCGCATCCTCGAGGACATCGAGGAGCC
>CAZBGV010000277.1:0-3145 GCA_964491485.1 uncultured Woeseiaceae bacterium | reverse complement strand
TCGGCTTGCGCCGCTCGAGGAGGGCGGCCTCGCCGATGTAGCGCTCGCCGTCCGGCAGCTTGCCCGAGGCGAGCTCCATGGCGACGTACTTGAGCATGTCGTTGACGCTGCTCCAGCCGGCGCCGGCCGGCCGTACCGGACGGCGGCGTAGTTCACGTCCATCACGGCGACGGCGGGAGCGCCCGTGGACGTCGACGCTGTGAGGGCGCGCGTGATTCTCGGTGTCGAGTGCGGTGCGGTAGTTGAAGGTCGTGGCCGCCATCCCGAGCGGGTCGAACACCTTTTCCTGCATCGCCATGTCATAGGCCGCACCGAGCTCGTGCTCAGGATGCAGCACGTGGGCGCCGACGTAGCCGGCCGCCGAGGCGAGCACGTTCGAGTACTGGAACATCTCGCCGAACTTAGAGGTGGGCTGCATCGTCGCGAGCAGCTCCATCGAGGACTCCGGCGTGTAGTTGCCGAACTCGAGGATCCATTCCATGTCCTGCCGCGGCAGCCCGGTGCAGGCGCAGACGAGGTGCTCGACGAGGACCTGCTTCGTCGTCTCAGCGTCACCGAGTCGGAAGCTCGGCATGAGCTTCGTGACCGGATCCTTCCAGTCGATCCGGCCCTCGTCGACGAGCTTGGCGAGCAGGAGCGTTGTCGGCCCTTGGTGTTCGAGGCGATCATATAAAGAGTGTCGCCGTCGATTTTCTCCGGGCTGCCGAGCTCGCGCACGCCGAAGCCGCCCGAGAACACGACTTTGCCGTCCTGGACGATGCCGATGGACGTGCCCGGCACGCCGGATACCGCGAGCGCGCGCTCGACGAAGCCCGTGAGCTCGGCGATGCGCGCCGCATCCAGCTCGTGGGCCTTCATGCCGGCGAACGACTCGCGGTCGTAACCTTCGGCAGCAGGCTCTGGAACAACAGGCCGATCGCGGCGCTGCGTTTGCCGCCAATCTCGTCCGCATGGCCATCTTCCAGTGACTCGAAGGCTGGTACAACCCGCATCGTCGCCACTCGGCACTCGGTTACTTGTCACCGATCGATTACGAGAGGAGGATCATGCCAGCCGCCTGCGATACGCGGCTGCGGCGTGCAGTCTACCTAAGCGAGCGCAACGCAGGACCTCGTAGAGACGAGGCGACCTGCTGGCGTGGTCAAGTTATGTCGACCACCTGTACGTTCCGGTAGGGAGAAGCAAGCCGGCCGAGATCCGACGGGTCGGACGTCAATACGATGCCGCCGCCGGCTTCCACCGCTGCCGCGATGACGTGGGCGTCCACGATGAGCTCCGAGCCTGCGCGGGCTCCAGCGAGCACACCGCCGACCAGCCGGGCAAATGAACGATCAGTGCTTCGGATCAGCAGCCCCGTCTCACGGGACAGGCACGCATCGAGCAGCGATGATCGGTGAGGCCCGCGATAGAGCTCCGCGAGCACAACGGCCGGGACGATGACGTCGCGGTCCAGGCGGACGGCCGCTGCGATGGCAGCACGCACCTCCTGCTGTCTTCGCGAGCGCCGTCCCGCAAGCGCGGAGAACGCCTCCGCGTCGAACGCCAGACAACGGCTCACCCGAGCAGGTCCGCGTACTTGTCCACCAGGTCCGCCGGCACCGGGCCGTGCCGTGCGGACAGCTCATCCAGCAACTGGGTCAGCATCCGCCGCCGGCGCCGCCTGACCAGAGTTTCCCGGACGGCTTCGTTTACCTGCTGAGACAGCGCTTCGTCGGCCGCTTCCAGCTCGTACACGAGCTCGGCGTCGAGAGATACGGAAATCTTTCGTTTCGGTGCGGTCATACCGCTAGCGTACCAAAGTAGGAAGGGTTTCGTCCACCTCCGTGCTGGGGCCCCTGGTTAAGGGAGCGAGGGCTCGTCTGCGCCACGACGGCCCCAGCTCGGTGGCCCAGTTCCTGTCGAACACCCCGACTACGGCCGGGATGCAGCGGAGGCCGATGCGATCGCTGCCATTGCAGAGTTCTGCGAAGTGCTGGTCAGTTCGTAACGAGAATGGAAACAGGGCGGTCGCCACGTTGCCAAATGCGTTCAATCCTCGCGATCGTGTCGCGAACATGTTTCGCATAGGCTTGCCAGTCCTTGGTCACAGGTCGAACGCTTCCCTCACTATCGCCTCACGCAGGTGGGGATTCAGCTCGTGCTCCGGGATCACGTCCGGCTGTCGGCCCGTAATCTCGGCCAGTCGCTCCGCCAGCGGCAGCCGTTGGCGGAAGAGGTCGTAGCCCCGCGGAAAGTCGACGAGAAAGTCGATGTCGCTGTCCGCGCTTTCCTCTCCACGAGCGACCGACCCGAAGACGCGAATTCGCCGCGCACCGAATTCGCGGCAGGCGCTCGCGATCGCGTCCCGTTTTGCGTGAAGGCTTTCAAGAAGCATACCGTTCCGCTCGTTGCTGTTATGACCGAGGCGCTCACGATTGTATCGCGGTTAAGTGCCCAGGTAACGCTTCCAGGAACCGCGCGTCGTCCAGCAAGACGGCCAATCTCTCCGCCAGACGTCGCCGCAAGCTGTGTCGCATTCAGCAACCTCATCAGCGAGCCCGGGCCGCAGTGCTGCGTACTCCGGAACATCTGATCCAATCAGGAACAGCGAGGGCAACCTGCCCGGCATCGGCGAGCCGGTGTACTGAGTCGCCGCGCCGGCTCCGCCGTATCCGGCTCTGTTGTGAGACTGGTTTCGATCGGCTCGTCGCTCAGATCGCGTCGAACGGGTACTCGTGCTGCGCGTCCCGCATGATGAGCGTCTTTGCCTCGCCGTCACCGACCACGAATTCCAGCCCGGTCATGCCGGGCACGATCGTCATGAACGACGTCGTGCCGTCGGGGTTCTCGCGCGAGCCGACCTCGCTCTGCCATTCGCCGAAATCGAAGGTCGTCGTGCCGTTCGCGCGCGTGACCCGGATGTCGCCGAGCACGTCGTTGCGGTAGCGGCCGGCGAGCGCCGCCGAGCGGTCGGTCGCGGCGGGCACGGTCAGGAGCTCGAACTCCTTCGCCATGGGCCGCGAGCTGCGCGTCCGCTTCGGGCTTGCCGTCGAACAGCACTTCGAGCAGCTTGCGGCGGAAATGCCCGCGGATGAGCCAGCCGGGGTCGCCGTTGGTGAGCACCACCGCGCCGACGCCGTGCTCGGGCAGCCACATCATGTCGCTG
>CAZBGV010000276.1:0-3168 GCA_964491485.1 uncultured Woeseiaceae bacterium | reverse complement strand
CGCCGGTGCTGCCGAACCCGGCACGAAGCTTCGCCGATGTTGACGGTGCTGCCGAGCCCGGCACGAAGCGTTCGCCGTCGTTGCACGCTGCCGAACCCGGCATGGGGCTGCCGAACGTGCGGCGGAGTGGCTGGTGGGACGAGGGAGGTCGGTGGTGCGTCAGGCGGCGGCGCGGGGGGCGGTGTGGAATTCGGCGAGTGCGGTGCGGATCTGCTCGTAGACTTTGGCGGCGGCCTGTTCCTTCACGGGACCGTAGCCGCGGATCTCGAGATAGAGCTTTACGATGGCAGTGGCCGCCGGGAGGTTCGCCGGCGTGAGCTGTGCGAGCAAGGCGTCGACGTTTTCCTCGAATTCCGCGATGAGACGGCGCTCGAGGCGGCGCTCGGCGGAGTAGCCGAATACGTCGAACGGCGTGCCGCGCAGGCGGCGCAGTCGCGCGAGCACGTGGAACACCGGGATCATCCAGGCGCCGAATTCGCGTTTGCGGGGACGCCCGCGTGCGTCGACGCCGCGGCTCAGCATCGGCGGCGCGAGATGGAAGCGCACCTTCGCGTTCGGGCCGTACTCTTTCCGCACGTTCTCGAGGAAGCCGGTCGCGACGTGCAGGCGCGCGACCTCGTACTCGTCCTTGTACGCCAGCGTCTTGAAGTAGGCGCGCGCGACGGCGTCCGTGAAGGGCAGGGCGCCGCCGGCCGAAAACGCCTGCTCCGCCGTGCGTGCGCGCTCCACCAGCGAGCGGTAGCGTTCCGCGAGCGAGCGGTCCTGGTATTCCGCCAGGAACTCGAACCGGCGCCCGATGACGCGCTCCAGCGGCTCGCGCTCGAATGCGGTCGGCTGCCGATCCTCCAGCAACGAGTTCACGGCAGCGCGATCCGCGGCTGCGAGCCGGCCCCACGCGAACGCCTGCTTGTTGTCTTCGACCGCGACACCGTTGAGCTCGATGGCCTTGAGCAGCGCTTCTTCCGAAACCGGGACGAGGCCGTGCTGCCACGCGAAGCCGAGCATCAGCACGTTGGAGTAGATCGTGTTGCCGAGGAGCCGCTCCGCCAGCGCATTTGCACCGATCGTGGACAGCTCGGCGACCGCCCCGCGGATCGCCTCGATGCGCTCGCGGCCCTTCAGGTTCGCGTCGCGGTGGCGCACGAAATCCGCGGTCGACATCTCCGCGCTGTTGACCACCGCGCGCGTATGGCCGGCCCGGTACGTGGACGACGCTTTCGACGAGGAGCTCACCACGAGATCGCAGCCGATCAGCGCATCGGCGCGCGCCCGGTCGATGCGCACCTGGTGCAGCCGCTCGGGCGCGCCCGCGAGCCGCACGTAGCTCAGCACCGGTCCGAACTTCTGCGCAAAGCCGGTGAAGTCGAGCACGCTCGCGCCCTTGCCCTCGAGGTGCGCGGCCATCGTGATCAGCGCGCCGACCGTGATCACGCCCGTGCCGCCGACGCCGGTCACCAGCAGGTCGTAGCCGTCGCTCGCATCCGTGAGCGCGGGGGCGGGCAGGGCAGCGAGCCGCTCCTGCGGCAGCGCCTGCCTTCGCTGTGCCGCAATTTTCGCGCGCTCTCCGCCCTCGATCGTGACGAAACTGGGACAGAAGCCGTTCAGGCAGGAGAAATCCTTGTTGCAGCTGTTCTGGTCGATCTGCCGCTTGCGCCCGAACGGTGTCTCCTTCGGCACTACCGAGAGGCAATTCGATTCCACCGAGCAGTCGCCGCAACCTTCGCAGACGAGCTCGTTGATCACGACGTGGCGGTTCGGGTCTTCCAGCAGGCCGCGCTTGCGCTTGCGCCGCTTCTCGGTGGCGCAGCCCTGCGCGTAGATGAGCACGGTGACGCCCGGTATCTCGCGCAACTCGCGCTGGATCGCATCGAGCTCGCGGCGATGCGAGATCGTGGTGCCGGCCGGGAAATCCGCCGTGGCAAAACGCTCCGGCTCGTCCGAGACGACGGCGATGCGCTGCACGCCTTCCGACCGGACCATGTGCGCGACGCCCTCGACCGTGATCGGACCGTCCACCGGCTGGCCGCCGGTCATCGCGACCGCGTCGTTCACGAGGATCTTGTACGTGATGTTGGCGCCGGCGGCGACGGCCTGGCGGATCGCCACCGAGCCCGAATGGTAGAACGTGCCGTCGCCCAGGTTCTGGAACGCGTGCCGTCCGCCGTTGAACAGCGAGCGCGTGATCCAGTTGATGCCCTCGCCGCCCATCTGGATCAGCCCCTCGGTGTCGCGGTCCATCCAGTTCGCCATGAAGTGGCAGCCGATGCCCGCGAGCGCGATCGAGCCCTCCGGCACTTTCGTCGAGGTGTTGTGCGGGCAGCCCGAGCAGAAGTAGGGCGTGCGCGCGGCTCCCGTGACCTGGATCGGCGGAGCGGCCTCCGCCTCCAGCCGTGCCGCCCGTGCGCTGAGCTCGAGCCCGGGGAATGCACGATCGAGCCGCTCCGCGACGATGCGCGCGAGCTCTATCGGCGAGAGCTCGCCGATCCACGGGATCAGCCGGTTTCCGTTCTCGTCCTCCTTGCCGATCATGCGCTCGGGCTTGCGGCCCGGGTAATCGTAGAAGTATTCCTTGAACTGGCTCTCGATGATGCCGCGCTTCTCCTCGACGACCAGCACCTCGCGCTTGTCGCGCACGAACTCGAGCGCCGGATCGTGCGCGAGCGGCCACACCATGCCGACCTTGTACACGTCGAGCCCGATGCGGCGCGCCTCGCGCGCATCGATCCCGAGCAGGCGCAGCGCTTCCATCAGGTCGAGGTGACCCTTGCCGGTGGTCACGATGCCGTAGCGCGCGTTCGGTGTATCGAAGAGGCGGCGGTCGATCGGGTTCGTCTCGGCAAAGGCGATGGTGGCCGCCTTCTTCGCTTCCATGCGTTCTTCGATCTGCGGGCCGGGATAGTCCGGCCAGCGGATGTGCAGCCCGTCGGCCGGCGGCACGAAAGCGGGCGGCGTGCGGAACGCGGGCGGCGGCGGCAGCTCGACCGACATCGCCGATTCGACCGTCTCCGAGATCGCCTTGAAGCCCACCCACATGCCGGAGAAGCGCGAGAGGGCGATGCCGTAGAGCCCGTACTCCAGGTATTCGGCGACGTTCGCGGGGTTCAGGATCGGCATGAACCACGCGATGAACGCGGCATCCGACTGGTGCGGCATGGACGAGGACACGCA
>CAZBGV010000275.1:0-3187 GCA_964491485.1 uncultured Woeseiaceae bacterium | reverse complement strand
GAAGCGACCGCTGCGGCGCTCGATCTGCAGGTTCGCTGGGAGGGTGAAGGCCTGGACGAGAAGGGCATCAACGCCGCGACGGGCAAGCCCATCGTGGCGATCGATCCGCGTTACTTCCGCCCGACCGAGGTCGACACGCTGCTCGGCAACCCCGCCAAGGCGCGCGCGAAGCTCGGCTGGCAGCCGCGGACGACCTTCGAGCAGCTGGTGGCCGAGATGGTGGAGGAGGATTTCCAGCTCGCGCAGCGCGACGACATGGTGAAGCGTGCGGGCTACAAGGCCTTCAACTACTTTGAATGAATATGGAGCAGGACGCGAAGATCTACGTCGCGGGCCACCGCGGGCTGGTGGGCTCCGCGATCGTGCGGCGCCTGGAAGCCGGCGGCTGGCAGCGTCTCGTGACGCGCACGCGCGCCGAGCTGGACCTCACCGACCGCCCGGCGGTGCTGGAATTCTTCAGGAAGGAGCGGCCGGAGTACGTGTTCGACGCGGCGGCGCGGGTCGGCGGCATCCATGCCAATGACACGTATCCCGCCGACTTCATCCGCGACAACCTGCTCATCCAGATGAACGTGATCGACGGCGCGTTCGAAGGCGGGGCGAAGAAGTTCCTGTTCCTCGGCTCCTCGTGCATCTACCCGCGCCTTGCGCCGCAGCCGATCCAGGAGTCCTCCCTGCTCACGGGTCCACTCGAGCCGACCAACGAGTGGTACGCGATCGCGAAGATCGCCGGGATCAAGGTCTGCCAGGCGTACCGCAAGCAGCACGGCTTCGACGCGATCTGCCCGATGCCGACGAACCTGTACGGCCCCGGCGACAACTTCAACCTCGAGACCTCGCACGTGCTGCCCGCGCTGCTCCGCAAGTTCCACGAGGCGAAGCAGGCAGGGGCTCCCGAGGTGGTCGTCTGGGGGTCGGGCAAGCCGCGGCGCGAGTTCCTGTACGTCGACGACCTGGCGGACGCCTGCGTGCACCTGATGCAGCACTACGATTCGGGGGAAATCATCAACGTCGGCACGGGTGAGGACGTGAGCATCGCCGAGCTCGTGGACATCGTGCGCGACGTGACCGGGTTCGAGGGGAAAATCGTCTACGATCGCTCGAAGCCGGACGGCACGCCGCGCAAGCTGCTGGACGTGAGCCGGGTCCACGGCACCGGCTGGCACCACAGCACGGGGCTGCGAGAGGGTATCGAGCGCACGTATCGCTGGTTCGTGGAGCACGCGGCGCAGGTGCGCAGCTAAGAGGCTGCTCGTGCGCCGCCTGCAGCGGCCGCCGCTGGGGTGCTCGACAGCTCGAAGGGCCGCGCGCTTTGAAGGCGCCTTTGTACCGCAACTGAAGGACATTTGCGGTATAAACATAAGGCGTTGATTTTTCTATCATCCCGCCCATCCGAAGTCCCCGGGCGGTAGGCGCACCCCCGCTTTTCCTCTACCATGCGCGCAGCTTCGCCGGGAGGGCTACGCCACGCATGCCATGCCGCCGCTTCGCCAAACGTGCCGTCGGCCTGCTGGGCCCGATGCTGGTCGCCGTGGCGATCGCGGCCGTGCCGCCGGCCGCAGCGGGCCCGTTCGTGCCGGTCGGTGACGCGGCGCTGCGGGCCGACATCGAGCTGCTCGCCGACTACGGCATCCTCAAGGGACCGGTGACGACCTGGCCGCTCGCCTGGGGGCCCATCCTCGAAGATCTCGAAGAAGCGGGGGCGCGCGACGGCCGGCCCCCGGCCACGGCGCGCGCGCTCGACCGCCTGCGCGCGGCGGCGCTCCGCGAGGCCCGGTCCGGCGAGGCGCGCTTCAGCGCCGCGCTGACGGCGGCGGAAAAGCCGTCGCGCATCCGTTCGTTCGCGGCCGGACCGCGCGAATCCGCCGAGATCGCCGCGGGCTTCGACTGGACCGGCGAGCGCTTTTCCTTGCAGCTGAACGGCCAGCTCGTCGATTCGCCGGGTGACGGCAGGCACGCGAGAGCGGACGGCAGCATCATCGCCGTCGGCCTCGCGAATTTCGCGTTCGCCGCCGGGACGCTGGACCGCTGGTGGGGCCCGGGCTGGGACGGCAGCCTCATCCTGTCGAGCAACGCCCGCCCGATTCCCGCGCTGACGCTCGATAGAATCTTCACCAACGCGTTCGAATCGCGGTGGCTGCGCTGGATCGGGCCGTGGGACCTGAGCGTGATCTTCGGGCAGCTGGAGAGCGAGCGCGCGGTCCCGGATGCGCGCTTCTTCGGCCTCCGCTTCAGTTTCCGCCCGCTGACGAGCGTCGAGATCGGGCTGTCACGCACGGCCCAATGGTGCGGCGAGGGGCGGCCGTGCGATTTCGGGACGTTCGTCGACCTGCTCGCCGGTCGCGACAACCGCGGCGACGACGGCATCGGCGTGCTCGACGAGCCCGGCAACCAGCTTGCCGGCGTCGATCTCCGCTGGTCGCTCGCCCGCTTCCGGCTGCCGCTGGCGGTGTATGCGCAAGCCATCGGCGAGGACGAGGCCGGGGGACTCCCGAGCCGGCTGCTGGCGCAGCTTGGAGTGGAAGGCGCGGGCTCCGCCGGTCGATACTGGTCGTTCCGCTGGTTCGTGGAGATGGCGGACACGAGCTGCGGGTTCTATGAATCCGGGGACGACAACTTCAATTGCGCTTACGACCACGGGATTTATCGCACGGGCTACCGCTATCGCGGGCGGGCGATCGGCCACGGCATCGACAACGACGGGCGAGTGGCGTCGGCCGGATTGCTGCTCTTCGACGATGCGGACACCCGCTGGAGAGTGCTGGCGCGCTACGGCAAGCTGAACCGCGGCGGTGTCCCCGATCCGCGACATTCGCTGACGCCGGTCGCGGAGGACCTCGCGAGCCTCGACGTCGCCTGGAGCCGCGATTTCCCCTTCGGCGTGATCGAGCTCGGCGCGGGCGCCGAACGCACGACTGACACGAACCTGCGCGGCTTCCTCCAATGGCGCACCCAATGATGCCCCTCACCTCCGTAGGAGCCCGCCACGCGGGCGACCCCGGATCTCACCGTTTGCGCGTCCCCTGCCATGGCCTCGCTTGTCTCCTGCTGGCGACACTCCCCCTCCTGTCGCTACCCGCTTTCGCCGAGCCCTGGGCCGCTCCCGGCGATCTCCTGCTGCGGCACGATCTCGAGCTCCTGAACGACAGCGGCGCCATGAACCTGCCGCTGACGACCTGGCCGCTGT
>CAZBGV010000274.1:0-3196 GCA_964491485.1 uncultured Woeseiaceae bacterium | reverse complement strand
TGCTATTGACGTCCTTGTGGGTCAGCGCGGGCATGTTGATTCGCTTGATGTCGCCATCGACGCGAATCATGGGGGGGACGCCGCCGGAAAGATGCAGGTCCGATGCGTTGTTCTTCACGGTGAACGCCAGGAGCTGCGCAACGTCGACGGCCATATTGGTCCCTCTGGAGTATCTGCCGGATCCGGCGGCCGGTCGGTCCCTCGCGTGCGGGGAGCCGGAGGGGCCTTTACCATAACCCGGGCTTCGAGGCGCCTAGTATATCGAAGGCATGGCGGTAAAACGTGATTGGAGTCACGGATAACTTTCGGAAAATACAAGATTTGCTTGTTCGTGCCGCGGCCGATGCGGGACGCCCCTCGGGCACCGTCAGGCTGCTCGCCGTGAGCAAATCGAAACCGGCCGCGCTGGTCCTCCAGGCGGCCGCGGCGGGGCAGCGCGAGTTCGGCGAGAACTTCGTGCAGGAGGCGCTCTCGAAGATCGAAGACGTCGGCCGCGACGACCTCGTCTGGCATTTCATCGGGCACCTGCAATCGAACAAGACGCGCGCGGTCGCGGAGAGCTTCCAGTGGGTGCACACGGTCGAGCGCGCGAAGATCGCGGAGCGCCTGAGCGCGCAGCGGCCCCGGCACGCACCCGATCTCGACGTCTGCATCCAGGTCAACATCGATGCGGAACCGGGCAAATCGGGTGTCGCGCCGGAGGAGGCGCTGCCGCTCGCGGAGCACATCGCCGGGTTGCCGAAGCTCCGGCTGCGCGGCCTGATGTGCATCCCGCGACCGCGCGAGGGCTTCGAGGCGCAGCGCGCGCCGTTTCGCCGCCTGCGCGAGCTCAAGGAATCCCTCGCCGAAGCGGGCATCGAGACCGACACGCTGTCGATGGGCATGAGCGACGATTTCGCCGCGGCCATTCACGAAGGTGCGACCATCGTGCGCATCGGCACGGCGCTGTTCGGTCCGCGGCATACAGGATGAAAGCATGAGCGTGACACGCAGCCGGATCGGCTTCATCGGTGGCGGCAACATGGCGCGGGCCATCGCCGGCGGGCTGGTGCGCTCGGGCTATGGCGCGGCGAATCTCTCGATCGCCGAGCCGCGGGCCGAGCAGCGCGCGCTGCTCGAGCGCGAGTTCCCGGGCGCGCAGGTGACCGGGGACAACACGGCGGTGGCCGCGACCGCGGGCAGCCTGATCCTGGCGGTCAAGCCGCAGATCCTGAAGGCCGTGTGCTTGAATATTCGCGCCGCCGTGCAACGGTCGAGGCCGCTCGTGATCTCGATCGCGGCGGGGCCCCGCGTGGACGACATCGACGAGTGGCTCGGCGGCGGCCTCGAGATCGTGCGCGCGATGCCGAACCAGCCGGCGCTCGTCGATTGCGGCATCGCCGCGCTGTTCGCCAACGCACGCACCGACGAGCTCGGCCGCGCGCTGGCGGAGAAGGTGCTCTGCGCCGTGGGCAGCGTCGTCTGGATCGAGGACGAGACGCTCATGGATGCGGTGACCGCGGTGTCGGGCACCGGGCCCGCGTACGTGTACCTGCTGATCGACATGATGATGGAAGCGGCGCGCGCCTTCGGCCTCCCGCCGGAGGTCGCGAGGACGCTTGCGATCGAAACCGCCTGCGGCGCGTCGGCCCTCGCGCGCATGGAAACGGAAACCATGAGCGCGCTGATCGAGCGCGTGCGATCTCCGGGCGGCACCACCACGGCCGCGTTCGAACGCCTCGAAGCGGAGGACGTTCGTGGTATCTTTGCGCGGGCGATCGCCGCCGCCCGCGACCGGGCGACGGAACTCGCGGCCGAGGCCCGGCGCGAGGCCGACCCAAGACCCGACCCATGAGCGGACTGGACCACGCAATCGTCTTCATCGTACGGACGCTGGCGCAGCTCTACCTGCTGCTCCTGCTGTTGCGCTTCTGGCTGCCGTGGCTGCGGGCGGATTTTCGCAACCCGATCGCGCAGGGCATCCTCAGGTTCACGTCGCCGGTAGTGATCCCCCTGCGGCGCTTCGTGCCGTCCATCCGGCGGCTCGACACGGCGACGGTGCTGGTCGCGTTCGTCGTCCAGTTCGTCACGCTGCTCGTGCTGTTCGCGATTCTCGGCGTGCCGCTCCCGCACCCGGTGCCGATCGCCGTCACCGCGGTGATCGAGCTCGTCATCCTGAGCCTCAACCTGTTCTTCTTCGCGATCCTGATCCGGGTCATCCTGAGCTGGGTGGCGCCGCACCAGTACAATCCGATCACCGCCCTCGTCGCGACCCTGTCGGAGCCCGTGCTCCGGCCCTTCCGGCGCGTCATCCCCGCGATCGGCGGCCTCGACATCTCTCCCGTGTTCGCGCTGATCCTGGTCCAGGCGCTGGTGATATTCCTGCGCGAGGTGAAGCCTCTCTGAGGCGACAGCTGCCGGCACCCTCCGGCGTACCGGCACGCCGGGTCCCGGGGCGTGCGCCGGCGCATTCGATGATAGGAGCGGAGGCCGCAATCGGCTATAGTTCCCGCATCGACGGGCCATGACTCGGGGGAGTCGGAACGATGAGGCCAGCCTCCAAAGCCGCCGCGCTGTCGGTCATGACGCTCCTCGCCGGCTGCGGGCCGGACGTCGAGCCCGCCACGCAGGCGGAGCCGGACGAAGCGTCCTCCATGGACATCGGTGAGCACGTCGTGCACTTCAGCGCCCAGCGCACCGACCAGCTGCCGCCCGAGATCGCACGCCTCTACAACATCGTGCGCAGCCACGACCGCGCCATGCTGAACGTGTCGGTGATCGACGAGGGTACCGGCAAGGCAGTACCCGCGGAGGTCCAGGTGAAGACCGTGAATCTCACCGGCCAGCTGAAGCCGATCAACATGCGCCGCATCAACGAAGACGACGCAATCTACTACATCGGGGAAACGTCCATCGCGAACCAGGAAACCCTGGTCTTCGACATCGCCGTGCAGCCCGAAGGGGACGACAAGCCCACCGAGCTGCGGTTCAAACGACAGTTCTTCACCGATCGATAGCCGCGAAAACCCTGCTTTTGCCTTACGTACCGGCCGAAGTTGTGGTATCGTCGCGCCGCATCAACCCAGCCAGTCTCGAGGAGATACGCTTATATGGCAGCGAATGAAAAGTCCGGCGCCAATCTCAAGCCGCCGACGAAATCGGAGATCTACGCCTCCATCGCGGAGGACACCGGCCTGACGAAGAAGGACGTCGCTGC
>CAZBGV010000273.1:0-3201 GCA_964491485.1 uncultured Woeseiaceae bacterium | reverse complement strand
CGGACTGCGCACGCCAGTCGGTGAGATCGGCGATGTTCGTGTATTCCTTGCGCGGCAATCCGGCGGCGCGCAGGTCGGCCCACAGGGCCACCAGCCGGTCCGCTTGCGGAAATGGCAGGGCGCGCAGGAGGGTCTGGTCGACGAGACTGAAGACGGCACTGTTCGCGCCGATCGCGAGGGCGAGCGTCAGGAGCGTTACCACTGTGAACACCGGCGTGCGCCTGAGCCCGCGGAACACGTGCCGCAGGTCCAGCATCGAAACGGGAAGCCGCATCGCGCTACTCCTCCCTCAGCGCCTGCATGGGATCCACCGCGGCGGCCCGGCGCGCCGGCAGGAAGCTCGCGAGCGCCGCCACGGCGGCGAGCAGCACGGCGACCCCGGCGAACGTCACCGGGTCGGTCGGAGTGACGCCGTACAGCAAGCCGGCGAGCAGGCGCGTCAGGGCGAAAGCGGCGAGCAGCCCGAGCACGAGGCCGCCGCCCGCGAGCGCGAGCGCCCTGCCGAGCACCATCCTGAGCACGTCGCCGGCTTCCGCGCCGAGCGCCCGGCGAATGCCGATCTCGCCGGTTCGCTGGCGTACCGCGATCGCGAGGACACCGTAGATACCGACCGCCGCGAGGAACAAGGCCGAGACGGCGAACACGGCGAGCAGCAGCATGTAGAAGCGCGGCTCGGCGACCGAAGCCGCCAGCCGCTCGTCCATCGTGCGCACGTCGTCGAGCGGCAGCTCGTCGTCCAGTTGCCGCACCTCCGCGCGGATCGGCGCGACGAGCGATCGCGGCGGCACGCTCGAGCGCACGACCACGCTCATGAAGTCCACCGGGAACTGCGCATGCGCGCCGTACACCGTCGGCCGCGCCGCATCGGCAAGGCTCGCGTCCCGGACGTCGGCGACGATGCCGACGACGGTGCCGCCGAGCCGGGAGCCGCCCACGCCCATCGACGTGCCCACCTCGAGCGTGCGCCCGAGCGCCTCGCCGTCGGGCCAGAGGAGCCGTGCCGCCGCCTGGTTGACCACGACCACCGGCTGCGTGCCCGCGCGATCGCCCGCGTCGAGCGCCCGGCCGGCGACGAGCGGGATCTGCATGGCGCGGAAGTAATCCGGGGTGACGACGCGCACCTGCAGGTAGCGGGTCTCGCTCGGGTCGTCGTATGCGGGCGCTCCGTCGAGCTCCTCCACGGAGATCGTGTAGTTGAAGTGGCTGAGCGGCAGGCCGAAAACGGCGGCGACGCTCTCGACGCCCGGCAGCCCGCCGATACGCTCGCGCAGCTCGGACACGAGCTCGCGCGCGTCCTGCGGGTCGGGGTAATGCGCCCGCGGCAGGGCAAGCTCGAACGTGAGCACGCCGCGCGGGTTGAAGCCCGGATCGACGCCCTGCAATTGCAGGAAGCTCTTGAGCAGGAGCCCCGCACCCGCGAGCAGCAGCACGGCGAGGGTCATCTGCGCGACGACCAGCGACGCGCGGAGCCGGCCGCCGGACCTGTCGCCGTTTCGCGTGCCCCCGCCCGCCTTCAACGCGCCGGTCAGGTCGCCGCTCCGGCCGACGCGCGCCGCCGGCAGCACGCCGAACAGCAGGCTCGTGAGCAGCGCCACGCCCGCGGTGAACGCGAGGACGACTCCGTCGAGCCCCGCGTGCTCGATGCGCGGCACGTACTCCGTCGCGAGGACCAGCAGGATGCGCGTGCCGAAGGCGGCAAGCAGCAGACCGGCGGCGCCGCCGAGCACCCCGAGCAGCACGCTTTCCGTCAGCACGTGGCGCACGAGGCGCGCGCGCTCCGCCCCGAGCGCGCTGCGCACGGCGAGCTCCCGCCTGCGTGCGGCCGTTCTCGCCAGAGCCAGGTTCGCGACGTTCGCGCACGCGATCAGCAGCACGAAGCCGACGGCGCCGAGCAGGATCAAAAGCGCGGGCCGGAATTCGCCGACCAGTGCCTCCTGCAGGCCGACGACGGATGCGCTCGCCCCCGTGTTGGTATCCGGATAGCGCGCTTCGAGCAGCTTCGCGACGGCCGCCATCCGGGCCGATGCGGCCTCGACCGAAACGCCCGGCGCGAGCCGCGCGACCACGTCGAGATAATGCGCGCCGCGCTGGGTCGCGAGCTCGTCCTCCGAGAACCCGAGCGGCAGCCATATCCCGGCACGCGCCGGATAATCGAACGCCTCCGGCATGACACCGATCACGGCGTAATCCCGGCCGTCCAGCCGCACGCTCTGCCCGACGATGGCCGGATCGCCGCCGAAGCGCCGTTGCCAGAGCCCATGGCTCAGCACGACGACGCGATCCTGGCCGGTGACGGTATCCGAAGCGACGATGGTGCGGCCGAGCAGGGGTGCCGTGCCGAGCGCCGGGAAAAACCCGGGCGTGACGACCGCGCCCGGCACGCGCTGCGCATCGCCGTTGCCGGTCAGCGCCGCGGCGGTTTGGGCATAGGCCCCGATCGCCTGGAACACCGAGGTTTCGCGCTGCCAGTCCGTGAAGTTCGGCGGCGAGGTCGTGCTCAATCCGCCGCGCGTCGCTTCGTACACGCGCACGATCCGGTCCGGTTCCGGATACGGCAGCGGCTTCAGGAGCACCGCGTTCACGACGCTGAAGATCGCGGTGTTCGCACCGATGCCGAGCGCGAGCGTCAGCACCGCGGCCGCGGTGAAGCCGGGGCTCTTGCCGAGCGCGCGCAGCGCGTAGCGGAAATCGTGCAGCAGACCGTTCATGGGATGCACCTCACTCCTGTCGCAGCACGCTGCCCGGATCGACGCGCATTGCGCGGCGGGTTGGAATCCACGCCGCGAGCAGCGCCACCGCGGCCAGCGCGGCGGATACGGCGATGAACGTCGGCGGATCGAGCGGCGTGACGCCGAACAGCAGCCCCGCAAGCGAGCGCGTGAGCAGCGCCGCGAGCAGCAGCCCGAAGCCGACCCCCGCGGCCGTGAGCGCGAGGCTCTGTTTCAGGACCAGCCGGGCTACGTCGCGCCCCCGCGCGCCGAGCGCCACGCGAATACCGAGCTCGCGCGTGCGGCGCCCGACGAGCCACGCCATCACCCCGTAGATACCGACGGCACCCATCACGAGTGCGACGCTCGCGAAAACGGCGAGCAGCGACATCAGGAGCCGCGGACGGGCGAGCGAGTCGGAGACGACCTGCTGCATGGTGCGGAACTCGCCGAGCGGCAGGGCGGGATCGAGCGCCGCCACCGCTTCCCGGAT
>CAZBGV010000272.1:0-3215 GCA_964491485.1 uncultured Woeseiaceae bacterium | reverse complement strand
GCGTGGTCAACTTCCCGAAGAAGCAGATCGGGCCGTTCATGTCCGAGTGCCTGGTCACCGGGTTTCACGACGAGCACGGCCGGGTGGCGCTGTGCATTCCCGACAAAGCCGTGCCGCTGGGCGCCAGGCTGCTGTGAGCCGCGGGCCTGCATCCGACCCGTCAGAAGCCGCTATGACAGAATAGCGACACGACCCATCGCCAAAGGAGCGCGGATGTTCGTCATCGAGCTCGTCTACAAGGCCGACCTGCGCGAGATCGATGCGCACATGCGGGCGCACGTCCGCTTCCTGAAGAAGTACTACGACGCCGGCAACTTCCTCGTCTCCGGCCGGAAGATACCGCGCGAGGGCGGCATCATCCTGGCCGTCGGCAAGAGCCGCGATGAAATCGAGCGCATCGTTCGCGAGGACCCGTTCCACGCGCACGGTCTCGCGGACTTTCGCATCATCGAGTTCCGCGCCAGCCAGCGCGCAGAGGACATCTCGCAACGCATCGCGAGTGAATGACGGCGTAAGCCTCCGCTACTCCCCGGCTTCCTCGAACCTTGCAAGCGGCGCCATGCGGGCGCGATTCAGGCTGAGGATGCCGCCGGCGACGGTGTAGTTGTCGGCGATTCGCAGCGCCTCGAGAAACTGCTGCTCGATGGCCATGTCCGGGCAGGCCATCATCGTCACCGCCAGGTTCTCGTCGAAGCGGATCCTGTTGCCGGTCTTGATCGCGTAGGCGCCGGAGAACGAATTGCAGGAGGCGTTGCCGCTCGCGAGCGCTTTGTCGGCATCCAGCAGGAGGAACGGTCGGTGCGAGGCGGCGTCGACCGGCTTGCCGCGGAGCTCGGTGAGCGTCCACTTCCGGCCCTCGATAGCGGGATCGTGCAGGTGCTTGTGCAGCACATAGCGTCCGGACAGCGGGCCGCCGATCGGGTTGCCGTCGCGGTCGAGGTGGATCAGCGTGTTCTCCCCCACCTTGAGCTGCTGGCCGCCGCCCGGGTTCTGCAACGTCACCGCGCTGCCGGCCGCATTCCACGAGAAGGAACCGGTGTCGGTGACCGGTGCCACGCTGCGTTCGAGGTAGACCAGCGTCTGCTCGAACCGCCCGTCCGCACGCAACGTGACGGTCTCCCGGATCCCGGGACAATCGGCGCAGGGGATGACGCCGGAATACGTGCCGGCCCAGTCGAGCGAGTTCCGGCTCGAATGCGCCGTGTCCGCCATCGCCGCCGCGTCTGTCCCCGGGCTGGCCGCGGCTCCATCCGCGGGAGGGTCGGCGGCGGAATGGCAGCCGCAGGCCAGCATGACCAAACAGATCAGGACACTCGGTTTTGCTGCTGACATTGCGAGATACTCCGTCGGACGGCCGACCGCACGGAAACAATGCCTGATCAACTCGTCGGTCGCGGTGCTTCGGCCGGTAGCGCCGATACCGTGCGGCGACCGGTGTACGATATTTCAGCTCGCGGGCGTGATCAACGGAATCAGCCTGCGTCCCTTTTGCCGGTAGATCCTGAAATCCGAGTCCAGCGTGAGCAAGCTGGCATTCTCCGTGCGCTCTATGATCCGTACGAGGCAAGCGTCCGCCAGGGACATCGGAACATTGGCATAACGCCGCATGAGGCGGCCGACTGCGTCGGCCTCGTCCTCGAGCACATTCACCACGGTGAGCATGCCGCGGCTCACGAGATCGACGACAATCGCGCTACGAGCACCCGCCCGGGCAATGAGGTAAGTCGCTTCCGTGAGGACCGCTTCGCAAGTCAGCAACGGCGGCTGGAGCTCTTCCAGCCGACTTAGCGTCCAACGGTGGCGAGCCTCATCGGCATCCAGTAGAGCAACAATCGGCCCGGTATCAACGACTACGCTCGGCGGCACGTCGACTGTTTTCGAGCATAGCTTGTTCGAGATACGCCTTGTTCGTTCCGAGGTCACTGAGGCCGCTTTCTACCGAACCCGCGAGATCACGGACGAGATCGGCGCAGCTCGCCGGTTTGCCTCTTCCCGGCGACTTCTTCAGCAACTGCTCGATGGACTCGCGCACGATAGCCGATTGCGTCATGTTACGACGCTTCGCCTCCGCAGCCAGGCGTCGCCGGAGTTCGGGCGGCAACTTGATCGACAATACTTCCATGTGGCCATGGTAATACCGCCTGCACCACTCGGCAATACCGTGACGGCATCCCGGCCAGCCGTACAGATCATCAAGTTTGGCTGATAGTTCGACACTGGACGATGGGACAGGCGGATGGGACAGGCGAATGAGCCTGGCACTGCCAGCCGTGAACAGCCGCTGACGTTTTTCGGTGAGATGCGCAATTTCGGCTGTCGCGCGCGATCCGCGCTCCCACGGGCTCCAGGCTCGCGCGCTCCCCAGCGCACCTGGCGCCGGGCTCAGGCCGGGGCGACGGTGTCGGCGTGAGGGACCTCGAGCGGTTGCGGCTCGAAGAATCGCCAGACGATCGCCCCGAGCACCCCGCCTGTGATCGGCGCGAGCCAGAACAACCAGAGCTGGGCCAGCGCCCAGTCCCCGACGAACACGGCCACACCCGTGCTGCGCGCGGGATTGACCGAGGTGTTGGTCACCGGGATGCTGACCAGGTGGATCAGCGTGAGCGCGAGACCGATGGCGATCGGGGCGAAGCTCGCGAGCGCGGCGCGCTTGTCCGTAACGCCGAAGATGACGAGCAGGAAGAACATCGTCATGACGATCTCGCTCACCAGGCCCGAGAGCAGCGAATAGCCGCCCGGCGAATGCTCTCCGTAGCCGTTGGCCGCGAATCCCGCGGAGACGTCGAAGCCCGGCGCGCCGCTCGCGATGACGTACAGGACCCCGCCCGCCGCGATGCCGCCGAGCACCTGGGCGGCGACGTAAGGGGCGACGTCGCGGGCGGGAAAACGGCGGCCCGCCCAGAGCCCGATGGTGATCGCCGGGTTGAGGTGGCCGCCCGAGATGTGCCCGATCGCATAGACCATCGTGAGCACCGTGAGCCCGAAGGCCAGCGCCACACCGAGAGATCCGATACCGAGCTCGGGGAACGCAGCCGCCAGCACCGCGCTGCCGCAGCCGCCGAGGACCAGCCAGAACGTGCCGAGAAACTCCGCGCCGTAGGCTTTCATGACGACCTCCGGGGTTGTTTGTTGTCAGAGCGCCATGCCGGCAGTGTAGACCACATCGGGGCCTGCGCTTCGCAGAAGTCCGGTCGCCCGCGGTGCGCGCTCCTACG
>CAZBGV010000271.1:0-3289 GCA_964491485.1 uncultured Woeseiaceae bacterium | reverse complement strand
AAACCGTGGCGCTCCGCGCCGTAATTGACGAAAGCCGCCTCGAGGCTGGGCTCGAGCCGGGTGATTTTCCCCTTGTAGATGTTGGCTTTCTTACGCTCGCCGGACGGCAGCTCGATATTGAGGTCGTACAGGCGCTGGCCGTCGACCATTGCCATGCGCAACTCTTCTTCCTGAGTTGCATTGATCAGCATTCTTTTCATGTTGCCCTGCTAGATGGTTCGGGTGGGGCAACGAGCGGGAGTCACGGAAGCACGCGAACGGCGCGCCGCAGGGATCAGCGGTGACGGGAGAGAGGGCCAGCAACAAGGCCCGAAAAAGATTTTGCAGCATCAATGGGGCGGGAGATGCGATCATCCAGCCCGGCAAAAAACCAGTCATTATTTCCCTGCAGCCTGAGCCGCTCCTGGCGCCAGCTCGGGTTTCCTGCTCGTGCCAAATGGAGCCCGGCCTCACGTCGAGGCCGGAGGTGAATAGCTTTCCAGCGACCGGTCCGGGTCGATTCCCTGTCGAACGCCTGGTCAGAGAGGGGCCGCCATCTCGAATCGCTCGTGAGACGGCATGGGTCGCTGCCTCACGGGCGGTTAATATACCACAGGGACGGAAACGGCATAGGCACAAGCCACCGGGAACAGGCAGGTTCATGCGTCCAACGGACGGGAAAACACACGCTGGGAACGCTGCCGGGGCCGTACGCAAGGTCGCCATCGACGCGGCGGCGGCCGGGCAGCGCATCGACAACTTCCTGCGCCGGGAGCTGCCCGGCGTGCCGAAAAGCCGCGTTTACCGGCTCCTGCGGCGCGGCGAGGTGCGGATCAACGGCGGCCGGGTACGCGCCGACTACCGCCTGCAGGAAGGCGACACCGTCCGCATTCCCCCCGCGCGCCTGCGCCCGCCGGGCGCTGCCGCGCCCGAGCGGCAGGCGCTGGAGCTCGCCGGGCGCGTGCTGTTCGAGGACCGGGACGTGCTGGTGATCGACAAGCCGGCGGGCACCGCCGTGCACGGCGGCAGCGGCGTGTCCCACGGCGTGATCGAGTTGCTGCGGCAAGCCCGCCCGGACATTCCCCAGCTCTCCCTCGTGCACCGGCTCGATCGCGAGACCTCGGGCTGCCTCGTGCTCGCGAAGAAGCGCAGCGTGCTGCGGCGGCTGCACGAGATCTTTCGCGCCCGCAAGGTCGAGAAAAACTACCTGGCGCTGGTCGCGGGAGACTGGCAGCACGGCGAGCGCCTCGTCGAAGCAAAGCTCCTCGTGCGCCACCGCGAAGGCGGTGAGCGGCACGTGATCGTCAGCGAGGAGGGCAAGCGGGCGGCCACGCGGTTTCGCCTGTCGCGCAGCTACGGCGCATGGAGCCTGCTGCAATGCGAACCGGCCACCGGCCGCACCCACCAGATCCGCGTGCACGCGGCGCATGCGGGCCACCCGATCGTCGTCGACGAGCGCTACGGCGATCCGGCGGCGAACGATGCCGCCCGCGCGCTCGGCCTGCGCCGCCTGTTCCTGCACGCGCAGTCGATTGCCTTCCCGGACGAGAGCGGCAACGAGCTGCACTTCACGGCGCCGCTGGCCGAGGACCTCGAGCGGTTTCTCCAAAGCATTGCCGCGAAATAACGCGGCGGGGGAGGAACGGGGAACGTGTGCGGGCCCGGCCCCGGCGATCTAGCGGCCTGTCAGCAGGCCGCTCCCGGCCCCGAAGCCGACCAGGTCCACGAGCTTCGCGGCGAGCCAGATCATCGGCAGCCCGACGAGTGCGGTCGGGTCCTCCGTCTGCACGGCTTCGAAGAGCACGACGCCCGCGCCTTCCACGCGGAAGCTGCCGGCACAGTCCCAGGGCTCGTCGCGGCGCAGGTAGGCTTCCGCGAGCGAGCGGTCGAAGCGCCGGAACCGGACGACCGTCAGGTCGCTGTGCTCGTGCCGGCTGCCGGCCGGATCCAGCACGCAGACCGCGGTATGGAAGCGCACCGCCTGCCCCGCGGCCGCCAGGAGCTGCTCCAGCGCCTGCTCGAAGCCGCCCGGCTTGCCGAGCACGCGGGTCCCCTGCGCCGCGACCTGGTCGGCGCCGATGACCAGCGCACCGGGGTGGCGGCGGGCCACCGCCTCCGCCTTGGCGCGCGCGAGGCGCGGCGCGAGCGCCTCCGGCGCTTCGCCCGCGCGCGGCGCCTCGTCGACCGCCGGGGCTTCGGAGTGGAACTCGTCGAGCACGCGAGCGAGCAGGCCGCGCCGGTATGACGAGGAGGACGCCAGCACCACGGCCGGCCGCGGAGACTTGTGCATCGGCGGAATTCCGCGACAAAAGAACAGTCTAACTCAGGCCTCCGCGGCCGCCGCCCGGCCCGCCGGGAGGCGTTTTTGCTTTGACACCCGGAAACCCGGTCCTTATCATGCGCGCCGCCATGGTCAATCCCCTGCTGGAGCGCGCGCCGCCCAAGGTGTTCGCGGAACGGGGCCAGGTCATCGAAAACAACGAGAAGCTCGACCTGTTTCCGCGACTGACGGAGGCGGTGGAGGCCGATCTCGCACGCGTGTCCGGCGCGGGGCCGGGGGACGCGTGGCGGCAGCGGCCGGTAGCGTTTAGACTCGCGTTCGGCTTCGCGGATACGGAGCACGGCCTGCCGGCGCTGGAAGGCCGCGCCGAGGTCGAGATTCCGGCGTTGTGCCAGCGCTGCCTCGAGCCGTTCGAGCTGCCGCTCGGCGCGGATTTCCGCCTGCTGTTCAGCGGTCCCGGGGGCCGCGCGGACACCTCGCTGGACTACGAGGTGTGGGAGCTGGAGGAAGGGCTGGTGCGCCCGCTCGACGTGCTGGACGAGGCGCTCGTCATGGCGCTGCCGTTCGCGGCGAGGCACGCCAGCGATGCGGAATGCGGCCCGCTGGCGAGCGAGCCACAGGCGGCGAGCGACGCCGGGGAAACCGTGCGGCCGTTCGCCGATTTGCGAGCACAGATGCGCGACGGGCGGCGCGGGGACCGTCGCGGAACGAAAAGGTGACGCCGGCCGTCACTCAAAACGGAGATTCGTGAATGGCTGTACAAAAGAGTCGCAAGTCCCCCGCGAGGCGCGGTATGCGGCGTTCGCACGACCGGCTGAAGTCGCCGGCCCTTTCCGTGGACCCCACCTCGGGTGAGACGCACCTGCGTCATCGCGTGACCCCCGACGGTTTTTACCGCGGGGTCCAGGTCATCGCCCAGCCCGAACCGGACGAGGAAGAATAAACGCGGTGCGCCCGGCAACGCCGGGCGCGAGCCATCGTGGGGGATAGCTCGGTCATTGCGCTCGATGCGATGAGCGGCGACCTTGG
>CAZBGV010000270.1:0-3299 GCA_964491485.1 uncultured Woeseiaceae bacterium | reverse complement strand
GCCGCCTTCATCGCGCGCGCCCGCACGGTGGCGCTGCGCAATACCGGGTCGGCGCTCTCCCCGTTCAATGCGTTCCTGATCGCGCAGGGGCTGGAGACCCTCAACCTGCGCATGGAGCGCCACTGCGAGAACACGCAGGCCGTGGCCGAGTACCTGGACCGCCATCCCGCGGTGGCCTGGGTCAGCTACGCCGGGCTGCCCGAGCACCCGCACCACGCCCTCGCGCAGAAGTATCTCGGCGGCCGGGCTTCCGGCATCCTGACCTTCGGGCTCAAGGGCGGCTACGAGGCCGGCGTGCGGACCTACGATGCGTTCTCGCTGTTCAAGCGCCTCGTCAACATCGGCGATGCGAAATCGCTCGCCTGCCATCCGGCCTCCACGACGCACCGCCAGCTTTCGGAAGCGGAACAGCGCTCGGCGGGCGTCTCCCCGGAGGCCATCCGCCTGTCGATCGGCATCGAGCACATCGACGACATCATCGGGGATCTCGAGCAGGCGCTTGCAAAGGCCTGAAGGCGCCCCGCCGCGGCTGGTCGAGCGCCCGCAACTGTGACCGGCGCACATCGCGGGATGTGCGCTGGATCACAAAAAACTGAAGCCAGGTCACGGACCGCCGGCGCCTGCCGCGCTAACGTTTCCCCTCGCCAACGACAGGAGGGACGATGGAAAGCGATACGGACTGCCTGCCGCAACTCGAAGAGGACCCGGCCGATTTCGTCGACACGATCGTGCTGGAGGACTCGGACATCATGGCGACGCGGGAAATGCGCCAGCTGCTGGACCTGTACCCGGAGGCGCCGGAGGACGGCGATTCCGCGGAGGGGGAAGAGGACTAGCCGCTCTCAGGCGGCGCGCTTTTTATGACCGGCGCGCAGGGCGAAGACCAGCTCGCCGCGCTCGCCCTGCTGCACGATTTCCGCCTCGCCCAGTGCCACCAGCACGTACAGCACGTTGAGCGCTACGAGGCTGGTCGGTGCATGCGCCGTGCGCCTGGCACGCTGCACGACGTCCTTTGCCGTCACGGCCTTCCGGCCGGCGAAGCGGCTGCGAACATACTCCACGGCGCCCGCATCCACGACGTTGAAGTAGCCGGAGCCGTACTTCGCCTCGGAGCGGGCGAATGACAACACGAAGAAGGAACCTTCCGCCTCGAAGACGTAATAGGTCTGGCGGACCCCGGTGACCTCCCCGCGGTAAACGAGGCCGCCCTGCAGCCGGGCGATGTTCGCTTTCACCTGCTTTTTTGTCAGCATTGTCAGGTTGCTCCGCTCGTTCCTGGTAACCGTGCCATCCCGGTGACGAGCGCGCCGGCTCAGGCGTGGTTCGCCCAGGCTTTTTCGCCCGGGGTGTACGGCACGCAAGGATCGTAGCGGCCGGGTGTCTCGGCGTAACGCAGCGCCTGCTCGTAGCCGATCTCGGAGGTGAAGTAGCCGAGCAGCGTCAACTCCTTCAGCATGCGGAACCAGTGCGCGGGCCGGCCGTGCTCCAGCTCGCGCATGTATTGCACCTGCTCGGCGTCGAGCTTCTCGACCAGCGCCAGCCGCTGTTCCGGGGTCGCCGCGAGGAACGCCACGTCGTGCATTGCCCGGCACCGGTCGTCCACCGTCGCGAGCCCTTCACGGAACACCTGCTGCTCGCGTGGCTCGTAGCAATCGGTCACCATTTTCACGACGAACGGCCCGACGCCGGCGGCCTTCGCGCCCGGCGTGTCCGTCTCGGGCAGGATCGTCTCGGCGAGCTCGTCGAGCAGCGCGACCGCGTCCTTGCCGAAGGCCTCGGGCGCATCGCCTGTCTCCGGCGCCGGCACCCGCCGCTCGCATCCCGCGAGCAGCGCACCCTGCCCGACCAGGGCCACGCCGCCGAGCAGCGCGCTCACGCGCAGGATCGCCTCGCGGCGCGTCATGAGGTGGCGGCGCTCTTCCGTCTCGTTCGGCATTCCCGGTTCTCCCGACATCAGAGATTGCGCCGCTTGAGCTCCTGCACGGCGTAATCCGCGGCGCGCGCGGTGATCGCCATGTACGTGAGCGACGGGTTCTGGCAGGCGGACGACACCATGCAGCTGCCGTCGGTCACGAACACGTTGGGCGCATCCCAGACCTGGTTCCAGCGATTGAGCACCGACGTCTTCGGGTCGTGCCCCATGCGCGCGGTGCCCATCTCGTGTATGCCGCGGCCGGGGAAGTAGTTGCCGTCGAAGGTTTCGACGTCGGTCGCCCCGACCGCCTCGAACATCTCGGCGAGATCGTTCGCCATGTCCTTCCGCATCAGCCGCTCGTTCTCTCCGATCGCGCAGTCGATCGCGAGCACCGGCAGCCCCCACTTGTCGGTACGGGTGTGGTCGATGGTCACGCGGTTCTCGTGGCGCGGCAGCATCTCGCCGAACGCAGTTCCGCCGATGCGCCATTCGCCGGGCTCGCAGAGCGCGTCCTTGAAGCTCTTGCCGACGCCGAGCTCGGCCACGCCGCGCTGCCAGTCGCCGCGGCTCGCCGACCCCTGGTAGCCGAAGCCGCGCAGGTATTCCCGCTTGTCACCGAACAGGTTGCGGTAGCGCGGGATGTAGAAGCCGTTCGGCCGCCGGCCGAAGTAGTACTTCGCGGCGAGCGCGGGGTCGGTGAGCCTGGCCGACGCCCCGACCTCGAAATGGTGATCCATCAGGTTGTGCCCGAGCTCGCCGGAGCTGCTGCCGAGCCCGTCCGGCCACACGTCCGTGGCCGAGCGCATCAGGACCCACGTCGAGTTCAGCGTCGACGCGCAGAGGAACACGACGCGCGCCTTGTACTCGACGGTCTGCTCCGTGACCGCGTCCAGCACGCGCACGCCGGTGGCGCGCTTCTTGTCGCGGTCGTACAGCACCTCGGTCACGATCGAGAACGGCCTGAGGGTCAACCGCTTCGTCGCCATGGCCGCCGGCAGCGTGGACGCCTGCGTGCTGAAGTAGCCGCCGTACGGACAGCCGAGCCAGCAGGCGTTGCGATACTGGCACTTCGCCCGGCCCGGCAGCGCCTGCGTGAGATTCGCCACGCGGCCCGGGATGATGCGCCGCCGCCCGTCGAAATGGCCGCGCAAACGCTCCGCCGCCCATTCCTCGCCGCAGTTCAGCGGCATCGCGGGTTGGAACTGCCCGTCCGGCAGCTGCGGCATTTCCTCGTGCGAGCCGGAAATGCCCGCGTGCCGCTCGACGTAGTCGTACCAGGGCGCGAGGTCGGCGTAGCGGATGGGCCAGTCGACGGCGATGCCGTCGCGGGCGTTGCCTTCGAAGTCGAAATCGCTCCAGCGGTAGCTCTGCCGGCCCCACATGA
>CAZBGV010000269.1:0-3329 GCA_964491485.1 uncultured Woeseiaceae bacterium | reverse complement strand
TCAGCGCTTCGGTGCGGCTCGCGAGCGATTGGAGGAAGTCCTGCGGCATGTCGCAATCCCTTGTCGTCTGCGCGAGCGATTATATCGCGGAACTCCCTTATAATTCCCGACCTTTGGTTGTGGGGCTCATCCCATGACGTTCACCGGCCAGTTCCACCATTCCCTGGAGCCACTCGACGGCGTCAGCGACCGCTACCTGGCGGACGAGCAGGCGCTGGTCGCCGAGCTCGCCGGCATCGCTGCCGCGAGCCAGCCCCTCGCCGCCAGGATTCGCGCCACGGCGGAGCGCCTGGTCGCGGCCGTGCGCAGCACGGCCCGGGAGGGGGGTATCGACGCCTTCCTCCAGCAATACGACCTGTCGTCGCAGGAAGGCGTGCTGCTCATGTGCATCGCGGAAGCGCTGCTGCGGATACCCGACGACGAGACGGCCGACGAGCTGATTGCGGACAAGATCACCTCCGCGCGCTGGCAGGATCACCTGGGCGAGAGCGAATCGTTGTTCGTGAACGCCTCGACCTGGGGTCTCATGCTCACCGGCCGGCTGCTCAAGCTCGAGGAGGCCGTGAAGCGCAATCCGGCGCAGGTGCTGAAAAAGCTCGCGAGCCGGGCCGGCGAGCCGGTCGTGCGCGGCGCGATGCGCCAGGCCATGCGCATCATGGGGCACCAGTTCGTCATGGGGCGCACCATCGAGGAAGCGCTGGCACGCTCGCGGCGCCGCGACGGCCGGCGCTGGCGGTACTCGTTCGACATGCTGGGCGAAGCCGCCGTGACCGCCGCGGACGCGGCGCGCTATCTCGAAGCTTACTCGCAGGCGATCGCGCGCATCGGTGAAGCGGCGGAGCCCGGCGCCCCGGTTTTCGAGGCGCCCGGCATCTCCGTCAAGTTGTCGGCGCTGCACCCGCGCTACGGCTGGCAGCAGGCCGGACGGGTGCTGGACGAGCTCGTGCCGCGCGTCGCGCGGCTCGTGGGGGAGGCGCGCATCGCCGGGATCGCGCTCACGATCGACGCCGAGGAAGCGGACCGGCTCGAGCTGTCGCTCGACGTCTTCGCGCGCGTGTACCGCGACCCGGCGCTGGAAGGCTACGAGGGCTTCGGCCTCGCGGTGCAGGCCTATCAGCGCCGCGCGCGCGACGTGATCGGCTGGCTCCGGACGCTCGCGGCCGGGACCGGGCGCCGCATCCCCGTGCGACTCGTCAAAGGCGCCTACTGGGATACCGAGATCAAGCGCGCGCAGGAGCAGGGGCTCGAGAGTTACCCGGTGTTTACGCGCAAGTCGCACACGGACGTATCGTACCTCGCCTGCGCACGCCTGCTGCTCGACGCGGGCGAGCACCTGTATCCGCAATTCGCGACCCACAACGCCCAGACGCTGTCCAGCGTGATGCACTTCGCCGGCGCGCGCAGCGATTTCGAGTTCCAGCGCCTGCACGGCATGGGCGAGGATCTGTACCGGGAAGTCGTCGATCCCGAGAAATTCGCGCGGCCCTGCCGCGTGTACGCCCCGGTCGGCAGCCACGAGGACCTGCTGCCCTACCTGGTGCGGCGCCTGCTCGAGAACGGCGCCAACACCTCTTTTGTCCACCGCATCGTCGACGAGGACGTGAACGTCGAGGAGATCGTTGCCGACCCGGTCGCGGTCGCACGCAAGACCCGGTTCCAGCCGCATCCGCGCATTCCGTCTCCGCTCGCGATCTACGAGCCCGAGCGGCGCAATTCGCGCGGCCGTAACCTGCCGGACCGGCGTGCGACCCGCGAGCTCCTGGAAGCGATGCAACGCGCATCGACGACCGCGCGGCGTGCCTGTCCGCTGGTCGGCGGTGCGCGGCTCGCCGGCGGGGAAGTGCCATCCGTCAATCCGGCGGATCATGCGGACGTCGTGGGCGTCTGCGCGCAGGCGGACGCCGCCGCCGTGGACCGGGCGCTCGACCTCGCGGAGGCCGCCCAGCCGGCCTGGGACCGCACGCCGGCCGCGGCGCGCGCGGAGATCCTGCGGGCGGCCTCGGACCTGTACGAGCGGCACGCCCCGGAGCTCGTGGCGCTCTGCGTTCGGGAAGCGGGCAAGACCATCCCCGACGGCGTGGCCGAGGTGCGCGAGGCCGTGGATTTCCTGCGCTACTACGCCGCGCGCGCGGAGCACCTGTTCGGTGACCCGGTGCCGTTGCAGGGACCGACCGGCGAACGCAACCTGCTCGGCCTGCGCGGTCGCGGCGTGTTCGTCTGCATCAGCCCGTGGAACTTCCCGCTGGCGATCTTCACCGGGCAGGTCGCGGCGGCGCTCGCGGCCGGCAACGCAGTGCTCGCGAAGCCGGCGGAGCAGACGCCGCTGGTCGCGTACCGCGCCGTGGAGCTCCTGCTCGAAGCGGGAGTGGCGCCCGACGTCCTGCATTTCCTGCCGGGGGACGGCGCCGCCGTCGGCGGGCGCGCCGTGGCCGACTCGCGCGTCGCGGGCGTGGCATTCACGGGCTCTGGCGATACGGCGCGCATCATCAACCGCACGCTCGCGGAACGCGACGGACCCATCGCGACGCTGATTGCCGAGACCGGCGGGCAGAACGCGATGTTCGTCGACAGCTCCGCGCTGCCCGAGCAGGTGGTGGCGGACACGGTCTACTCCGCGTTCAACAGCGCGGGCCAGCGCTGCTCGGCGCTGCGGGTGCTGTGCCTGCAGAACGACATCGCGCCGCGCGTGCTGGAGCTGCTCGCCGGCGCCATGGACGAGCTCGCCATCGGCAATCCGGCGCTGCTCTCCACCGACGTCGGGCCGGTGATCGACGAAGAAGCGCGCTCGATGCTCGCCGCGCACGTCGAGCGCATGCAACGGAGCGTGCTGCATCGCTGCCGGGCGCCGGCGAGCGCCGCTGCCGGCACGTTCTTCGCGCCCGTCGCGATCGCGATCGACGACGTGGGGCAACTCGAGCGCGAGGTGTTCGGTCCCGTATTGCACGTGCTGCGTTATCCGGGGGACCGCTTCGAGGAGACGGTGAAAGCGGTGAACCGCACGGGATACGGACTCACGATGGGGCTGCACAGCCGCATAGACGGCCGCGCGCGCAGGTTCGTCAGGCTGTCCGGCGCCGGTAACAACTACATCAACCGCAACATGATCGGCGCCGTCGTCGGCGTGCAGCCGTTCGGCGGGCGGGGTCTGTCCGGCACCGGTCCCAAGGCCGGCGGGCCGCACTACCTGCCGCGCTTCGGCAGCGAATACTCGATCAGCAACAACATCACGGCCGTCGGCGGCAACGCGAGCCTGCTGTCGCTGGGCGAGGAACCGTAGGAGCCCGCCATGCGGGCGACCCTGTTTTCGGTCGCCCGCATGGCGGGCTCCT
>CAZBGV010000268.1:0-3344 GCA_964491485.1 uncultured Woeseiaceae bacterium | reverse complement strand
TTGACCGCGATCTTGGTCTGCAGCGCGTCGACGGTTCCGCGGGTCCGCTCGCCCGCGCGCGGGCGTCGGGGCTTGACCACGGGCAACACGCCCGTCATGTCCTTGCCGCTTGTAATTGTCATCCAGCCGCCCGAACCGCTGTCAGTTTCTGCGGCAGTCTAGCCTGCCCGCGGACGGGCATAAACGGCCTGCCGCACAATCTGCCGCTACGGTTGCTTCCGAGCCATACGTGCGCATTTTGACACGTAACCGGAAGAATACAAGCTAAGTCGCTGGTTTGCCTATCCGCTCTGCGCACCATACTCCGGCCAGGCCCGGGGCGTGACCGCCACGGTCACGATCCGTGGTCCCTGCATCTCGCGCACCTCGATCTCGAAGTCGTCGAAGGTCACCCGTTCACCGGGGCGGGGGATGCGCTCCAGCACGTCCATGACGAGCCCGCCGACGCTGTTCACCTCGGCGAACCGCGACAGGTCTGTGTCGAGGAGGCGCTCCAGCGACCAGATGGAAAGCGAGCCCGGACCGACCCAGCTGCCGTCCGGCTCGCGTTTCCAGCTCGGCCGGCGGTGCCGGAATTCGTCCTGGATCGTGCCGAGCAGCACCTCGACGACGTGGTCGAGGGTGAGAAAGCCCTCCACCGTGCCGTACTCGTCGACCACGATCGCGAGGTGCGGATACCCCTGCTGGAACTCGCTCAGGACGCCCACGGCGGAGAGGCCGCTGCTGATGATGAGGGCCGGTTTCACGAAGGCGCGCAGGTCGATCTCGGCCGCGGGCTTGCCGAGCTCGGTCACGAGATCCTTGACGTGCAGGATGCCGATGAGGTTGTCCGGCTCGCCTTCGTACACCGGGTAACGCGAGTAGCGGTTGCTGCGGATCACCGCGAGGGTGTCCTCCACGGGAGCGTCGATGTCGAGCGTCACGAGATCCTCGTCGGGACGCATGAGGTCGCCCGCCGTGAGGCCTTCGAGCTCGAAGGCGCGGTCGAGCAGCATGGCCGATTCGCGGCCGAGCTCGCCGTGGCGGTGGCTGGCGCGCAGGACTTTCTTGAGCTCCGCGATCGAGTGCGCCGGATCCTCGGGCACGAGATCGACGCCGAACAGCTTGAGCAACAGGATGGCACTGCCGTTCAGGAGCCAGATGAACGGGTACATGAGCCAGTAGAAGCTGAACAGCGGCACGGCGGTCCACAGCGATACCGGCTCGGGCTTGCGGATCGCGAGAGACTTCGGCGCAAGCTCGCCCATCACGATGTGCAGGTAGGAGATGGTCGCGAAGGCGGCGACGAACGACACGCCGTGCACGACCGCCGGGTCCGTCACGCCGAGCGTGCCGAGCAGCGGCCGCACCATGCGGGCGAACGCGGGCTCGCCGATCCAGCCGAGGCCGAGTGAGGCGAGCGTGATGCCGAGCTGGCAGGCGGAGAGGTACTCGTCGAGGTGGCTCCTCACCTTGAGCAGCAGCCTGCCGCGCAGGCCTGCCGTCCCGGCCAGCTCCTCGGCCCGGGTCTGGCGGAGCTTGACGATCGCGAATTCCGCCGCGACGAAAAAGGCGTTCATCAGCACGAAGACGAACGCCAGCAGCGTGAAATAGAGATTTTCCATGGGGCGTGGCCAGTATACCGTGGCCCCCGCCCCCCGCACCGCCGCTCACCCCAATCGCGGCCCCGAAGCCCAACCCAGCCCCCGTAGGAGCGCGCCATGCGCGCGACCGAACCCGCACCACCCCACAGGACCGCGCGCGACCGCAGGTGGCGCACGACGGTTCCGCGGCAACTCCCGCGATCCAATCGCGCGGTGCGCGCTCCTTACCCGCCGCCCGCCGGCCTCACTCCTCGGCGTCGAGGATGTAGCGCCAGTTCAGCAGGGCGTTCCAGAGGAAGCGGTAGTCGGAGTGATTGAGGTCGCGGTGCAGCGGGTTGAAATTGAACGCGATGACGTGACCGTCACCCACGGGCACGTCGAGGATCGCCGGGTGGCCCTCGAGATCGTCGCCGTTGCGCACGCCGCCGCTCACGACGAGCGCGTCTTCGCTTTCGCCGGCCGATTCGTCCTCCGTGCGCTCATCCTTCAGCGGCCGCGTGCCCCAGGTGAGCACGACGTGGTCGCGGTCGGCGCGGCGCACGTCGTATACCGGATAGTTGCTGCGGAACGCGGACGTGACCGCCGGATAACCGTAGCCGAGCGGATGATCGGGCCGCGCGAAAGAGACGCGCAGCTCGGCGCCCGGCGTCTTCACGCTCCCGCCCGCCGGCCGGACTCCGCGCACCAGGCCGCCTTCGAGCGGCAGCGCCGAGCCGTTGCCGAGCGTGATCATCAGGCCGCCCGCCTCGAGGAAACGCTGGAGGTTCGCCATCCCTTCCCAGCCGATGCCGCCGGTGATGTCCTCGGACGCATCCGGCACGCCGTGGCTCGGGAATTCCTCCGTCTTCGTGTACGGCATCGGGCTCCAGCGCTCGTCAATGCCGTGTATCTGGTCCGCGAGGTCGGAGTACGTGTTCCCGTACAGAATCACGTCGTAGCGGTCGCGCAGGTCGCCGGCACGGATTTCCTCGTCGCGGATGTAATCGTAGAGGATGCCCTCCTGGTCCAGCGTGTAGCGCACCCAGCCGACCGATTCGGTGTCCTCCCACGTGTGCCATACCGCGATGCGCGGCACCGGGGCAGCGTGCCGCGCCACATCCGGCGCGCTGCGCACGCTTGCGAACTCGAGCGCGAATTCCTGCGCGACGTCCTCGAGCGCCTCCGCGAGCCCGTCCCGCCCGCGCAGGATCCAGGAACCGGCCGGATAGTCGCGCCGGCCGACCGAAAACGCCGCCTCCGCGATCTCGAGATCGAACGCCGCGAGCCGCGTGCGCGCGGCGAGCAGTCCCTCCTGCCCGGTGTCGGCGAGCAGGAAAACGGGGCCGCTTCCGGCCACTCGGCCGGCCGGGCGGTAGTCCTGCTGCACCACCTCGACGGCAACGTCGCGGATGCGCGCGTCGTCGATCGGAACGGCATCCACGCCGTAGTGCACCGATAGCGCCCACGACACATCGTCGTAAGGCGTGTACTCGGCGTCCTCCGGGAACTCCTGCGGCAGGAGCAGATCGACCGCGTAGTTGCGGTACGGCTGGTCGAGCTTGACGACGAACGTGCCTTGCGGGTATTCACGCTCGCCGATCTCGAAGGCGCGGGTCGCACGCCCGACCTCGATGCGATGCCCGACCAGCACCGACACCAGCTCCGCGACGCGCCGCGGATCGCCCTGGCCGGCCGGGATCACGAACCCGTAAGGCGGCTCGTTCAGGCCCGTCTGCCAGGAGTTGTAGCCCTTGCGATAGAAGCCGCGCAGCAGGTCCTGCG
>CAZBGV010000267.1:0-3403 GCA_964491485.1 uncultured Woeseiaceae bacterium | reverse complement strand
AGGCACCAGCGCTCGTCGACGTCGTGCTCGCGCAGCAGCCAGCGCACCGGGCGCGCACCCAGCGCATCGAGGCACTGCTCGACCTCGAGCTGCTGCTCGGCAACGTGGATGTGCATCGGCACGCCGTCGTCCGCCGCGATGCGCGCGATGCGCGCGAGCGATGCGGCGGATGCGGCGCGCAGGCTGTGCACACCGATACCGACCCGGAAGCCCTCCGCGACGGCCGACGCTTGGCGGTAATGCGCCTCGAAAGCCGCGAGCGTGCTCGCGAAGCGCCGCTGGTCCTCGTTCGGGCGGGGATCGTCGAAGCCCGCGCGCTCGTACAGCACGGGGACGTAGGTGAAGCCGATCCCGCTGTCGCGCGCGGCCGTCGCGAGCGCGCCCAGCATGCGCTCGCCAGGACCCGGATCGCCGGGCTCGGAGAGCAGGTAGTGGAACTCGGCCACCCGCGTGTAGCCGGCGGCGACCATCTCGCAGTACGCCTGGCGCGCGATGGCGGTGAGCGCCTGGGCGTCCACGCGCTGTGCGAGCGCGTACATGCGGCTGCGCCAGGTCCAGAACGTATCCTTGCCGGCCGGCCCGCGCTGCTCGGTGCGCCCGACGAGCGCCCGCTGGAAGGCGTGGCTGTGGGCGTTCGTGAGGCCCGGTATGACCACCCCGCCCGCGACCTCGCCTGCGGCCGGCTCGACCCCGGTCTCGACACCGGTGATCCGGCCGTTTGCGACGGACAGCCGCACGCCTTCCGACCAGCCGTCGGCAAGCAGGGCTGAGCGTGCGAAGAGCGTGGTCACCGTGGCTGCGCCAAGTTGTATATACAAGCTAGGCTAGTGCATGCTACGGTGGTTTGCAATCGGAGCGCGCCATGAGCGACTGGGACCTCCTGCTGACCGACTGCCACGCGGCCACGATGGTGCCGGGCGAGGCGCGCTACGGCGCGCTTGCCGACGCCGCGGTCGCAATCCGCGGCGGCGAGATCGCGTGGATCGGGCCGGCAAGCGCTCTACCGCCCGGCACGGCGGCCGGAACGCGCTCCCTCGGCGGCCGCTGGATCACGCCGGCCCTCGTCGACTGCCACACGCATCTCGTCTTCGCGGGCGATCGCGCCGCCGAGTTCGAGCAACGGCTCGAGGGCGCGTCCTACGAGGACATCGCGAAGGCGGGCGGCGGCATCCTGTCCACGGTACGCGCGACGCGGGCCGCGTCGGAGGACGCGCTCGCCGCCGCGTCGGCGCCGCGGCTCGCGGCCCTGCGCGCGGAAGGCGTCGCCACGGTCGAGATCAAGTCGGGGTACGGGCTGGATCTCGAAACCGAGCTCCGCATGCTGCGCGTCGCGCGCCGGCTCGGCCGCGAGCAGGGCGTGACGGTGCGGACCTCGTTCCTCGGTGCGCACACGGTGCCGCCGGAGTACCGCGAGCGGGCCGACGATTACATCGGCTTCCTGAACGACACCGTGCTGCCCGCCGCGTGCGCGGAAGGGCTGGTGGACGCGGTCGACGCCTATTGCGAGCGCATCGCGTTCTCGGCGCGGCAGGTCGCCGAGCTCTTTACGCGCGCGGGCTCGCTCGGGCTGCCCGTCAAGCTGCACGCGGACCAGCTGAGCGACGCCGAGGGCGCTGCGCTAGCGGCGCAGTACGGCGCGCTGTCGGCGGATCACCTCGAATACGCATCCGACGCGGGACTCGAGGCGCTGGCCGGCGCCGGCACGGTGGCTGTGCTCCTGCCCGGTGCCTTCCTCACGCTGCGCGAAACCCGGCAACCGCCGGTCAAGCGGCTGCGCGCGCTCGGCGTTCCCATCGCGCTCGCGAGCGACTGCAATCCCGGCACCTCGCCGGTGTGCTCGCTGCGCGCGACGATGACGCTCGCGACCGCCCTCTTCCGCCTGACGCCGGAAGAATGCCTCGCCGGCGTGACCCGCAACGCCGCGCGCGCGCTCGGCCTTGCCGACCGCGGCACGCTCGAGGCCGGCAAGCGCGCGGACATCGCGGTGTGGGACATCGGCCACCCGCGCGAGCTGTCCTACTGGCTCGGCCTCAACCCGCTGCACGAGCTGCTGCTGGCCGGCACTGCCCGGTCGTAGGAGCCCGCCATGCGGGCGACCCCGACGACCGACGTCGCCCGCATGGCGGGCTCCTGCGCGCCGGACGCGGATCGGGTCAGGGACGCTCGGTGACGATCTCGGCGACCGGCTTGCGGGACTGGGCCGGGGTGATTTTTGCGTAGCCGTACCAGACGAGGCCCACCACGAACTCCTCTGCCGGATCGATGCCGAGCATGCGCAGGAAGCGCAGGTCACGCGTGAGCGCGCCCGTCGACCACTTCGACGCGACGCCCGCGGCGCTGAGATACAGCATGAAATTCTGCACCGCGCAGCAGCAGGCCGCGTAGTCCTCGCGCTGCAGCAGCTCGTCGTCCGAGCTGCGGCAGGTCACGACGAGCCAGCCCGGCCGCTCCGCCGCCGCCTGGGCCTTGAAAGCGCCCATCTTCTCGCCCTTGCGCTCGGCGGTGACGATGCGCGTGAGCTCCACGGCTTCGCGGACCGCCTCCGGGCCGAGCACGTAGAAGTGCCACGGCTCGGTGACGTGGTGATTCGGTGCCCAGCGCGCCGCCTCGATGGCCTCGAGCACGAGCTCGCGGCTCACCGGGCGCTTGAGATACAGCTTCACGGTGCGCCGCCCGCGGATCACGTCGGCGACGTCCTGCAGCCGTTTGTCGACCGGCGCCGCCTTCATGCCGCCCGCTCGAGAATCATCGCAATCCCCTGCCCCACGCCGATGCACATCGTGCACAGCGCGTAGCGCGCCTGGCGCCGCGCGAGCTCGTAAGCGGCGGTCGTCACGAGCCGCGCACCCGACATGCCGAGCGGATGGCCGAGCGCGATCGCGCCGCCGTTCGGGTTCACGTGCTCCGCGTCGTCCGGCAGGCCGAGCTCGCGCAGCACGGCGAGCCCCTGCGCGGCAAACGCCTCGTTCAGCTCGATCACTTCCATGTCATCCAGCGCAAGCTTGGCGAGGCCCAGCACCTTGCGTGAGGCGGGCACCGGTCCGATGCCCATGATCCGCGGCTCGACGCCGGCCGCCGCCCACGCGACCACGCGCGCCAGGGGCTCGAGCCCGTGGCGCTCGAGCGCGGCATCGGAGGCGAGCAGGAGCGCGCACGCGCCGTCGTTGATGCCGGAAGCATTACCCGCCGTGACCGTGCCGTCCGCGCGCACGATGGGCTTCAATCTCGCGAGGGCCTCGAGGCTCGTGTCGGCGCGCGGATGCTCGTCCTGCTCCACGAGCACCGGCTCACCCTTCCGCTGCGGCACCGGCACGGGCACGATCTCCTCGGCCAGGCGGCCTGCCTGCATCGCCGCCGCCGCGCGCTGCTGGCTGCGCAGCGCGAACGCGTCCTGGTCCGCGCG
>CAZBGV010000266.1:0-3437 GCA_964491485.1 uncultured Woeseiaceae bacterium | reverse complement strand
GCAGGCACCCGCTACGTCAACGGCGGCGGGTACAGCTACGCAGCGCACTCGGCGGCGATCAGGGACCTGCGCGTGGGCGCGGTCACCCGCCTCGCCGCCGCCGACCGCGGCTCGACGGAGGCGCTCGTCGCCCGCGGCGTCGACGTCCACGTCTTCGAGTCGCCGAGCTCGACGCTGATGCGCCTCGAGTATCCCACGGCCAACGTGGACGAACGGGTGCTCACGGTGGCCGCGGTGGCGGATCCCATCACGCCCGAGCTGCTGGCCGATTTCTCGGCGCGCGTGTTCCTGGTCAATGGCTCGCTGCGCGGCGAGCTGCCGCTCGCGACCCTGCAGCTGCTCCGCGGCAAAGGCGGCCTGCTCACGGCGGACCTGCAGGGTTTCATCCGCATCCGTGAAGACAGCGGTCGGCTCGCCTACGCGCCGTGGCCGGAGCAGCGGGCGGTCCTCGCGCTCGTCGACATCCTGAAGACCGATGCGGTCGAGGCCGAGTTCCTGACCGGCCACGCCGACATTCACCGGGCCGCCGCCGCGCTCGCGGAGCAGGGCCCCGCGGAGATCGTGCTGACGCACCGCGACGGGCTGCTGGTGCTCGTCGACGGTTGCTATCACGAAGCGCCGTTCCGGCCCGAGGCGCTGCGCGGCCGCAGCGGCCGCGGCGACACCTGCATCGGCGCTTATGCATCGGCGCGGCTGGAGCTCGCGCCCGCGGAAGCGATGCTGTGGGCCGCCGCGGCGACCAGCCTGAAGCTCGAGGCGGAAGGACCGGTCACCGCCTCGGCGGACGAAGTGCGGCGCGCGCTCGCCGCCCGCTACACGGAGGATGTGCAATGCGCCTCGGCCTGATCTACTGCTCGCTCGTGCTGCTCGCCGGCTGTGCCGGTCGCGCGGAGGACCCCCCGGCGAAGACGACCGTGAACGCCGCCGCGGATGCCGCCGGCCCCGTCAGCATCCTCGTGCTCGGCGACACGGGCTACGACTACGCCTACCTCGATCCCAAGGATCGCACGAAATACCTCACCGGCCGCGCCTTCATCGAGAACGAGCTCGACGACTGGATCGAGGACCATCGGCCGATCGACGAGTTCGAGATCTCACCGATGCACCGGTTGCCGGACACCGGCGGCTGGGTCATGGCGAGCGGCCTGTGGCCGGTGGCGGAGGCCATCGCCGAATGGTGCCGGCCCGACGAACGGTGCGCTTTCGGCGTCATGGTCGGCGACAACGTCTACCCGGCCGGCGGGACGCTCGGCGCGGACGGGCACGACGATACGCAGCGTTTCGACGACCTGCTGCGCAAGCCCTACGAGGCGTTGCAGGAGCAGGATCCCCAATTCGTCATCTATCCCGTCCTCGGGAATCACGACTGGGATACCTCGCGCGAAGGGGCGATGGCGGAGGTCGCCTGGTTCGAGCAGTCACCGCTCTACGACATGGACGGGATCTATTACCGACGCCGCCCCGCGCCGGACGTCGAGATCTTCGCCATCGATACGACGGTGCTGCTCGCGGCGGAAACGGTGTACGAGGATGCGCTGGCCGAGGACGGGACACCCATCGACACCGGCGAGGAGGATCGCGACGAGCCGTGGAGCGAGCCGGTGGGCGATGAGCAGCACATGCTTGCCTGGCTCGAGGAGGCGCTGGCCGAATCCGACGCGCGCTGGAAGATTGTCGTCGGGCACCACCCGCTGTGGTCCTCGTCCGGCACCAAGCAGGAAGAATCGAAAGTGCTGAGAAGGCTGCTCATGCCGTCGCTGTGCCGGTACGCGGACGCCTACGTCGCCGGGCACGACCACACCCTCGAGCTGCACACCGACGACTGCACGAGCGAAGGTGCGGAGTACGGCAAACGCCCGCCCCTGGTGGCGCTGGTGTCCGGGGCCGCCGGCAAGCAGCGGCCGGTCAACTCGGCGTTCATGCGCTGGCGCGACGCCAACTTCCCGCAGCATCGGACGCTCTATGCGCGCGGCCTCCTGTGGGGCTTCGCGGAGCTGGTCCTCGACGGCGACACGCTCGCGGTGACGATCGTATCGACACCGGACTCCGGCAGCGGCGAACCCGCGGTCGAGTACCGCCACACCTTCGGGGGCCGCTGACCCGGCGGCCCCCGGTCGGCGCCGTGCACTCCTAGTCTTTCGGCAGCTCGAAAACGATGGCGGCCCGCAGCCCGACGCTCGCGACGGCGCTTCCGTCCGCCACCGCCGGCCGGTAGCGCCAGCGATTCACTGCCGCGATTGCCGCCGCATCGAACACGCCGGGCGGATCGGCGGCGATCACGGACACGTCGGCCACCTGCCCGCTCGCGAGCACGCTGAACTGCACGATCACGCGGCCTTCGATCCCGCGCCGCAGGGCGGAGCCGGGATAGTCGGGCTCAGGTCGGAACAGCACCTCGGGCCCGTGGTCGATCCCGCTGCCGATCATCGGTCCGCCCGGCGGCGGCAGCCCGACGGTGCCATGGCCGCCCTGGCGTGCCGGGTGCTCGACGCGCGCCGGCCGCACCGGCGGCACCTTGATCGGCGTGGCGGGCCCGAGCGCCTGCGGCGGCTCCAGCAGGGGCTTGACCCGTTCGGGCGGCGGCGGCTTCACGGCCGGGTGGAGGTCCACCTTGTCGCGTTTGAAGTCGATCTCGTAGGCCGGCTCGCCCGGGCGGATGTCGAGCGGGAGGTTGATGGCGACCCAGAGGAACCAGAAGGTGGCAAGGGTGAGCAAGAGGCCGGGGCCGGTTGCCAACGGTAGTCTCGAAGCCAGCATGGGTGTGCCCTCCGCTTCAGATTGACCGTGCGCGGCCTGCGGGCCCGAACGCCCACGGGCGGCGCGATTCCAGCATACGCCCGCGCACCTGGCACGACAACAACGCACCTCACACCCGGTCGCTGGCCCGGTGCGTGAACGATGCTGACGGGATAACGTGCCTCCGTTCAGCGTATGCGCCCTTCGTTCGGTCGCCCGCAGGGCGGGCTCCTACGGGGGGGGGCTGCGTTCGGCCGGGGTGGTTTGGTCGGTGGCGCGCGGTGCGCGCTCCTCGCGGATACGGGGTCAGTGGAGGCGGGTGAGGGCCTGCTCGAGGACGTCGGCGCCGGCGCCGGCACGATGTGCGTGCTCGCTGAGATAGCGGCGCCAGCGGCGCGCGCCCGGCTGGCCCGCGAAGAGATTCAGCATGTGGCGGGCGATCGAGCCGAGCTCCGTGCCTCTCGCAAGCTTTGCCTGCACGTACGGCAGCATGTCGCGGACGACCGCGTGCCGGCTCTCCGGCACGGCCGCGGGCGGCGGGCCGAGCCGGCGCTCGAGCTCGGTGAGGAACCAGGGGTTGTGGTACGCCTCACGGCCGATCATGACGCCGTCCACGTGCTCGAGGTGGGCGATCGCCTGCTCCACCGTCGTGACGCCGCCGTTCAGCACGATCGTGAGCTCCGGGTGCTCGCGCTTCAGCC
>CAZBGV010000265.1:0-3498 GCA_964491485.1 uncultured Woeseiaceae bacterium | reverse complement strand
CTGTACGACGCCCTGCCGGACGTGAACTGGCTCGGCGTCTACGTGCTGCGCGGCGACGAGCTGGTGCTCGGCCCGTTCCAGGGCAAGCCGGCCTGCGTGCGCCTCCCGCTCGGGAAAGGCGTGTGCGGCACGGCGGCGCTCAGGCGGGAAACACTGCGGGTGCCGGACGTGCGGGAGTTCCCGGGACACATCGCCTGCGACCCGGTGTCGCTTTCGGAGCTCGTGGTGCCGCTCGTGACCGGCGGCCGTGTGCTCGGCGTGCTCGACATCGACAGTCCGATCACGAACCGCTTCGACGAGCGCGACCAGGCCGGCATCGAGACGCTGTGCGCGGCGTTCGTCGACGACCTCTCGGGCAAGATCGCCGACGGATTCATTTGACGCGCGAGACGTACTCCCCGGTCCGCGTGTCGACGCGGATCACCTCGCCCTGCTCCACGAACAACGGCACGCGCACGACCGCGCCGGTAGCGAGCTTCGCCGGCTTGACGCCGCCGCTCGCGGTGTCGCCGCGCACGCCGGGGTCCGTCTCCACGATCTCGAGCTCGACGAAATTGGGCGCCGAAACGAGCAGCGGCACGTTGTTCCATAACGTGACCTGGCACATCTCCTGACCCTGCAGCCACTGCTTCGCGTCGGCGACCGCGCGCTCGTCCGCCGCGTACTGCTCGAACGTGTCCGGCACCATGAAATGCCAGAACTCGCCGTCTTCGTAGAGGAATTGCATCTCCGTGTCGACGACGTCCGCGCCGGGCAGGCTCTCGCCCGACTTGAACGTGCGGTCGATCGTGCGGCCGGTCTTCAGGTTGCGAATCCGCACCCGGTTGAAGGCCTGGCCCTTGCCGGGTTTCACGAACTCGTTCTCGACGATGACACAGGGATCGCCGTCGAGGATGACCTTGAGGCCGGAGCGGAATTCGTTGGTGGTGTAGGTCGCCATGCAGCGGCTCTGAGTCAATGAAACGGCGTATGATAACGGCTGGCCGCGCCGCCCGACAGGCGCTTCGATCATCCCGGCCCCGTCGCGTCCGATGCGCTGTTCCCGCCGTCCGGCGAGCGGAGCAGCGTGACGCTCGTCACGGTTTGCGGCGACGCCAGCGCTTAGGCTGGAGACGCTGCAACGCTGCCATCCGCATCCTGCAAAAACAACTAATTACGGTTAACCGGTAACCGGCCGGGGAGTATCGTTGGACGACCGCCAGAGTATCTCGATCGCCGTACTGACCAGCAGCCAGGACGACGTCGAGCTCGTGAACCGAACGCTCCGCGATGCCGGGCACGCCGCCCATTGCCATTGGGTTCCCGACCCGAACGGGCTGGACGAAACGCTCGAGACGCAAGCGGTCGAGCTCATCGTCGTCAACCGCAACCGCTACGCGGATACGATCCGCCAGGTCGTCGAGCAGAAGGAAGCTTACGTTCCCGAGGTGCCGGTGATCGCGGTCGCCGACGAGGCGGACGAAGCCGGAATCCAGGACGCCATGCGGCAGGGCGCCTGCGATCTCGTTTCGATCGGCAACCGCGTGCGCCTGCAGGCCGTGGTCACGCGCGAGCTGCGCGCGCTCCGCATCGAGCGTGCCCTCAACTCGACGCTGAGCTCGGCGTCCGAATATCGCCGCCAGCTGCACGACTACATGCAGGGCTCCACCACCGCGATTGCGTATGCCCAGGAAGGCATCGTCACCGACCTGAACAACGCCTGGCTCGACCTGTTCGGCATCGCTTCGAAGCAGGACACCGTCGGCATGCCGCTGATGGACATGTTCGCGGCCGAAAGCCACGCCGCGGTGAAAGGCGCGCTGGTCGCCACGGTGAAAGGCAAGTGGCAGCGCGGCGAAAAGCTGGAGGCGAAAGCGCGCCTGCGCAACAACGAGATCAGCGCCGTCGAGATGGAGCTGCAGCTCGTGGATTTCGAGGACGGGCCGCACGTGCAGATCCGCATCGTGCCGCCGGCGCCGAAGGACGAGGAGGAGCCGACCCGGCTGGTGCACGAAGCGCTGAAGCGCGATCCGACCACCCTCTTCTTCCATCGCAACCAGTTTCTCGAAAAGGCGGCGAAGCGACTCCATGGCAAACCGAAATCCGGCCTGCATGTGCTCGCGTGGATCCGGCCCGACCGCTTTTCGGAGCTGAAGAAGACCGTCGGCATCATCGCCACCGAGGAAGTGCTTTCCCAGTTCGCCGAGGAAGTGCGCAAGCGCATGAACCCGCGCGACATCGCCGGCCGCTTCGAGGGCACCGCCATCCTCGCCCTGCTCGAGCGGGGCAACGAGCGCGACGCGGAAGTGTGGGCCAGGCATCTCGTCGACCATGTGCGGGAGCACGACTTTTCCGTGGCCGGACACACGCTGAACCTGACGTGCACCGTCGGCCTGTGCGCGGTGAGCGGCGTCTATTCGAGCATGGAGGAGCTGGTCTCCGCGGTGGCCGAAGCGCACGCGAACGGCAGGAAGAGCGGCGGCGACTGCGTGTTCCTCACCGAATCGACGGATATCGACACCCGGATGCGCAAGTACGACGAGATCTGGGTGCGCTATATCAAGATGGCGCTGATGGAGAACCGCTTCCGGCTCGCCCAGCTGCCCATCGCCGGCCTGCGCAGCGACACGCTGCAGATGTACGACATGCTGGTGCGCATGCTCGACGAGCAGGGCAATGCCGTGCTGCCCTCGGACTTCCTGCCGGCGGCCGAGCGCAACAACCTGATGAAGACGATCGATCGCTGGATGATCACCGCATCGCTCGACTTCTGCCAGGAAAACCAGGCCGACCAGGTATTCGTGCGCCTGTCGCAACAATCCCTGCGCGACGGCACGCTGTTCGACTGGCTGAAAAAAGAGCTCCACAAGCGCCGCATGCCGCCCGCCAAGCTCTGCGTCCAGTACCCGGAGCAGGATGCCGCCAAGCACATCAAGACGACGAAACAGGTCGTGCAGCAGCTCCGCACTCTCGGCGTCGCCTTCGCGCTCGAGCATTTCGGGGTCGAAAAAAGCCGCTTCCAGATCCTCGACATCCTGAAGCCCGATTACATCAAGATCGACGGCGAGCTCATGCACACGCTGACCAGCGACACACGCCTGCAGGAGAACGTCCGCAACGTGGCCGAAATGGCCGAGGCCCGCAAGATCCTCACGATCGCGGAGCGCGTCGAGAACGCCAACGCCATGGCCGTGCTGTTCCAGCTCGGCGTGCACTTCATGCAGGGTCATTACGTGCACGAGCCCGAGGTCGTGCTGCAGGAGCCCCCGAGCGTCTCGCAAACCACCCTCGACGCCATCAACAGCTCCTGACCCCTCCCCCTCCCCCGGTAGGAGCCCGCCATGCGGCCGACCAAACAAGCCCCCGTCGACCCCCCTCCCCCGTAGGAGCCCGCCATGCGGGCGACCAAACAAGCCCCCGTCGACCCCCCTCCCCCGTAGGAGCCCGCCATGCGCGCGACCGAGCTTGGGCAAGAGCGGCCGCCGAACGCGGCAGCCCGCGTGTGAACCGGTTCACACT
>CAZBGV010000264.1:0-3522 GCA_964491485.1 uncultured Woeseiaceae bacterium | reverse complement strand
GAGATGGGCGCCGCCGATTACGTGTACGTGCCGGTCATTCCCGACGTGCTGCGCGGCAAAGTGCAGGTGCTGGTGCAGCTCTACCTCCAGCGGCGCGAGCTGGCGCAGCTGAACGAGCGGCTGGCGGCCGCGAACGAGGAGCTCGCGGAAGCGCATGCGCGCCTGCAGGCGGAGAACACCCGCGAGCTGCAGAAGCTCAACCGTACGCTCGAGCGCGCCAACGCCCAGCTGATTTCCGAGGTCGCGGAGCGCAAGCACGCCGAGTCGCTGCTGAAGGACGAGGCGCGGCGCAAGGACGAGTTCATCTCCATCCTGGGCCATGAGCTGCGTAATCCGCTGGCGGCGATGCAGAGCGGCATCGAGCTCTTGTGCAACGCGGGGCCGAACGAGGGCCGCCTGCCGTGGGCGCGAGACCTGCTGCAACGGCAGCTCAGGCACCTGAAGCGGCTGATCGACGATCTGCTCGACGTCTCGAGGATCACCAGCGGCCGCGTGCAGCTGCAGCGCGAAATCCTGGACCTCAGGAGTGTCATCGAGCACTCCATGGACGCCGCCCGTCCGCTGATCGCCGAGCGCAACCACGAGTTTCGCGCGGAGCTGCCTTCCGAGCCGATGTACATGGACGGGGACGCCGTGCGCCTGACGCAGGTGTTCGGAAACCTGCTGACGAATGCCGCGAAGTACACCGAGCCGGGCGGGCGCATCGATCTCACGGCCGAGATCGACGAGGGCCCGCCGCGCTGCGTGTCGATCCGCGTGCGGGACACGGGCTCGGGAATTCGCGCCGACATGCTGGACCGCGTATTCGAGCTGTTCACCCAGGCGGACGACCAGAACAACCGCACGCAGACGGGGTTGGGGATCGGTCTCGCGCTGGTGCGTGCGCTGGCCGACCTGCACGGCGGCAACGTGCGCGCGGAAAGCGCGGGCCCGGGACGGGGCTCGCAGTTCGTGGTGCGCCTGCCGCTGCTCGAGCGCAATGCCAGGCCGTGCCCGGCGCAGCCGAAAGCGACGCCGTGCGTGGCGCACGACGGCCTGCGCCTGCTCATCATCGACGACAACGAGGATCTCGCGCGCGGCCTCGCGATGTATCTCACGGAGAAGTCCGGCCACGAGGTGCGCCTCGCGCACACCGGCAAGGACGGCATTGCCGTGGCCGCGGAATTCAGGCCGGACGCCGTGCTGCTCGATATCGGCCTGCCGGATATCGACGGCTACGAGGTCGCGCGCCGGATGCGCGCAGCCGGCCTGCTCGAGGACGTGCCGCTGATCGGCATCAGCGGGTTCAGCACGGCAGCGGACAAGCGGCGGGCGCGCGCGGCGGGTTTCGATCGTTATTTCGTCAAGCCGATCGCGTTCGACAAGCTGAACGAGGTCCTGACCGGCACGCTCCGGGCGGAAGCCGGACGCGCGCTCGGCTGAGATCGCGCCTGCGCGATCGGGCGTACATGAGGTGACGGCAGGAGCCCGCCATGCGGGCGATCCGACGCTGTTCATCGCCCGCATGGCGGGCTCCTACGGGCTATAATTTCCGGTAACTACAGCAATTTGCACGGCTTCGTCGAAGGGGGCTCATAACAGCAACCCAGAAGCGCTTTGGGGGGAGGACACGGCCGATGTGCATCGGTTCGGAGAACAAGGAACGTGAAGCACGAGCTCACCCCGGAGCGCCGGCCGGCGCTTGCCAGGCCCCTGGACGCCCGTTTCCGCGTCCTGCCGTTGCCCCGCCTGCGGGGCTTCATTCGCTTCGTCGCGGGCGCCGCGGCGCTCTTCGGTGCCGCGCCGGCGCTCGCGCAGGCCGTCGTCACCATAGAAGTGGCTGACGGCCAGGCGGCCGAAACGCCGGCCGACCCCGCGCGCTTCGTCGTGCGGCGCACCGGGGGCGACCTGTTCCGGCCCGTGCGCATTCCGCTGGACGTCTCGGGCAGCGCTTCGGAGGGCGCGGACTACGCGCCGCTTCCCCACGTCGTCGTGCTGAACCTGGGCGTGCAGGCGGTCGCGATCGACGTCACGGCGCCGGGCGACGACGGCCTTTTCGAAGGCGACGAGACCGTCACGGTCACGCTGGACCAGGACGAGAATGACGACGGGCAGGCGGACAACGCCTTTTTCATCGCGAACGGCAGCGCCTCGATCACCATCGCGGACAGCCCGCACACGGTGACGGCGAAAGCCGCAGGGAACGCGCTCGAGGGCGGGGCAGACGGCGAGATCCTCGTAACGCTCAGCGGCCGCAACGAATCCGGAGCGCCGCTCACGGTGGAGTATTCCGTTGCCGGGGATGCCGTGCCGGGGGCCGACTACACGGCGCTCGCCGGCAGCGTGGCGATCGCGCCGGGCGCGAGCAGCGCGCCGGTCACGATACAACCGCAGGACGACGACGCGCCCGAGCCCGACGAATCGGTGGGCATCACGCTCACGAAAACCGTCGATGCGCGGGTCCTGGTGGGCGACCCGGCATCGGCCTCCGTCGTCATCGCCGACGACGACGCGGCGCGCGACGACGACGGCGACGGGCTCGCGAACGGCGCCGAGTGCCCCGACTTCGCCGCGTGCCGGGACAGCGACGGCGATGCGCTCGCAGACTGGCTCGATGCCGACGACGACGACGACGGCGTGCCCACCGCGGCCGAGAACGCGCCGGACCAGGACACGGACGGGGACGGCAGGCCCGACTACCTGGACGGCGACGACGACAACGACGGGCGGCCGACCCGCGACGAGGACCGGAACCCGGACGGCGACGGCAACCCGGCCACGGACCCCACGGACCTGGACGGCGACGGCGTGCCCGACTACCTCGATGCCGACGACGGCGGCGGCCCGGAGGGCGATCCCGACGGCGACGGGCTCACGAACACGGAGGAGGACGCGCTCGGCACCGACCCGGCCGATCCGGACACCGACGGCGACGGCGTGAACGACGGCGCGGAGGACACGGCCGGCACCGATCCCCTCGACCCGCGCTCGTTCGCGGACGCCGACGGCGACCTGGTCCCCGACGCCGTCGAGGCCGCGGAAGGCAGCAGCCCCGAAGATCCGGCCGACTTCAGGGACGCCGACGGCGGGGGCACGGCCAATTACCTCGAAACCGTCATCTACCCCGCCTTCGGGCTGCCCGCCGGCGACCCCGCGGACGCCGCCGACGACCGGCGCGACTCGGACGGCGACGGGCTGCCGGACCGCTTCGAGCTCGCGCTCGCCTCCGCCCCCGATTCGGCCGACTCGCCCACGGCCGACGGCGCCGGCGACGCCGACGGCAACGGCGTCTCGAACGCGGTGCAGGAGTACCTCGCCGGGCTCGGCATCACCGCCGCGGAGCGCACCGGCGATTTCGATCGCGACGGCTACCCGGACGCGGCCGAGGTCTCGCTCGGGCTCGACCCGCTCTCCTCCGCCGCGCGCGACCGGGACGGCGACGGCGTACCGAACGTCGTCGAGGCGCTGGCCGGCGTCGATGCCGGCCCCGCGACCGACTCCGACGCCGACGGCGTGCCGGACGCGCGCGAGATCGCGCTCGGC
>CAZBGV010000263.1:2165-3537 GCA_964491485.1 uncultured Woeseiaceae bacterium | reverse complement strand
GCATGCGCAGCTTCCAGCTCACGTACAACTACCGCAACCGGCTGGGTGACGGCTGCCTCGAGCGCACGAACGCGGGGCTGTCGGAGCTCGGCATCGCCGTGGTCGAGCGCATGAACCGGGTTGGCGTGCTGGTGGACCTGTCGCACTGCGGGCGCCAGACGACTGACGACGGCATCGCCTTCTCGAAGAAGCCGGTCGCGATCACGCACACGATATGCGAGGCGCTGCGCAGGAATCATCCGCGCGCGAAGACGGACGCACAGATCCGCGCGTGCGCGGAGAAGGGCGGCGTCGTGGGCATTGCCGCGCTCGGCTATTTCCTCGGCCCGGATCCGGGCGGCGACACGACGATCGAGGCGTACGCGGATCACATCGAGCACGCGGCCGCGGTGGCAGGCCACGAGCACATCGCGTTGGCCAGCGATTTTCCGCCGCAGGGCATCGCGTCCTGGGCGACCCGCGAGAACTGGTACGAGCCGCGGCTCAAATCGTTCGAGCCGAGCTACGAGGTGCGCTGGCCCCCCTGGATACCGGAGCTCGACGTGCCGGAGCGGTTTCTCAACGTCACGCGCGTGCTCGAGCGCCGCGGCTGGACGGCGAGCCGGCTCGAGCTCCTGCTGGGGCGCAACTGGCTGCGCCTGTTCCGCGACACCATCGGCTGATCACCGTCAGCCGCGCACGCCGACGCCCTGCGCGAGCAGCCAGGACAGCATCGTCCACATGAGGAGCTGCAGCGGCAGCCCGAGGCGCGTGAAATCGGTGAAGCGGTAGCCCCCGGCATTCATGACCATCAGGTTCGTCTGGTAGCCGATGGGCGTGAGGAAGCTCAGGTTGGCGCCGAACATCACGGCGAGCACGAGCGGCTCGACCGGCAGCCCGAGCGCGTGGCCGATCGAGAATGCCATGGGCGTCATCAGGATGGCGACGGCGTTGTTGGTGACGATCTCGGTCACGATCGCGGCGACCAGCATCACGATGGCGATCACGAAACCCGGCGACAGGTCGCCCGCGAAGTAGACGAACACGTTAGCGATCCACCCCGTCGCCCCCGTTTCCATCAGGGCATCGCCGATGGCCAGGGTCGCGACGATCAGCACGACGAGGTTGGTGTCGATGGCCGAGCGCACGTGCTGCCAGTGCAGGCAACGCGTCGCGATGCAGGCCACGACGCCGACGAGCGCGCTCACCAGGATCGGCAGCAATCCCAGCGCGGCGACGAGCACGACGCCGGCCATGATGGCCACCGCGATGCCGGCGCGCGCCGTGTGCGGCAGGTCGACCGCGCTGTCGAGCACGAGTACCTGTCCGCTCCGCTTCAACCCGTCGATGGCGGACGCGTCGCCCTGCACGAGCACGACGTCGCCGATGCGCA
>CAZBGV010000263.1:0-2065 GCA_964491485.1 uncultured Woeseiaceae bacterium | reverse complement strand
ATGAACAAGCCGTCGCCGCGCTCGACGCGCTCGAGCTGGAGGCGCCCGTCGGTCATGGCGCGGATCTCGCTGAGCGTGCGTCCCGCGGCCGGGCTGTTCTCCGTCACGTGCAGCACGCCGTGAAAAATGCGCGGTGCGAGCTCGAACGACGGGGTGGAACGCTCGGGCAGCACCTTCGGCCCGATGAGCCACAGGAGCAGAATCCCCGCCGAGCCGGCCAGCACGACCGGCAGGGTGAAGTCGAACATGCCGAACGGCGCAAGCCCGAGCCGGGAGGCGATATCGGCGACCAGCAGATTGGTGGAGGTACCGATCGTCGTCGCCATGCCGCCGATGCTGGTCGCGAATCCCACCGGCATCAGCACGCCAGTAACGGACGTCTGCGTGCGCAGGCAGACGGCGACGAGCACCGGAAGCACCATGGCGACGAGCGGCGTGTTGTTCATGAACATGCTGGCGGCGGCGACGCCGAACAGCGTGGCGAGCAGCCCCAGGCGCGGACTGCGCGCCCAGAAATTGCCCAGCCGGCGCGCGACGACGTGCAGCGCGCCGGTCACGTCGAGCGCCTTGGAGCAGACCAGCAGGGCGACGACGGTGACGAGGGCAGGGTTACCGAAGCCGGCGAGGAAGCCGACCGGGTTCACGGGACCTTCGGGTCCCGTGTAGGGGAAGACCTGGAAACCGACGACGAGGAGCGTGAGCACCGCGAGCCCCGAGGTCTCGAGCGGGATGCGCTGGAGACTGAACAGGCCGATGGCCAGCGCGGTCAGCAGGATGACGGCGAGGGCATGCGGGTCCGGCGCGCCTGGAAACGTGTTCAAACCGGGTCATCCCGGGAAGGGTGCCGGATTATTCATCGAAAGGCCGGTGCGTGCCAGCCGGCCCGTGCCGTCGGGTCAGGGCAATCCGAACTCGCGGCGGACACCCGGCCGCCGACCGGTGCGGACCCGGCGGCCGATCCCGCCGGGACGCTCGCGACCTTCGTCTTACTTCTGCTTCCAGGCGCCGTCTTCCTTGTACCACCAGCCCTGCTGCGCCTTGACGATCCAGCGGGTCGCAAACGTGCGCCGGATCTCTTCCACCCACTCCGGATGTCCGTTCAGGCGGGCAATTTCCGCGTACAGCGCATCCCAGTCCTTGTTCTGCGCGGCGACCAGCTGCAGCACGGTGTTGCGATCCTTGAGCGGGATCAGGTTGCGGTCGCGGATCTCGACCAGACCGCGCTCGTTCATGCCGACCGCGCCGGAATCGAAGAAGGGACGCAGGCGCGGGAAGCGCTCCGCGAGCGAGCTCTCGAGCGCGCTCTTTTCCGGCGACGGCTTGTCGAAATCGACGTTGCCCTGCGCCTGTGCTTCGGCGATGAAGAAGCCCGCGAAGCTGCGCGCCGTGGCCACCAGCAGCGGCTCTGCATACGACGTCCGCTCGCCGTTCATGCTCGTCGAATCGTCGGACGGCTGGCCGTGCACCTTCTCGATGATGCGGTCGGCGGCCTGCGCCGCCTCGGCTGACGGAAAGTAGACGTTGATGGTCACGCAAGCCGCGGCCAGTGCGGCCGCGAGGACTGCGGTGGCAAGAACGACTCTTTTCATGCGGAGTCTCCCCCCCTGTCATTTTCACAATTCTTTACCGTGCGGGTCCCGCGCAATGCGCGCTCCTACTGGACCACCGGGCCGCCGGTTTCCATGATGCTCGCGAGCTGCGCCACGAGGCGCGCCCAGCTTACCTGACTTCGGTAACCGACGACATCGATGCGCGGCAGCCCGCGCCCGCGCACGATGTAATAGCCGCCGCCGAGCTCCTTCCTTCCCGCGGGGCCGGCGCCGCTCATCGTGCAGACACCGTTCTCCAGCACGCAGCGCAGGCCGATCTCGTCGTACGCGAACACCTCGAAAAACTGCATGAAGCCCGACGACAGGGCGCCTGCCGCGCCGCCGCCGCCGACGCTCGCCAGGTTCTCGACCGCGCGCTGGCTGATGCGTTTGCGCGAGTCGTCGCCCGGCGGGGTGTAGAGGTGCAGGTCCATCGCGACCGGCCGCCAGCCCACCAGTTGCAAGCCTGTCACGTC
>CAZBGV010000262.1:0-3623 GCA_964491485.1 uncultured Woeseiaceae bacterium | reverse complement strand
TCGCGCAGCGAACGGGCGGCTTCGTCGACGCTGTGCACCGGGTGCGAGTCGACGCGCGCGATGACGTCGCCCGGGCGCAGGCCCTGCTCCGCCGCATCGCTGTCCGGCGCCACCTGCGCGATCACGACGCCGGAATAGTCCTCCGGCAGGCCGAGCTGCGCGCGGTACTCGTCGGTGAGGTTGACGAGTCCCAGCCCGAGCTCCTCGCCATGCGTCGCCGGCGCACCGGACGCGCTCGCCACGGTCTCTTTCTGGGCCTCACCCATCCTCACTTGCAGTGCCTTGTCGTGACCGTTCCGCCACACCGTAACCGGCACCGTATCCTTCGGCTCCGTGTGCGCGACGATGCGGCTCAACCCACGTGCGTCCTGCACGTCCCGGCCATCGAACTTCAGGATGACGTCGCCGACCATCAGGCCGGCCCTGGCGGCGGGGCTGCCGTCGACCACGTCGGCGACGAGCGCTCCGGCGGCCTTGTCGAGCGAGAAGCTCGCCGCCATGTCATCGCTGACGTCCTGGATCTGCACGCCGAGCCAGCCGCGCTGCACTGTGCCCGTGGCTTTCAGCGAATCGACGACGTCGACGATCTGTCGCGAAGGGATGGCAAAGCCGATGCCCACGTTGCCGCCGTTCGGCGAGTAGATCGCGGTGTTCATGCCGATGACGTTGCCGTCGGCGTTGAAGACCGGGCCGCCGGAGTTGCCGCTGTTGATCGGTGCGTCGATCTGCAGGAAATCGTCATACGGCCCGGACTGGATGTCGCGGCCGCGCGCGGAAATGATGCCCGCCGTCGCCGTGCCGCCGAGTCCGAACGGGTTGCCGATCGCCAGCACCCAATCGCCCACGCGAGCCTTGTCGGAATCACCGAACTTCACCGACGGAAGATGCTCGTTGCCGGCAAGCTTCAGGAGGGCGATGTCCGTCTTGGGGTCGGTGCCGACCAGCGTCGCCTTGATCTGCTTGCCGTCCTGGGTCGATATCACGATCTTGTCGGCACCGTCGATCACGTGATTGTTCGTGACGACGTAGCGGCCGCCGTCGATCAGGAATCCGGATCCCAGCGCCTGCATCGGCCCGCGCTGCAGCGGCATTCCCGGAACCCCGAAGAAGTGCTCGAAGAAATCGTCGAACGGCGTCCGACCCGGTGCGCCCGGAAACGGCCCGAGCTGGCCGGCCGGCACGGCCTTTGCTTCCTGCGTCACCTTGATACTGACGACCGCCGGACTCACCTGCTGGACGACGTCCGCGAACGACCGTGCGTTCGCCGGCTGCTCGAATACGGCGTGCGGCTCGGCGAGCGGTTCGGTGGACCGCTCGGCCGCCTTCGATGCGATGCTGAAGCTCATCACCGACACGGCGGCCGCCAGCACGGTGACCACCGCGGTCGAGCGTCGCGCAAATTGCCATCTGCTCATGTTGCTGCTCCTGTGCTGCTGGGCGGTCGGCGACCGCCACTTTCCGGGGCAAGCATACGAACGGCCGGATTAAGCCGGCCTCACGAGAACATTAACTTTCGTTAATGGAACCGCCCGCATTACGGGAGCTTAATGATCCGGCCAGCTCCGTTTCATGCGCCGTGGCGCAGCATTGTTCCGTGGCAGAAACAGAAGCAGGAGGTGCGTTATGGATACCCGAACCAGAACCCGAATACTCGCGGGCCTGATCGCCATTGGGCTGGCAGGCGCGGCCCAGGCAGCCGCCGGCAACGAGAGCGCCGCCGATGATGCGATGAAACCCGTCGACGGCATCTGGATCGCCCACCGGCTCGACGGCTGGCGGCCGATCGATCGCGACACGCTCATCATCTGGGCAACGCCGTTCCGGCCGTACCTGGTGAAGCTTGCGAGGCCGAGTAACTCTCTGCCCTTCGCGCAAGCCATCGGTGTAACATCGACGGCCGGTACCGTGTACGCGAAGTTCGACAGCGTCATCGTGGATGGCTTCCGCTATCCGATCAGCGCCATCTACAGCATCGACCGCGATGCGGCACGCGAAATGAAGAGCCCCGCCTGACCCGGACTGATGGCATCGAGGTGAAGCTGCTGCTCATAGAAGACGACGACGATGTCGCGTCGTTCGTCAAGAAGGGCTTCGAACAGGCCGGATTTACCGTCGATCGCAGCGACAACGGCAAAGACGGCCTGTTCCTCGCCACGACGGAGCCGTACGACGCGCTGATCGTCGACCGGATGCTGCCGGGTGTCGATGGCTTGACCGTCATCCGCACCCTGCGGGCGTCCGACATCACCACGCCCGCGCTCGTCCTGAGCGCGCTCGGCGAGGTCGACGACCGGGTCAAAGGCCTGAAGGCCGGGGGCGACGATTACCTGGTCAAGCCTTTTGCATTCGTCGAGCTGCAGGCGCGCATCGAAGCGCTGCTGCGACGCCGCCACGGCGAGTCCGGCGCCGGCGAAACCGTGCTCAGGGTCGGCGACCTCAAGATGGATCTCCTGCGGCGCGAGGTCGAGCGCGCGGGGCGCAAGATCGATCTGCAACCGCGCGAATTCATGCTGCTCGAATACCTGATGCGGCATGCCGGCCAGGTGGTGACGCGCACCATGCTGCTCGAAGCGGTATGGAGCTATCACTTCGATCCGCAGACGAACGTCATCGACGTCCACATCAGCCGCCTGCGCAACAAGCTGGACCGCGATTTCGGCGAGCCGCTGCTGCACACCGTGCGCGGCGCCGGTTACCGGCTCGAGGCCGGCGGGCCTGCGGCGTCGACGCGGTCGACGTGATGCCGGCGGCCGGGCCGTCACGGGCTCGAGTGGCGTACCCGGGCGCACCGGAAGTGGTGCGATGACACCGAGCGGCCTCGACCTGCGGACTTTGCTGCGCACCAGCAGCTTCCAGCTCACGCTGCTCTACACGGGGCTGTTTGCCGTGTCCGTGCTGGTGCTGTTCGGCATCCTGTACTGGTCGACCATCGGCAGTCTCAACCGGCAGATCAATGCGACCATCGAGGCGGAGATTTCCGGCCTCGCCGAGCAATACGAGCGATCGGGGCTCGCTGGGCTCGTCGAAGTCGTCGCCGAGCGCGTCAGGCGCGATGCGGAAGGGCATTCCGTCTACCTCTTCGTCGACGGCAGCCTGCGCCCGCTGGCGGGGAATCTCGACCGTTGGCCGGCCGGCCTGACCGCGACCGGCGGCTGGTTCGAGTTCGAGCGGGTGACCGCACGCGGCAGCGTCGTGCCGGTTCGCGCCATGGTGCTGCGCGTCGGACAAAACCTGCTGCTCCTCGTCGGCCGCGACGTTCGCGAGCTGACGCAGCTCAACCGGACTTTCGAAAGGGCGCTGCTCGTGGGCACGGCCATCGGCCTGCTGCTCGCGTTTGCCGGCGGCCTGCTGATGAGCATCAGCGCGCAAAGGCGCGTCTCTGCCATCAACCGCACGGCGCGACGGATCATCGGCGGCGATCTGCGCCAGCGGGTGCCGGTGACCGGCGCTCGCGACGAATACGACGAGCTGGCGGTCAACATCAATGCCATGCTCAACCAGATCGAAAGCCTGCTCGAGGGCATCCGGCACGTCGGCGACAGCATCGCCCACGACCTGAAGACGCCGTTGACCCGGCTCCGCAACAAGCTCGAGGGTCTTGCGGTCGGCGACTCGGTCAACCG
>CAZBGV010000261.1:0-3668 GCA_964491485.1 uncultured Woeseiaceae bacterium | reverse complement strand
CGGTCGACGATCATGTCGATGGCGCCGTGATCGAGCAGGAACTCGCTGCGCTGGAAACCTTCCGGCAGCTTCTGGCGCACCGTCTGCTCGATCACGCGCGGACCCGCGAACCCGATCAGCGCCCGCGGCTCCGCGATGATGACGTCGCCGAGCATCGCGAGACTCGCCGACACCCCGCCCGTCGTCGGATCGGTGAGCACGGAAATGTACGGCACCCTGAGCCTGCCGAGCGTGGCCAGCGCCGCCGACGTCTTCGCCATCTGCAGCAGCGAAAACAGCGCCTCCTGCATCCGTGCCCCGCCGCTCGCGGAAAAGCACACCAGCGGAATGCGGCGCTCCGCGCTCACCGCGGCCGCCCGCGCGAAACGCTCGCCCACGACCGAGCCCATCGAGCCGCCCATGAACGCGAACTCGAACGCGCAGGCGACGACCGGCTGCCCCATCAACGCCCCGCTCGCCGCCACCATCGCATCCTTCTCGCCGGTCTTTTTCTGAGCCTGCGACAACCGGTCGCGGTAGCGTTTGCTGTCCCGGAACTTGAGCGGATCCTGCGGCTCCAGCCCCGCGGCGATCTCCTCCTGGGTGTCGGGATCCAGGAACCAGTCGAGCCGCTGGCGCGCCCCGATGCGCATGTGGTGATCGCATTTCGGGCACACGTTCAGGTTGCGCTCGAGCTCCGTGCGGTAAAGCTGCGCGTCGCAGTTCGGGCACTTGATCCACACGCCCTGCGGCACGGAGCGCGTGCGCTTCTCCGTCTTGATCCGCGAGGGCATCAGCTTTTCGAACCAGCTCATGCCGCCATCTTAAACGATCCGTCAACCGCGGACATTGCCCCGCCTCACGTTGCGGACCCCAGCGCTCACGTTTCCGGCGGAGCCGCGACTGTAGGAGCCCGCCACGCGGGCGACCGAACGCACCCGTAGGAGCCCGCCACGCGGGTGACCGAACGCACCCGCAGGAGCCCGCCATGCGCGCGACCGAACGCACCCGCAGGAGCCCGCCACGCGCGCGACCGAACGCAGCCCACGTGCGTGAACGATGCGATCCCGGAGAGGGCGGGCCACGTCGGTCGCGCGCATGGCGCGCTCCTGCGGGTGCCTTCGTTTGCGGGGCTGGGGTCAGGGGCGCGCGGGCGGGGACGGCGGGATGCCGAGGTGCGGCGGGTAGTCGACGCGGATGAGGGTGAGGCCGTGCGGCGGGGCGGTGATGCCGCCCTGGCGCCGATCGCGGCTCGCGAGCACCTCGGCCGCCCAGGCGGGCGGACGCTCGCCGGTGCCGATGGCGGCAAGCAGGCCGGCGACGTTGCGCACCATGTGCTGCAGGAACGCGTTGGCACGGATCTCGATGCTCACCCACTCGCCATCGCGCGCAATATCGATCGCCTGCACCTCGCGGCGCGGCGTCTTCGCCTGGCAGCCGGCCGCGCGGAACGCGGAAAAGTCGTGCTCGCCGAGGAGGCGGGCGGCCGCCTCGCGCATGGGCGCAATATCGAGCGGCCGGTGCAGCCACCACGCACGCTGGCGCCACAGGGCCGAGCGCGTCATGCGGTTCAGGATCAGGTAACGGTAGGTGCGGGCGAGCGCGGAGTAGCGCGCGTGGAAGTCGTCCTGCACGCGCACGGCCCACAGCGCATTCACGTCCGGCGGCAGATGGCTGTTGACGCCGAGCACCCAGCTGCGCGCGCTGCGCTCCGCGCGCGTGTCGAAATGCGCCACCTGCGCGCTCGCGTGCACGCCCGCGTCGGTGCGGCCCGCGCACACCGCCTCGACCGGCTCGTCCGCCACCCGCGCCAGCGCCTCCTCCACGCGCTCCTGCACGCCGATGCCGCTCTTCTGCCGCTGCCAGCCGTTGTACGCGGTGCCGTCGTATTCGATGCCGAGCGCGATGCGCATCGCGCGATTATGCCGCAGCCGCGTGCACCGGCGACTGGAGGCTCGAAACGACCTGGACGTGCTCGTGGTCGGCGCCGAGAGGGAGCTCCCCCGGTCGCGGCGCAGCCCCAGCCCCGTACCGCAAACGTGCGTGAACGATGCGGTCCCGAAGAGGCACAAATCGAAAATCGCGGTCGCCCGCGTGGCGGGCTCCTACGGGCAAGCGCGCGAGGCGTCGTTCGGGCAATCGTCAGGCGGGGAGCGAGTCGATCAGCTTCTGCGCCTGCTGGCGCTGGCCGTCGTCGCCTTCCTCGAGCACTTCCTCGAGGATGCTGCGCGCGCCCTCCGGATCTCCCATGTCGACGTACGCGCGAGCGAGATCGAGCTTGGTGCCGACCTCGGTCATCGTGCGCGCCTCGTGCAGGTCGTCGGAGAGATCGTCGGGCGACAGCGCCTCGGTCGGCGCTTCGTCGTCGGCGAGCAGATCGCCGAAGTCGAGATCGACCACGTTGCCCTTGCCGAGGCGCGGCCGCTCGACGGTCGCGTCGTCGCGCGGCTGGTCCACGGTGTCGCCTTCGCTGACGCGCAAGGCGGCCGTGAGGTCGTCGAGATCGAGGTCGAGCTCGCCGCCCGCGCGCGGCATCTCGCCGGTGCTGTCCCGGTCGAAGGCGGATTTGTCGAGCGCTTCGGTCTTGGCGAAATCGAAGTCGTCGCTGAGATCGCGGTCGGTGAGGGCGGTGGTGGCGACGTATTCCTGGTCGTCCAGGCTCGCGAGCATGGTCTGGTCTTCGTCCCCGAGCGTCACCTCGTCGGACAGCACCTGGGTCTGCCCCGTGGCATCGAGCAGCGTGGCGTCGAGGTCGATGTCCGTGTCCTCGGGCTCATCGCCTTGCAGGGCCCGGCGCTTGCCCGTGGCTTCGTCCAGCGACGGGATCTCGCTGGTCGCCGCGAGCGCCTCGTCGAGCTCGCTGTCGAACCCGGCAAGGCTCGGGTTACGGCCCGTCGCGTCGCCGTCGTCGTTGGCCGCGAGCACGCCGCTCTCGGTCGTGGGGTCGAGATCGCCGAGGTTCCCGGTGACGTCGTCGTCGAGATCGCCGAGCCCGCTGGCGGCGAGATCCTGAAGATCGAGCCCCAGGTCGTCGAGATCGATCTCGGCCGTTTCTTCCGTCGAGATGTCCCTGCGCTTCGCGCCGAAGCCGGACGGCTGCTCGATCGTCGGCGTCTCGACGGTGCTCTCCATCGTCGGACTTTCCACCGTGGGATCGAAATCCGAGCGGTGCGCCATCTCGCGGGTGGTGGATGCCCCGGTGTCGGGCTCGTCGTCGAACAGGAAATCGATGCCGCTCTGCTCGTTGTCCCCGGAGCCCGCGAGATCGACGATCTCGCTGACCTGCCCGTCGGGCCCGGCGGCGAGATCCATGTCGAGCTCGGCAGCACCCTCGTCGAGCGTCAGGTCGACCGCGCGCGTCGCGCCCGCCGCCGAACCGGCGAACAGGCGGTGCTCCGGCGCGATCTGCCGGCCCATGATGACGATCTTCTCCCAGTCGGGCGTGGACTCGCCGCCCAGCTGGTCGTCCAGGCGTTCCGCGGCGTCGACGAACGCATCGCGGTTGCCCCAGACGAAGTAGATTTCGCAGAGCTTCGCCATCAGGTCCTGGCGCTCGGGCTCCACGGCGAGCGCGCCGTTGATGAGATCGGCCGCCTGGTCGTACAGGCCGTACGCCATGTGGAAGTCCGCCTCGGCGATCGGGTCGGACTGGTCGAGGTTGATCGCGGTCTCGCTGCTGAAGGTGTCCT
>CAZBGV010000260.1:0-3671 GCA_964491485.1 uncultured Woeseiaceae bacterium | reverse complement strand
CGCCACCGAACCGCGCTATGCCACCCGGATCCGCTTCGACCCGCGGCTCGAGTCCCGCCGGCCGCCAGGCTTCCCGGTCACAGACCGCTACGAGGTCGAATCCTGGGACGCGGCCTGGACGGTAGAACCCTAGCCCCTTGTAGGAGCGCGCCATGCGCGCGACCAACATCGCACCGCATTCACCGTTGGTGATGCGCCGAATGCCTGTAATGCTCCTCCAGCAAGTTCACCCCGAAATCCCCATCAAAATCCCGCCACACGGAATGAATGTGGTTAGCACCGTTCTGCGTGTTGTCGTACTCGATGAGGAACGTCGGCCCCTGTATCCGGTAGTAATGCCGCTCGCCGCGATTCCGCCCGCCCATCCAGGCAAAGCGAATCCCATCGAATCCCGCCGCACGTATCCGTTCGATACGCTCCCGGGCCACGGCCTCCGGCTGCACTCCGGCGTACTCCTCGATGACGGCCAGCAGGAGGCCGCGCTGTTCCCGTGAGAGCTCGGCGTATGCTATGCCCTTCTCCGCCTGCGCGGCGGCCTTGCGCGCGTTCGACGTGAGAATGTCCGCGGGCGCCTCCGGCGAAATCACCGCCTGCGCCCGCTGCGCGTCATCCAGGCTGCCGAGCAGCGCGCGGGCCAGGTCCTCTTCGGCGGCGAGTGCGCGCGTGCCGCGCAGCGGGCCGCTGCGGACCTCGGCCGGATTGCTGCCGAGGAACTGCGGAGTGGACGCGATGGAGGTGCCGCGGACGATGGTCCAGTTGAGCGAAATGTGGTGCCCCTCGAAACGCCAGCCCCAGGTGCCGGTCGTCGATGGCTCGCCGAAAATGGTGACGTAGTACAGCTCGGGATCGCGACGGGCCGGGTTCTGCTCGATCTCGGCAAGCACCGGTTCCAGCGCGCGTATCGTCTCGGCCTTGGTGTATCCCTTCTCGCTCAGGCCTGCCCGGAGCAGCTCGAGCGCGAGGCGCTGCTGGTAGGCCGACATGCGCTTCAGCGCCAGACCGGCGCGCGACTTCGGGACGAAATGCCAGTTGAAACGCTCCTCCGCGTCGAACGGAAACTGCACGGTTGCGCGCGCCTGCCCGTCGAGCGCCGCCAGGAAGGCCTGGGCGGCCTGCGCCATGTCTTCGGTGGGTGTGGCGGCTTGCACTGACTGAAGGAGTATTCCGGTCGTGGCGAGCAGGGTCCGGCGTACGATCGTTCGCATGGGCTTGGGTCCTGATCGTCGAGAGACCTGGTCGCGTTGCGGAGCCCCGGCGAGGGTGTCTGCGAGACACTGTAGGCCGGGGGCGCGGACTCCGCAATCCGCACACCCTCCGATCCGGGCATGGATCCCGATTGCGGCCGCCTTCAGCTGCTTTCAGGGCGGAGCGTCGCCGAACTTCTCCACGACCAAATCGATGACGCGCACGCGCGGCAGCATCGGCGGCATACTTTGTCCGTCAGCGCTTGCGGCTTGCACGCTTCGAGCCGGCTCGCAGCCACTCCAGCGCGCCGGGCGTCGCGTTCCAGACGTCCCGCATCTCCTCGCGGTACAGCCAGGCCTGGTCGTCGCCGCCGATCTTGATGCCGATCGGATCCAGCCGGGGTTGCCGAATTTTTTCCGCGATCAGGAATCGCGGCACCTTCGGCAGCGCTTCGCTGGCGCGATCGAGCGCTGCTTGCGCTTCGTCGCGCCGCCCGAGCCGGAACAGGGCAAGCACCTCACCATAGGGCAGGTCGGGGTGCAGGTCCTCGGGGTACTGCCGGGCGAGCTCGATTGCGCGCTCGTCGTCCCCGAGGCGCAGGTAGCCGTTGATCACCAGCGCACGCATGGCGTGGCCGTCGTGCGGGTCGAGGGCCAGGACGGCTTGCGCAACTTCGGTAGCCGCGCGATCGTCTCCCTTCTCGAGATTCCGGTACGCGAGCCGGACGAGGCTGCGCAATGCCGGACGGTTCTCGGCCCAATGCCAGTACAGTCGTGGCTGCTCGACGCTCGACAGCGCGTGCTCGACTATGGCCCGCGCGCGCTCCAGCAGTGGTGCGAGGAGTTGCTGAGCGATGCCGGCGGTCTCTCGCTCCGGATGGTTTTCCACCGCCGTGGCAATGTCGTCCAGAATGTCCAGGCTGTCGAAGGCTTCCGGGTGCGCTTCGAGGAACGTCATCCACTCGTCTTCTTCGTCCGGGTCCCAGGCATCCTCGTCGCCGAAGGTCGTTCGCTGAATGGAGTATGGTTTCGGCAGCGGAAACACGACGTGCCATTCCCGCTCGAGTGCCGAAACCGGCGACGGTGAGAGCAGGAAGAGCGAGTCGTCGTCCCGCGCAGCCTCGGGCCGGAGCTCCTCCGCCATATCCCGCAGCATCTCCTGCTCATCCGTCTCTTCGTCGAGCTCATCCATCTCATCGAGGAGCTCACCATGGCCGTCGCGGTCAAGGCGGGCGATCTCTGCGCGGATGCCAGCGACGGCCGGGGCCAGTTGCGCCTCGGCGATGCCGAGGTTACGCAGCCGCTCGATGATCCCCTGGAGGTCACGAGCGTTCTCATCGCCGCCATCCGGCGGAAGCGTCGGCGGCTCGCTGGCGACGCGATATTCAGGCAATGGACGCTCATCGACCCGTTCCAGCCATTGCAGCAGGCGCCGGCCGGCACCGCCGGCCATGTCGACACCGACATCCGCCATCGTTGCATACGGATCTCGCGCTATGCCTTCCATGAACGAGACCGGACCGCCTTCCTCATCCGAAAAGCCGATGCTCCGCAGGCGCCTGGCCCAGAAGCGCGCGCGCTCCCGCGCCCGCTCGGGACGCTGCTCGGAAAGCAGGAGCTGCACCTCCAGCAGGCCGACGGAAGGGGATTTCGGGTCGTCCCGCTGCGCGGCCTGGAAATCCGCCCAGGCACCTTCGCGGTCACCCGCATCCATCCTGATGGCGGCGCGGCGCTGCAACGCACCGGAACGTAACGGCGAGCGGCGGGTCTCCTCGATGATGCGCTCGAGCAGCGCGTTCTTCTTGTTTATATGACTGAGCTCGTCGTAGATGTTGCAGAGGAGGTTCAATGCGACATCGTAATCCCCGCTGCTGCCCCGAATCGTGCCGCTGAACACGGGCTCGAGGAGGTCGCGCGCTTTCGCGGGTTCGCCCTCGTCAAAGAGCTCGCCGGCAGCGCCGATCAGCGCAGGGATCGGAACCTTACCGGCGGCGATCGCCTCACGCTTCACCCGCGCCGGCATCTGCCCGAGAAGCAGCAGCCAGATCTCGTCATTGGCGAGAGACGGCAGCGCGGGGGCATTGGCGCAGCAACGTTTGAACTTGCGGCCCGAACCGCAGGGACAGGGATCGTTCCGGCCCGGCGTCGGCAGCGGTTTCGGCCGGAAGTCGTTGCCCGGGAGCGGCATCACGTTCCACAGACTGCGACCGATGGCCTGCGCGACTGCCCTGGCGTCGGCCTCGTCGCGCAGGCTGAATGCTTCGCGCGCGGGATCGCGGGCCAGCTCACGGCGCAGCCACTCGAAGAGGCGGTCGGGGTCCTCGTGCTCGAGGATCTCCCGAATGGCGCCATTGAGGAACTCGGAAAGCGTTTCTTGCGGGACGGATGCAGAAGGCATCGGCGGCCACTCGAACCAGATGCTGAAAAGGTGCTAATTCTAGCGAGCCGCGGCCTCGGGTTCACGATCGATTACCCTGGGCGGCCCGG
>CAZBGV010000259.1:0-3672 GCA_964491485.1 uncultured Woeseiaceae bacterium | reverse complement strand
GGCGACCGCGACGCCCGCCCGCCGCGCCGATGCTGCCGCTCAGCCTTTGCGTTGCCGAGCCAGGAACCGGTCCAGGCTGTTGGCAAACGCCTGCCGGTCTCTCTGCCCGAGTGCCGCGGGGCCGCCGGTGCTCACCCCGCTGGCGCGCAGGGTGTCGAGAAAATCGCGCATGTTGAGCCGCGCCCGGATGTTCTCCGTCGTGTAGAGCTCGCCGCGCGGATTGAGCGCATGTCCGCCTTTCTCGATGACCTCGGCGGCCAGCGGGATATCCGCGGTGATCACGAGATCGCCCGCCTCGACCCGCCTCACGATCTCGTTGTCGGCCACGTCGAAGCCGGACCCGACCCGGATCGTCCGGATGAACGGCGACGCCGGCACGTGCACGGGCTGGTTGGCGACGAGCGTCAGCAGTGTGCCCGTGCGATTGGCCGCCCGGAACAGGATGTCCTTGATGACGCCGGGACATGCGTCGGCATCCACCCAAATTTTCATGGCGCTTGTCTCATCGCCGGCCCATTTTCGCGCGATCCCGGACCCGAATCACTTTTCCTGCCACTGTCGTCGGGTAAAGTACGACCATAAGTCGAAAGACCAACAAGAAAGCCGGCCCGCTGACTGCCGCGCCGGCGCAAAGGGGGTCTCGCCGTGCTGCAATGCCTGAAGGAGACGGTGGCGTTCGTGAACCGGTACCTCGGGGGATGAGTCGATGACCGTCGCGGGCTTCCTCGGTTTCACGCTGCTGGTCGCGGCTCTCACGTGGCTCGCCACCCGCCGCCACCAGGTCACGGGCACGTCGGACGGCTACTTCCTCGGAGGGCGCAGCCTCACGGCGTGGGTCATCGCCGGCTCCCTGCTCATGACCAATCTTTCGACCGAGCACCTGATCGGGCTGAACGGCGACGCGTTCAAGCACACGATCGCGGTGACAGCCTGGGAGACCACCGCGGCGCTGGCGATGGTGCTGACGGCGCTCGTGTTCCTGCCGCGCTATCTCAAGATGGGCGTCACGACGATCCCGGATTTCCTGGAGCGGCGCTTCGACGGGACGACGCGCGTCATCATGTCGCTGCTGTTCCTGCTTTCGTATGCCGTCGCCATCCTCCCCGTGGTGCTCCTGTTCGGCGCCAGCGGGCTCGAGAGCCTGTTCGACGTGTCGGCGACGTTCGGGATCGGCATGGACCAGGCACGCTGGCTGCTGGTGTGGGGTGTCGGCACGCTCGGCGCGCTGTACGCCATCTTCGGCGGGCTGCGCGCCATCGCGATCTCGGACACGCTGAACGGCGTCGGCTTTCTCGCCGTGGGGCTCCTCGTCACGGCGCTCGGGCTCGCGGCCGCCGGTGACGGCAATCCCTTCGCGGGCCTGACCGCCGTCTACACGGAGGAGCGCGCGAAGTTCGACATCACCGGCAACGAGCCGGGCAGCTTCCTGCCCTTCGGCGTGCTGTTCACCGGCATGATCGTGAACCAGGTGTTCTTCTGGTGCGTCAACCAGTCGATCCTGCAGCGCACACTCGGGGCGAAGAACCTGGCCGAAGGCCAGAAAGGCGTGCTGATCGGCGCGTTCCTGAAGCTGCTCGGCCCGTTCATCATCGTGCTGCCCGGCGTGATCGCCTGGCACCTGTTCAAGGACCGGCTGGGGCCCGAGGATTACCTCCTCGCCTACCCCGAGCTCGTGAAAGCGGTACTGCCGGACGCGCTGACCGGGCTGTTCGCTGCCGTGATGGTCGGTGCGGTGCTGACCACGTTCAACAGCGTGCTGAACAGCGCGGCGACGCTGTGGAGCTTCGGCGTCTACCGGCCGCTGATCCGCCGTTCGGCGAGTGACCGCGAGCTCGTGATCTCGGGAGTCTGGTGCAGCATCGTGCTCGCGGTCGCGGCGATGCTCGCGGCGCCCCACATCGACACCAGCGGCAGCCTCTACAACTACCTCCAGCAGATCAACGCGACGTTCTTCGGGCCCATGCTCGCGGTGATCCTCGCGGCGCTGTTCACGCGCCGCATTTCGGCGCCCGCCGCCAAGACGGCGCTCATCGCGGGGCCGATCGTGTTTTATCTCATTAACTTCGCGTTCTTCGACCAGATCCAGGCCTGGCTCATGCTGCTCCTCGGGCGGAGCGAGCCGGTGCACTTCCTGCACTTCCTGGCATTCGTGTTCGTGCTGACCGTGGTGCTCATGATCGCGATCAGCGCGCTGCGGCCGGCGCCCGCCGCGGTCGGCGCCGCGCCGACGGAGTCCGTCGGCGTCACGCCGGAGTCGCCGGTCGGCGTCACACGGGAGGCACCCGTCGACATCACGCCGTGGCGCCACGCGAAACTGGTCTCCGCGATCGTCGTCCTGCTGACCCTCGGCTTCTACATCGCGCTGGCGCAATAACCCGCCGCTTGCCGGGAATTCACACCGGGCTCCCGCAGGAGCCCGCCATGCGGGCGACCACGATCGCGAATCCGCCGGCGAGCTTCCTGTCGCACGGGCGGCGAGCGCGCGTCACTCGCTCGCGCTCTCCTCGCCCTCCGGCCGCGGCCGGGCGCGCTCGGCCATGAACTGGTCGAACTCCGCCTTGTCCTTCGCATGACGCAGCCGGTCGAGGAAGTCGCGGAACTCGCGCTGCTCCTCTTCCAGCCGCCGCAGCGTGGCCTCGCGGTACTCGTCGAAGGCGACATTGCCGCTCGAATGGCTTCGATACCAGCGGCCAGGCGCTTGCCTCATCCGTTCATGCATGCGTTCGTGCATACGCGCGTGACGGCGGCCCATGCCGCCGTGTCTTCCACAACATCCCATACGTCCACTCCAGATCAGGAAAGCGAGAAGCGCGAGGCCCAGCGGCCAGAACAGGATGAAGCTCAAAACCAGCAGGCCGATCCACGCCGGCTTCCCGATCTCGTCGATTCTGCCAATGATCTCCATCCCGTCGCCCTCGAAGTAAATGTTAATAACATTTACATGGTGGGTGAGCGACGGCCGGCTGTCAACCCCCCGGCCCGCGATCCGCCGGCGAAGCCGAGCCCCCGCAGGTACACGAGCACGGCGGCATCCAGGAGATCCTCGGCCGGCATCGGCAGCTTGCGCCGGCCGGCATCCGCGCGCGCGAACAGCGACGCAATGCCGTGCGACATGGCCCAGACGTGCAGGCTCATCATCGCCGCCGGCGGCCGCTCTTCGCGCGGCAGCAGCGCGCACAGGGTCTCCGCCGCCGAGCGCAGCACGCCGAAGGCGCGATCGGACGCCTGCCGGAGCTCGGGATCGGCATCGATGTCGACGCCGGCCTCGAACATCACCGAGTAGTACGCGGGCTCTTCGCGCGCGAACGCGAGATAAGCGCGGCCGAGGTTCTCGAAGGCCGCGAGCGGCTCGGGACGTCCTTCGTCCCACGCCTGCTCGAGCCGCGCGGCAAACATCTCGAAACCGCGGAGCGCGACTTCGACGAGCAGCGCTTCCCGGTCGCGGTAGTGGCGATAAGGCGCGGCCGAGCTGACGCCCGCCGAGCGGGCTGCGTCCGCGAAGGTGAAGCCCGCCGGCCCTTTCTCCGCAATGAGGTCGAGAGCGGCGCGCACGAGCGCTTCGCGCAGGTTGCCGTGGTGATAGCCGCGGCGGCCGTGTCCGTGTCTTCTTCTCATGTGAAGGAGTCTTACATAGACCGGACGCTTGCGCAGCCATCCCCGTCCGGGCAGCTC
>CAZBGV010000258.1:0-3694 GCA_964491485.1 uncultured Woeseiaceae bacterium | reverse complement strand
ATGAACTCGAGCGCCTGCTCGAGCGAGAAGCGGATCGGCGGCGTGAGCAGGATGTTCTCGTCGCTGCCGGCCGCGCGGATGTTCGTGAGCTGCTTGGCTTTCGTCGGGTTCACGGTCAGGTCGTTGCGCCGCGAATGGATGCCGACGATCATGCCTTCGTACACCGGGTCGCCGTGTCCGACGAGGAGACGGCCCCGGTCCTGAAGATTATAGAGGGCGTAGGCGAGGGCCTTGCCCGCGACGTTGGAGACGAGGACCCCGTTCTGGCGCTCGCCGAGCGCGAACGGCAGCCAGCGGTCGTAGCGGTCGAACACGTGGTAGAGGAGTCCCGAGCCGGAGGTGGCCGTCAGGAACTCGGTACGGAAGCCGATCAGGCCGCGGGTGGGGATGCGGTAATCGAGCCGTACGCGACCCTTGCCGTCCGGCACCATGTTCTGGATCTCGCCGCGCCGCTCGGCGAGGCGCGACATGACCGCTCCCTGGTGCGCCTCCTCGACGTCCACGGTGAGCTGCTCCCAGGGCTCGGTGCGCACGCCGTCGCTGTCCTGGACAATGACCTCGGGGCGGGACACGGCGAGCTCGAAGCCCTCGCGCCGCATCGTTTCGATCAGCACCGAAAGGTGCAGCTCGCCGCGGCCGGAGACCCGGAACTTGTCCGGATCGTCGGTGGGCGCAACCCGCAGGGCGACGTTGTGCTTCAGCTCTTCGTCGAGCCGTTCGCGGATCTGCCGGCTGGTGAGGAACCTGCCCTCGCGGCCGGCGAACGGCGATTTGTTCACCTGGAAGGTCATGCTGATCGTCGGCTCGTCCACGGCGAGCGGCGGCAGGCCTTCCGGCTGCTCGCGCGCGCAGATCGTATCGGAGATCGCGAGCTCGTCGACGCCGGAAACGACGATGATGTCGCCCGCGCTCGCCGTGTCGATCTTGCGGCGCTCGAGCCCGTGGAAGCCGAACAGCTCCAGCACGCGGGCCCGCCGCACGCTGCCGTCCGCGGCAACCACGCTCACCGCCTGGTTGGATTCGATGCGCCCGCGGCGGATGCGGCCGACGCCGAGCACGCCGACGTACGGGTCGTACGCCAGGCTCGAGATCCGCAGCTGCAGGGGACCGTCGAGATCGACCTCCGGCGGCGGTACCGCGCTCACGATGCACTCGAACAGGGGCGTCATGTCGCCTTCACGGACGTCCGGGCGGGTGCTCGCGTAGCCGGCCAGCGCCGAGGCGTAAATGACCGGGAAGTCGAGCTGCTCGTCGCTCGCACCGAGGCGGTCGAACAGGTCGAACGTCTGGTTCAGCACCCATTCCGGGCGGCTGCCGTCGCGGTCGACCTTGTTGATGACGACGATGGGCTTGAGCCCCTGCGCGAACGCCTTCTGCGTGACGAAGCGCGTCTGCGGCATCGGCCCGTCGACCGCATCGACGAGCAGCAGCACGCTGTCGACCATGGAAAGCACCCGCTCGACCTCGCCGCCGAAATCGGCGTGACCCGGCGTGTCGACGATGTTGATGCGGTACTCGCCCCAGCGAATGGCCGTGTTCTTCGCGAGGATGGTGATGCCGCGCTCCCGCTCCAGGTCGTTGGAGTCGAGCACGCGCTCGGGGACGGCGGCGCGCGGCCCGAGCGTGCCGGACTGCTGCAGCAGCCGGTCGACGAGCGTGGTCTTGCCATGATCGACGTGCGCGATGATGGCGATGTTGCGAAGCAGCTCGACTCTGGACATGGGAGGCGCACCGGCACCCGGTCGGAAAAGCGGCGGATTATAGTTCCTTCACGAGCATCGCGACGATCTTGTCGTCCACCGCCTGCTCGCCGACTTTGACGAACCCTTGCCGCTCATGGAAGCGCATCGAGGGCTCGTTCGGCGGCACCAGGTTCACCTCGCAGACGAGGCGGGGCAGGCGGCGGCAGTGCCGCTCGAAGTCGGCATACAGCCGGCTGCCGAGCCCGCAGCGGCGGGCGTCCTCGGCGATCGCCACCCGGTCCACGTAACCGAAGGCGTCGTAACGCCGCCGGAACCACAAAAAATTCGGGCTCCCGTAGTCCGCCTCCGGCGTGAGGCCGACCAGGAAGCCGCCGATCCTGCCGCCGGCTACCGCCACGCGGAACCAGGGCGCCTCGCGCCGGAACTTCTCCAGCTGCGCGAGCGGGATGCTGTTGACGTGCGGCACGGCGCTTTCGTTCAGCGCCAGCACGGTTGCGAGCTCTTCCGGCCGTACGTCGCGAATCTCGATCTCCATGCCGGCAATCCTACCGGAGGTGCCCCGGGTCGCAGAACGGCCCCTGGGCAGAACTCCTGCCCGGCCGGGTGCGGCAGCCTATATAATGTGCGGCGGACGCAAATCGCTCGCTTGTGATGCCGGTCGGCGACCGAAGCTCAGCAGAGAACTAGCGTTCCGCCGACACTCACTGGGGATTCCGACTCATGCAAATTGCCAACCGATACGCGCGCGCATGGCTCGCGCTGGCCGTGCCGCTGCTGGCGGTCGCGTGCTCGAAGGGAGCGGACGATACCGCGATCCCGGACGCGGAAATCCTCGCGTACGTGCCGGCGGACACGCCCTACGTGTTCGCGGCACTCGAGACGGCGCCGGACGAGGTGGCCGACAAAATGGGCGAGAACGCGGCCCGCATCGCCAAGGCCTATGCGACGGTGCTGAAGGCCGCCCTCAATGAGCCGCCTGCCGACGGCGGGAAACCCGTACTGGAGCCTGAAGAGCGGCAGCGCGTGAGCGCGATCGTCGAGGAGCTCGCGGCGATGGTCACGCCCGAGGGCATTCCCGAGGCCGGCATCGATCGCGATTCGCAGGTGGCCATTTATGGCGTCGGCCTGCTGCCGGTGCTGCGCGTCACGTTGAGCGACGCCGCGAAATTCGAGGCCGCGGTCAAGCGCGTCGAGGAGCGTGCCGGGAAGGCGATGAGCCCGGGTTCCATCGACGGCCATGCGTACCGCTATGCCGGCGGCGAGAAAGCGAAGGTGATCCTGGCCGTGCTCGAAGACCAGCTGGTCGCGGCGTTCGTCCCCGCGACGCTGCCGGACGACCTGCTGAAGCGCGTGCTCGGCCTTACCCTGCCGGACAACAGCATCGCCGACACGGGCGAGCTCGGGGCGCTCGCGAAGAAGTACGGGTTCACGCCCTACGGGCTGGGGCTCGTGGACGTCCGGCGTATCGCCGGCACCTTCCTGGACAAGCCGTCCGGCGTCAACGAGAGCCTGCTCGCGCTGATGGAGCACGATCATTCCGAGCTTTCCGACGTGTGCCGCGACGAGATCCGCCAGGTGGCGGGCCTCGTGCCGCGGCTGGTGACGGGTTACACGGAAATGACGGCCGAGCGCATCCGCTCGAATTCGGTGTTCGAGCTGCGCAGCGACATCGCGGCGGGCCTGCAGACGATCACCGCGCCGGTGCCCGGCCTCGGACAGCCCCACGGCGGGCTGTTCTCGTTCGGCATGAGCTTCGACCTGCCGGCGCTCAGGGATTTCTACGCGGCACGCCTCGACGCGATGGAAGCCGATCCGTTCGAATGCGAGCTGTTCGCCGACCTGCAGGCCGGCGTCGCGAAGGGCCGGCAGGCGCTGCAGCAGCCCGTGCCGCCGTTCGTGGACGATTTTCACGGCTTCCTCGCGGTGGTCGACGACATCCAGGGGCTCGATATCGCGACCAAGCAGCCGCCGACCGACATCGACATGCGCTT
>CAZBGV010000257.1:0-3733 GCA_964491485.1 uncultured Woeseiaceae bacterium | reverse complement strand
CCTCCCCGCAGGAGCCCGCCATGCGGGCGACCGCAATGGTGGCCGGCTCGCCCGCATCGCGGGCTCCTACGACACGGCGGCGCTGAGCTCCCGCGGGGCCTTGGTGTCGTACATCGCGCGGTCGGCGACGCCGACCAGCTGCCACAGCTCGCGGCCGTCCTGCGGCAGGAGCGCGATGCCGACGCTCGCGCTGCACTCGATCTCCTGCCCCTGGATGATGTAGGGCTCGCCGGCGGTCTCGATCAGGCGCTGCGCGACGTGCTTTGCGTCCTCGACGGATACGCCCGGCAACACGATCGCGAACTCGTCGCCGCCGAGACGCGCGAGGACGTCCTCGGGCCGCAGGCAGAATTCGAGCCGGTGGCCGAAGGCCTTCAACAGCGCGTCGCCCGCCTGGTGGCCGAAGCGATCGTTGATGGCCTTGAACTGGTTGAGATCGAGATACAGAACGGCGCCGCTCGAAGTGCCGGCGAGGCGTTCGCCGGCATGCGCTTCGAAGCCGCGCCGGTTCAGCACACCGGTGAGGGGATCGCGCAAGGCGTCGGCGAGGATGCGGTCCTCGGCTTGCTTGCGTTGCGTGATGTCGATCAGCGTGACCGAGAAATCTCCGCCGACCGGCTCGCCGATGATGCGCAGCCAGCGCTCGCCTTCGGCGGTTTCGAGGGCCGTTTCGTAGGTGACCGGCGCGCCCTCGCCTTCCGGGTCGCCGAAACGCTCGAGCAGCCTGCCGGGCTCGAGCAGCGGAATCTTCTCGATGGGCATGCCGACCAGCGTGCCCTCGTCGAGGAAGCGCTCGGCCGCGGAGTTCGCGAACACGCAGCGGAACCTCTGCGCGCCCTCGTTCCTGTCGCGCGAGAAGCGCAGGATCCCGTTGGAGGAATGCTCGATCAGCGACCGGATCAGGTGCTCGCTGTCGGAGAGCGCGCGCAAAGCCTCTTTGCGCTCGGTCACGTCGCGGCAGACGACGACGGTACCCTGGTCGCGCCCGGAGGGACCGAACAGCGGCGTGCTCGTGACTTCGAACCAGCGTCCGGGAGCGAGCCGCAGCGTTTGCGTCACGTCGCCTTCCGGCCGGCGTTCCGAGAGCAGCCTGCGGGCTTCCGGCAGGTCCTCCCACAGGCGCGCGCCGGCGAGCTCCGACTCGCGCGCCTTGAGCAGCTTCTCCGCCTGGCGGTTGACACTGACGATGCGGCTGCTGCGATCCAGCAGGATGACCGCATCCTGCAGGTAATGGAATACGCTCTGGTAGGCGAGCGGCGTGAACTCGTGGACCCGCAGGGTCGCCGTCGCCCACCAGAAGAACGGCACCATGACGGCCAGCGAGAACGAGGTGACGGGGAAATCCGGCGGAGCGATCGGCGTGATGCGATCCGTAAGGCTCACCGCGTACGGCAGCGCGGCGGCGGCCAGCAGCATCACGACGGGGCGCCGCTGCGCGCGGGCAATCGTCTGCACGCGCGCTGCGAGCGCCACGAAGGCATAGCCGAAGAGCCCGTAGGCGAACGGCAGGAAGACATAGCTCAGCCAGCGTGGCTCGCGCCCGGGCAGGACTTCGAGGCCGCTGCCCGTTTGCACGACCTCCCAGAGCAGGTGGTGCAGCGGGTTGCTGATCACGAGCACGGTCGTGATTGCCGGAATGACGCACAGCGCGCCGAGCAGCAGCGCCGGCGGGCGGCCGACGACGTAATCGCGATAGATCAGGTAGAACACGATCGGCAGGAATCCGCCGCCGAAGAAGCTGAGCACGCGGCCGAGCCCGTACATCGCCGTGTCGCCGGCCGCGAAGGAAAGGCTCGCCCCGGCGACGAGCGCACCGTTCAGGAGCAGGAAATAGCTGACCGAGTTCGACTCACCCGGACTGGCGAGGTGCAGGACGCGGACGGCGAGCGCGACGTACAGTATCGCCGAAAAGCCGAACATGACCGGCACGATGAGTTCCAGGCTTTCGGTCACCAGGCTTCCTTCCACCCCCGGATCGTCGGAATGCGCCGGATGGTAGAACCCGCGGGCGTGATGCGCTGCGACCTGTGCCGCATTCCCGGGAAATCGGCCGGCGTACGTGCGGCGGCGCCGGCCCGTGGAGGCCGGCACGCCGACGGGGTCGGACCGTCAGACGCCGAAAGCCGTATCGGCGATGAGTCGGTCCACGACGGCGCGCAGGCAGGCATCCCGGTCGGCGCCCGCGGCTTTCGCCTCCGCGCAAGCGTCGAGCTGGCGGTGTGCGCTCGTGCCGCGCTCGAGGATGGTGCGCGTCGCCGCAATCTCGTCGACGCAGCCGAGTGCCTCGGCGTCCTCGGCCGTGAGCGCGATCAGCTCGTCGAGCAGGTCGGCGAACGGCACGACCCGCCCTTTCGCCATGTCGATCAGGCCCTCGTCGAAGCTGTAGCGCATGGCGCGCCAGCGATTCTCGCGAATCAGCATGGACGTGTATATGCGCCAGCGCTGGTTCGCGATCCGCAGCCGGTAGAGCATGCGCAGGATGCACACGAGCAGGCTCACGAGCGCAATCGCGTCATCGAGCCGCGTGCACACGTCCATGATGCGCGTTTCGAGCGTCGGGAAGCGCCCGCTCGGCCGCAGGTCCCACCAGATTTTCGTGGTGTCGTCGATGAGCCCCGCATTGATGAGCACGTCCACGTGGCGCTGGTACTCGGCGAAGCTCTGGAAGCGCTCGGGGATGCCGGTGCGCGGCAGCGCGTCGAAGATGGTGAGACGGTAGCTCTTGAGGCCGGTGTCGTGACCGTGCCAGAACGGCGACGAGCAGGAGAGCGCGAGGAGGTGCGGCAGAAAATAGCTGAGCTGGTTCATCAGGTCGATGCGCAGCTCGTCGTCCCCGATGCCGACGTGCACGTGCATGCCGCAGATCACCAGCCGGCGCGCGGCAGCCTGCATCTCGGCGGTGAGCTCGTCGTAGCGTTCCTTGCGGGTCTGCTTCTGTTCCGACCACTGGCTGAACGGGTGCGTCGAGGCGGCGATGGGCGCGAGGCCGTGCCGGCCGGCGACGTCGATCACCCCGCGGCGCAGGCGCGCGAGATCGGCGCGCACGTCCTGGACCGTGCGGCACACGCACGTGCCGACCTCGATTTGCGAGCGCAGGAGCTCCCGCGTGACCTGGCGGCCGACGTGCTCCCGGCATTCCCTGAGCAGCGACTTCGGCGGATCGACCACGAGCGCGCGCGTTTCCTTGTCGACGAGGAGGTATTCCTCTTCGACGCCGATCGTGAGCTCAGGCTCGGCAGGCTGCATCACACCTCCTGTTGGGCGGTTACGAAGATTATTGCCAAACCCAAATATGCGCGAAAGGCAGTGGATCCGCAGTGAAGCGAGGCTCGTCTTCGAACGTCGACCTGCGGCAACAAGGATGGGAATCCGCAGTGATCACCAAAACGAAGGGCTAATAAACTAGCATCTTCCGACATAAATTATGATCTGTTGAATCGGCTTCTCAACGCGACGCTGTTACCCCCCAATCGCTCAACAGGCTCTGATTTCGAGGCGCCTTTGGGCGCACCAAGCCGGCACGACCCTGACTTTCTCGTACCTAAAGCGGGCCGTCGTGCCACCCGGAGGGGTGGGTGTAGAGGGAAGGCGGGAAGCCCTGCACGATGCGGGTGAGGACGTCGGCGACACGGGTCACGCCCGCCGCGTCTGCGACGAGGTCCTGGCGGATCTCGATGCCGGCGTGCGGCAGGCCGGCGGCCTCGGCGTGGTGGTCGATGGTGAAGTCCTGCGG
>CAZBGV010000256.1:0-3773 GCA_964491485.1 uncultured Woeseiaceae bacterium | reverse complement strand
TTCGCCCATTTGATCTCGAGCGGTACAGGCCCGTGGGGAGCCGCGTCTCAGCGCAGGGCCACATCCTCCTCCGGGGCGACCCTGCGCAGGCAGTCCTCCAGCGCTGCCAATGTTTCCCGCAGACACACCTCGAGCCCGGCCAGCGAGGCGGGCTGCACTCGACCAGCAATCGCGGCGCTCTCCAGGTCTCCGGCCCGTTCGCTGAGCCGCAGGCAGCCCAGGCCGGCGGCGGCGCCGGCGAGCTGGTGAGCGGCTTCGCGGACGACGGCCGCGTCCCGCGGTGCAGCGGCCGCGAGGCTTGCGTGCAACTCCGTGCTGCTGCGCCGGAACCGCTCGACGATGTCGCGCAGTCGGCTGCCGCCGAGCGCCCGGCAATGTTCCTCTAACAAGGATTCATCGAGCAGCGGCACGGCATCGTCGGCGCGCGGCGCCGTCACGGACGCGGCCGGTGCGAGCGCCCGGCGCAAGGCGTCGCGGGTGACCGGCTTGCGCAGCACCTGGTTCATGCCGGCGTCGAGACAGCGGCGGACCTCGTGCGGCGCGACGCTCGCCGTCAGGCCGACGATCGGGACGCCGGCCTTGAGCGGCTCGGACAGGGCACGGATACGCCGAGCGGCTTCGGCACCGTCCATGTCCGGCATGCGCAGGTCCATCAGCACCAGGTCGAAATCGGCAGCGGCGATCCGTTGCAGCGCTTGCTCGCCGTCCTCGGCCTCTTCGACGTGGTGGCCGTCGAGGCGCAGGAGGCCGGCCGCGACCTCGCGGTTGATTTCGATGTCGTCAACGAGCAGCACCCGAAAGGGGGTGACGGCCGCGGGAGCCGACTCGTCGGCGCCGCTGACGGCTTCCGCGCTGCCCGTGTCGAAGGCGAGCTGGAACCAGAACGTCGCGCCTTCGCCGGGCCGGCTGTCGACCCCGATCGCGCCGCCTTGCGCTTCCACCAGGCGCTTGCAGATCGCGAGGCCGAGACCCGTGCCGCCGTAGCGACGCGTGATCGACGGGTCGGCCTGGACGTAATCCCGGAACAGGAGCGATTGCCGCTCGGGCTCGATGCCGGGCCCCGTATCGGCAACTTCGAACCGCAGGCGCACGCCGGCTCCGTCGGCATCGAGCTGCCGGACGCGCAGCGTGACGCGACCGGCGTCCGTGAACTTCACGGCATTGCCGAGCAGGTTCAGCAGCACCTGCCGCAGCCGCGCCGGATCGCCCGCGAGCGTATCCGGCACGTCCTCGCCGACGTCGGCTTCGAGCACCAGTCCTTTATCCGCCGCGCGGGCCGACATCAGCATGACGAGGCTGTCGAGGAGGCGGCGTACGCTGAAGCTCGTGCGCTCGAAGCTGATCTGCTCGGCTTCGATGCGCGAGTAATCGAGAATGTCGTTCAGGATCGTCAGCAGCGCCTGCCCGGCGTACTGGATGCTCTGCACGTACTCGCGCTGCTTGCCCGCGAGCCGGGTCGTGGCCAGCAGCTCCAGCATCCCCAGCACGCCGTTCAACGGCGTGCGGATCTCGTGACTCATGACGGCGAGGAACGCCGACTTCATGCGCGTCGCCCGCTCGGCCGCATCGCGTTCGCGCGCGAGGTGCTGCGCGACCAGCCGTTGCCGGTAGTAGTGGAACGCCGCCGCGAGCAGCAGCAGACCGGCCGCGGCGTACAGCGCGTACGCCCAGCCCGTGCGCCAGGGCGGCGGCCGCACGACGACCGCGAGCCCGGTCTCCGGACCCCATGCGCCCGCGCGGTTCCGTGCCCGCACGAGAAAACGGTAGGTGCCCGCCGGCAGGTGCGTGAAGGTGGCGACGCGCCGCGTCGCGTCGGTTTCGATCCAGTTCTCGTCCAGCCCGTCCATCCGGTACGCATAGCGCACGCGGCCGGCATCGGTCAGCCCGAGCGCGGCGAACTCGAACGTGATCACCGATTGTTGGTGGTTCAGCGTGATCGAGTCGGTGCGCGTGATGCTGGTCGTGAGCAATGCGCCGTCGTCGTCGGGGCGCGGCACGACCGGCTCGTTGAACAGGCGCAGTTCCGTGAGCACGACCGGTGCCGGCCGGTCCGGTACGAGGACCGCCTCGGGCCGGAAAGCGACGACGCCGTGCATACCGCCGAAGTAGAGCAGGCCGTCGCGTCCGGCGAAGTGTCCGAAGGAGTTGAACTCGTCGTTGCCGAGCCCGTCGCCGGCGTGGAAGCTGCGAAAGGTTTCCGTCTCGGGATCGAAGCGGGACAGGCCGGCACTGGTGCTGATCCAGAGGTTGCCTCGTGCATCGCCCTGCACGCCGATCGTGAGGTTGTCCGATAGTCCATCCCTCTCGAGGTAGACGAGGAAGCGGCCGGTCGCCGGGTCGAAACGGTTTAGCCCGTTGCGCGTGGCGATCCACAGCTGCCCGCGTGCATCCTCGAAGAGGTCCTCGACGGCATCGTGGCTGAGACTGCCCGGGTCGTCCGGATCGTGCCGGAAGTGCTCGAAACGGCCGGTGTGCGGATCGAACCGGTCGAGCCCGCCGCCGGTCGTGCCGACCCACAGGTAGCCGTCGCGGCCCCGGTGCAACGCGATGACGCGGTCGTGGCTCAGGCTGTCGGGGTCGCCCGGCCGGTGCCGATGATGCGTGAAGACTCCGGTCGACGGATCCAGGTAATCGAGCCCGCCGCCCCAGGTGCCGACCCACAGTCCGCCGTCGGGCGCTTCCAGCAGGGCCGGCACCCAGTCGTGCGCGAGGCTTCCCGGATCTTTCGGATCGTGCAGGAAGCGCGTGAACGTTCCGGTCTCACGGTCCATGAGGTTCAGGCCGGCGCGATTGGTGCCGACCCAGAACCGTCCGCGGCTGTCCTCGAGGATGGCGCGCACCTCGTTGCCGGACAGGCTCCGCGGGTCGTCGGGATCGTTGCGGAAATGCAGGGCGCGGCCGGTCGCGGGATCGATCCGATCCAGCCCGCTGTCATAAGTGCCGACCCACAGCAGGCCGGCGCGATCCTGGTACAGCGGCAGCACGATGTCCTGCGCGAGGCTCGCGGGCACGTCCGGGTCGTGGAGAAAGCGGCGGAACACGTTTTTCCACGGCGCGTAGCTCGCGAGCCCGCCGCCGTAGGTGCCGACCCAGATCACGCCTCGCGTGTCCTCGAGCAATGCCCAGACCACGTTGCGGGGCAGGCTCCACGGATCGCTGCTCGAGCTCTGGAAGACGGTCCATTCGCCGTCCGGCCTTCGATGCCCAAGGCCTTCGCGTGTGGCGACCCACAAAGCGCCGCTGCGATCGGAGAGGAGTGCCTGCACATAGGCGCGGCCGTCGAGCGGCATCGTGGCCCCGCGGAGCGACCCGTCGCCCGCATCGAACTGCAGCAGCCCGGCTTCGGTGCCCAGCCACAAGCTCGCGCCGAGGGCATTTGCAATCGCCCGCACCGGTGCTTCGGTGCTCGCCGCGAGCTGCGCGCGGCCGGCGTCCGCGTCGATACGGAACAGTCCGAGCGCGGTGCCCGCCCACAACGTTCCCGCTTCGTCCTGGTAGAGGCTGTACACGGCACCGGGATCGCCGCCGAGCGACGCAAAGGTACCGGCGGCGCGATCGAAACGGTCCAGGCCGGCTTCGGTGCCGACCCACAACACGCCGTCGCCGCCGCGCAGCAGGCTCAATACCCGGTTCGCGGACGGGCCGGCGGCGCTGCCCGCGACGTGCCGCCATGCCGTGAACACGCCGGTCGCCGGGTCGAAAAGATCGAGGCCGCCGGAATCGGTGCCGATCCACAGCGTGCCGTCCGGATTCGCGAGCAGTGCGGTCACGAA
>CAZBGV010000255.1:1953-3790 GCA_964491485.1 uncultured Woeseiaceae bacterium | reverse complement strand
GCATCGAGACGCTGGCCCGTCGCGGTTACCGGCTGATCGGGCCGGTCGAGCCGCTTGCCGCGACGGTGCCTGAGACTTCGGCCGCGCGGGCCGGGCCGTCCAGGCTCCGCCCGGCCGCTCCCTGGCTCGCCACAGCACTGGCCCTCGCGCTCGCCGTGACCGCCTGGCTCGCCCTGGGCGGGGACGGCGGGCAACCGGCACCGCCGCCGGAGCCGCCGCTCGCGGCCAACGGCATCGCCGTCCTGCCCTTCGCGAACCTGAGCGACGACCCCGAGCTCGAGTACTTCAGCGACGGCCTGTCCGACGAGCTGATTCACCGGCTCGCGAGCGTCAATGCGCTCGCCGTCGTCGCGCGCACGTCGTCGTTTGCTTTCAAGGGCACCAGCAAGGACATCCGCGAGATCGGCCGCGACCTCGGCGTGGCCTACGTGCTCGAGGGCAGCGTCAGGCGCCAGGACGATCGCGTGCGCATCGGCGCGCAGCTCGTCGACGTGCAGACCGGCTTTCACCTGTTCAGCCGCGTTTACGAACGTCCCTTCTCCGACCTGTTCGCGATCCAGGAAAACGTCGCGCTCGAAGTCGGGGCGGCCCTGGAGCCGCGGCTTTCCGGAATCGTCGAAGGACTGCGCGGCACGCCGGCCCAGACCACGCCCGAAGCGCTGGAGGCCTACCTGCTCGGCAAGCACCTGCAGCGCAAGAGTACGGCGGAGGACCTGGAGCTCTCCGCCCGCGAGTTTCGCCGTGCCATCGACCTCGATCCCGGATTCGCGCGCGCCTACGCGGGCCTGGCGCAGACGCTGGCGCTGACGAGCCAGTATGCCGAGCTGCCGATTGCGGACGTGCAGAGCGAGGTCGAGAGCCTCACGGCAAAAGCGCTGGAGCTGGACCAGGGCTGCGCAGCCGCCTGGCATGCGCGCGGACTGCTCGCGTTTTACGAGAACCGGCTGACCGATGCGCTGGCGGCATTCCGGTTCGCGGTGAGCCTCGATCCGAACGTCACCGGCGCGATCACCATGCAGGCCTGGACGCTGCGCTCGATGGGCCGCAACCGCGAGGCGCTCGCACTGACGGCGCGCGCACTGCGCAAGGATCCGATCAATGCCCACACGATCACGATGCACGCCACGCTGCTCGCCCAGCTGGGCGAATACGACGCAGCGGACCGGCTGCTGCGGCGTGCACTCGAGATCGACCCGCATTACCGGAATGCGTTCTGGGGCATGGCGTACCTGAGCTGGCTCGAAGGCCGCCACGTCGAAGCGGCCAGGTGGTACCAGTCCGGAATCGAGAAAGGCATCCGGCAGAGCCACGCGCATACCGAGCTCGGCCGCGTGCTGCTCGAGCTCGGCGATTACCCGCGCAGCCTGGAATGGCTCGAAGCCGGCCTCGCCCGCGCCAGCGACCCGGTGTCGCAGCTCGACGGCCTGCTGGCATGGCACCAGTACCAGGGCAACACTGCGGACATCGCAGAGACGATCCAGGCATACAGCCTGCGCTTTCCGGAACGAGCGGACCTCGCGCCGTATCGCGCGCTATCGGCGCTGCTGAACGGCAACACCGCGATCGCGCTTCGCGAGTACGAATCGATCGCCGCAAGCAACCCGGCACGTCTGGACAATCATTGGGACATGATTTCCGGCTACTGGCCGGCCCTGTTCCTCGCGCGCGCCCGGCAGCTCGCCGGCGCCCGCCAGGCTGCCGATGCCGCCATTGCGAAAGCGGAGGAGCATCTCGCGACCTTCGCCAGGGAAACCGGCTTTCCCGGCGTCGTGGCCTACTACCGGGCGGCGATTGCGAGCCTGCGCAACGATGCGGATCGCGCGCTCGAGTACCTCGA
>CAZBGV010000255.1:0-1853 GCA_964491485.1 uncultured Woeseiaceae bacterium | reverse complement strand
CGGCCCAGGCGGCGGCGGTACCAGCCGCCGCTGCGCAGGTACACGTCGCCGTCGGTGCGCGCCGGGTCGCAGTTCTCCTCCCAGTCTTCGCGGGTGAGGACGCCGAACAGCAGCGCGGCCCGGGACAGGCGCGCGAGATTGTCGATCGCCGCCGCCGCTTCCGCGGAGGACAGGTACTGCAGCGTGTCGTTGCAGATCACGAGATCGAACGGCGAGCGTGCCTTGAAGTCCACGACGGAGCCGTGCGTCCAGCCGTGCTCGCGGCAGAGATAGCGGCTGAATTCCACGCCGCGATAACGCGCTTGCGGGAAGTGCTTCGCGATGACGGCGCGCCACAGGCCCATGCCGCAGCCGATGTCGAGCACCGTGCGCACCGGCTGGCCGAGATAGCGCAGGTACGCGCACACGACATCGCCGAGCAGCGCCGTCTCCTCCTCGTCCTCGCGGCGCGGGCGGCGCTCACCGTAGAAGCAGTCGTAGTACGCCTGGTCGAACGAGAAGGTGTGCTTCATCGCAGGCAGCCGCCGCGAGGGGCGGCGCGGCGGGGCTCACGCCCCGCCGCGAAGCCGTCCGCCGGCCCGGAGACGGTCCGCAATGCCGCCCAGGGTCTCGGCAAGCGCGGCGCTGCGCTTCGCCGTGACGTCGTTGCCCCCGATCGCGGCGACGTCCGCCGCCAGCTTGTCGAGCCGCTTCGCGACTTCACGGTCGCGGCGGTTGTCGGCCAGCCGCTCGTCCGCACGATCCAGCGCCTGGCGCAGGTCGGCGGCCACGGATTCGGGCAGCGACTCGCTGCGGTTGAGCTGGTCGATGTACGCGCGCGCCACCACCGGCTCGGCCGGCCAGGTGACCCGGAGCTGCTGCTGCGGGTTGAAGCGGCCGTCCGGGTATTCCGCCCGTGCGGCCGCGGCGATCTCGTCGGCGCTCAGGTACTCGCTGGGGACGAGCCCGAACACGTCGAGGCCGCGCATCGTTTCCGTGCCGTAGATCCGTCCCTGGTACCAGTACGCGGACCAGTAGCCGCCGAACACCAAGTCGTCGGCATCGATCGGCCCGCGATCGAAATACGCGATCTCGACCGGGCGCGCCGAATCCGTGAAATCGACCACCGAGATGCCGCCCTGGTACCACGCCTGCACCATGATGTCGCGGCCCGGCACCGGCACGATCGAGCCGTTGTGCGCGACGCAGTTCTCCTGCTCCACCTGCGGCGCCGGCATCTTGTAATGGCTGCGGAACTCGAGCCGGCCGTCGACGATCTCGTAGATCGCATCCGCGCCCCAGTCGAGGGGATCGTACGCGCGGCAGCGCGGGCGGCTGCCGCCGCCCCACTCGTCGGTGAACAGCACCTTCGTGCCGTCGTTGTTGAAGGTCGCCGAATGCCAGTAGGCGAAGCCCTTGTCCACCACCACGTCGATGCGCTCGGGATGCAGCGGATCCGAGATGTCGAAGAGAATGCCGTTGCCCGAGCATGCGCCCGCCGCGATGCCGAGCTCGGGGAAGACGGTGATGTCGTGGCACTGATCGGTGCGGCTGGTCTCCTGCGTGTCATCGCCGTGATCGCCGCCGCGCCACAGGCCGGCCATGATGCCCTTTTCGGGATCGGCGAACACGGCAGGGCTATCGACGATGCGCGCGCTGCCCGGATCGTCCACCGGCACCTCGATCACGTCGATGCGGAACAGCGCGGTGCGCTCGTCGCCGGGGATGTCGCCGATGCAGCCGGCGAGCTCTTCCTCGTCACGCACCGTCGACGTGCCGGAGACGTACACGATGATCTTGCCGTCCTCGTCCGGCCCCGAAACGACCGAGTGCGTGTGCGAGCCGCGGCAGGTCTGCACGGCACCCACCTGCAC
>CAZBGV010000254.1:0-3806 GCA_964491485.1 uncultured Woeseiaceae bacterium | reverse complement strand
CCTTGTCGCGGATCGCGACGATGCCGTGCGAGTTGAGGCTGCGCACGTGGCTGCCCGCGATCCCCGTGTACACGGAGTGGATGTCGCAGCCGGCCATCAGCTCGGCCTCTTCGACCGCGCGCTGGATCGAGTGCACCGTCGATTCGATGTTGACGACGACGCCCTTCTTCAATCCGCGGGACGGGTGCGAGCCGATGCCGACGACTTCAATGCCGCTTTCGTTCACTTCGCCCACGATCGCAACGACCTTGGACGTGCCCACGTCCAGCCCCACGATCAGGTTCTTGTCGGCCCGCTTGGTCATCTGAGCGCTTTTGCCTCCCGTTCCGCCAACATTTCCGGCTCGCCCGGCCGCGGCAGCTCGGGCGGCGCCGGCTCGGCGCTGGCCCCTTCGTCCCAGCCGATGCTGAATCCATTGCTGTAACGCATGTCGACGAACTTGATGTCCGCCTCACGGCTTGCCACCACGTCGGCGACCACGTCGAGAAACAGTTGCGTGCGCTCGTCCGTATCGCGGCGCCCGAGGCGGATCTCGACGCCGTTCGACAGCGTGAGGTTCCAGGCGCCGCGCGCATCCAGGTTCACCCGCCGGACATCGAGGCCGAGCGGGATCAGGTGCTTGCGGATCTCGAGGTAACGGCGCGCCACCTCGGCCGCGCTGCCGTCGGGACCCGACAGCCGCGGCAGCTCGGCCGGTATGTGGCGCGCGTTCTCGACGAACAGCTCGCCACGCGTATTCATGAGCCCGCGCTCGCCCCAGCAGGCGGCCGGCACCTGCTCGGTCACGCTGATCTCCAGCGTGTCCGGCCAGCGGCGGGCAACGTTCGCCTTGTCGATCCAGGGCAGCGCAACGATGCGCCGCTGGATCTCGGCGAGACTCGCGCTGAAAAAGCCGCGGTCGAGCTCGCCGCCGATGGCCGCTTCGATCTGCAGCGCGCTCACCCGCTCGAAGGGACCGTCGATCGCGATCGTGCGAATCGGGCGATCGAGCAGCGCGGCGGAAAGCCGGTAGCTCAGGAATACGACGAGCAGCGCCACCGGCACCGCCGCGAGCTTCGCGAACGGGATGCGCGGCAGGCGGAGCTTTGCCCGCTTCTTCTTGTCTTTCCTTTTCCTGGCCTGCTTACGCATCGTCTGCTCGAACCTGCGAGCCCGCGGGCGGCATGCTCGTTTCGAGAATGCGCCAGCAAAGCTCGGCGAAATCCATGCCGGCGACCTTTGCCGCCATCGGCACGAGGCTGTGCCCGGTCATGCCGGGGACCGTGTTGACTTCCAGCACCCACGGCGTCCCGGCACGGTCCACCATGAAATCGACGCGCCCCCATCCCGAGCAGCCGAGCTCCGCGAACGCGGCGAGCGCCGCATCGCCGTAGCGGCGCTCGGCCTCGGCATCGTCCGTGCCCGGACAGAAATAGCGCGTGCTGTCGGCGTGATACTTGGCCTCGTAGTCGTAGAACACGCGCGGCGTCTCGATGCGGATGCTCGGCAGCGCCGCGCCCTGGAGCACGCCGACGGTGATCTCGGCGCCTTCGATCCAGGGCTCGGCGAACGCGAGCCCGCCGTAGCGCAGCGCGAGCGCGGCCGCGGCCGCGAGCTCGCTCTCGCGCTGCACCTTGGTCATACCGACGCTCGAGCCTTCGCCGGCGGGCTTCAGCACGAGCGGGAAACCGAGCTCGCGTGCGGCGCCCGCCGCGTCCGCCGTGCTTTCGATCACGCGGAATGCCGGCGTCGCGATGCCGGTCGCGGCAAACAGCTTCTTGCTGCGGATCTTGTCCATGGCGAGCGCGGAGGCGAGCACGCCGCTGCCCGTGTACGCCAGGCCGAGCCACTCCAGCGCGCCCTGCAGCGTGCCGTCCTCGCCGCCGGGCCCGTGCAGCGCGACCCACACGCGGTCGAAGCCGGCGCCCGCGAGCTCCCTGAAGCTCCGCTCCGCCGGATCCCAGGCGTGCGCATCGACGCCGCGCGTGCGGAGCGCCGCGAGCACGGCATTGCCGGTCTCGAGCGACACCTCGCGCTCGCTGGAGCTGCCGCCCAGCATGACGGCCACCCTGCCGAACGCGCGTGCGTCGCGGACCTCGTGGCGGGTCTCGCGCAAGCGGCTCATCGCGGTCCCTCCTCGCCCACGATGCGGACCTCGTGCTCGAGCCGCACGCCGTGCGCGTCGAGCACGGTCCGTTGCACGTGATCGACCAGCGCCTCGATGTCAGCGGCCGTGGCGCGGTCGCGATTGATGATGAAGTTGGCGTGCTTGGTCGAGACCTCCGCGCCGCCGATGCGGTGTCCTTTCAGGCCCGCCGCCTCGATCAGGCGCGCGGCATGATCGCCCGGCGGATTGCGGAACACGGAGCCGCAGCTCGGCAGTCCGAGCGGCTGCGTCTCCTTGCGGCGCGCGAGCATCGCCTGCAGCGTCTCGATGCGCGGCTGCACCGCGGGGTCGAAGCCGAGCTCCGCTTCCACGAACCACTCGCCGGCGGGCCCGCGCACCGTGCGATAGCCGATCTCGTACTCGTCGGGCGTGCGCTCGTGCACGACGCCCCGCCGGTCGATCGTGGTCACCGCGCGCACGCGCTCCCAGGTCTCGCCGCCGTGCGCGCCCGCGTTCATCGCGAGCGCGCCGCCGAGCGTTCCGGGGATGCCGGCGAAGAACTCCGACGGTCCGAGCCCCCAGCGGATGCACTGGCGCGCGAGCCGCGTGCAGGGAACGCTGGACCCGGCACGCACGCGCCCGGCGCCCGCGAGCTCGAGCCGCGTGAACACGCCCGTCGCCGCGATGACCGCGCCGCGCAGGCCGCCGTCGCGGACCAGCAGGTTGCTGCCGAGCCCGTACCAGAACACCGGCGTCGCGGGATCGAGCTCGCGCAGGAACCCGGCGAGATCGTCGAGGTCCGCGGGCCGGTACCACAGCTCGGCGGGCCCGCCGACGCGCCACGACGTGTGGCGGCTCATCGGCTCCTCCCGCCGCAGCTCGCCGCGCAACGTATCCCTCGGCAGCGCGGTCATGGCTGCACCTTGAGATCGGGCTTGCGGGCGAGCCGCTCGGGCAGGCGCGGCGCCAGCCCGCCGATGTCCCCGGCCCCCATGGTCAGCACGAGGTCGCCGTCCTCGAGCAGGCCTTCGAGCACGCGCGGCACGTCCGCGAGCGCATCCACGAACACCGGCTCGACGCCGCCGCGGCTGCGCACGGCGCGGGCGATCGCGCGGCCGTCCGCCCCCGTGATCGGCGCCTCGCCGGCGGGATAGACCTCGAGCAGCACGAGCACGTCGGCGTCGGAGAGCACGCTCGCGAAATCGTCCAGCAGGTCGCGCGTGCGCGTGTAACGGTGCGGCTGGAATACCAGCACGATGCGCCGCTCCGGCCAGCCGGAACGCGCGGCGGCCACCGTCGCCGCGATCTCGGTCGGGTGGTGACCGTAGTCGTCGACCAGCATGACCCGGCCCTTCTTCGTGCGGATCTCGCCGTAGCTCTGGAAGCGCCGGTCGATGCCCTCGAACTTCTCGAGCGCACGCACCACGGCGTCGTCCCCGATCTGCAGCTCGCCCGCGATCGCGATAGCGGCCAGCGCGTTGCGCACGTTGTGCAGCCCGGGCAGGCGCAGGCAGATGTCGAGCGGATCGCCGCCGTTCGCGCGCAGCGCCCGGAAGTGCGTGCGGCCGCGGTCGCAGCGGATCGCCTCCGCGCGCAGGTCTGCTTCGCCCTCGATGCCGTAGGTGAGAACAGAGCGGCCCACGTCGCCCAGGATCGCGTTGACGCCCGGATCGTCGGTGCACAGCACGGCGAGCCCGTAGAACGGCAGGTTGTGCAGGAA
>CAZBGV010000253.1:0-3840 GCA_964491485.1 uncultured Woeseiaceae bacterium | reverse complement strand
GCACGCAGCGAAGCCTGGGTGAAATCCCGGATGTCGCGCCCGTCGATCGTGATCCTTCCTTCGTCGACGTCGTAGAAGCGGTACAGGAGCCGCGTGAGCGTCGACTTCCCCGAGCCCGAATGACCGACCACGGCGACCGTGCCGCCGGCAGGGATCTCGAAGTCCACGCCGTGCAGGATGCGGCGGCGCGGGTCGTAACCGAAGTGGACGTTCTCGAAACGTACCGTCGGCCGCGTGGCGGTCAGCGCCACCGCGCCCGGCCGGTCCTCGACGTCGCGCCGCTCGTCGAGCAGGCCGAACAGCCGTTCCATGTTGGTGAGCGCCTGCTTCACTTCGCGGTACACCATGCCGAGCAGGAACAGGGGCGCGGACAGCTGGAGCAGGTAGGCATTGACGAGCACGAGGTCCCCGATCGTCAGGGTGCCGGCCGTGACGCCCGCGGCGGCGCGCCACATCATGGCCGTGACGCCGATCGCGATGAACAACGTCTGGCCGAGGTTGAGCACGGCGAGGGTCGTCTGCGCCTTGACTGTGGCGTTCTCGAGGTTGCGCAGGTTGTCGTCGTAGCGCCTGGCCTCGTGCGGCTCGTTGTTGAAATACTTCACCGTCTCGTAGTTCAACAGCGAGTCCACGGCGCGCTCGTTCGCGCGCGTGTCCGCCTCGACGGCGGCGCGGTAGTAGCGCGTGCGCCACTCGGTGACGGCGAAAGTCCAGATCGCATAAGCGACCAGCGTCCCGAGCGTGATGAACGCAAAGCCCCAGTCGTATGCCCACACCAGCACGGCGGTGACGAGGATCACCTCGACGGCGGTCGGGAAGATGGTGTACAGCGTCCAGTCGAGCAGGTCGGAAATCGCGGTGCCGCCGCGCTCGACGTCGCGCGCCACGCCGCCGGTGCGCCGCCCGAGATGGAAGCGCAGGCTGAGCGAGTGCAGGTGCCGGAACACCTTGAGCGTGATCTCGCGCGAAGCGCGCGCCATGACGCGCGCGAACACCACCTGGCGCAGCTCGGTGAACAGGGTGACGCTGATGCGCGCGGCGCCGTAGGCGAGGAGCAGGGCAACCGGCATGACGAGCAGGCTCGGCTCGACGTTCAGCTGGTCCACGATCTCCTTGAGGAAGAACGGGACCGAGAGATTGGCGAGCTTGGCCGCGATGACCAGCGCGAGCGCCAGCGTGATGCGCGCGGTGTACGGCTTCAGGTACGGTAGCAGGTCGCCGACGACCGCGAGATCGCCGCGCGCATCGGCCGCACGCTCGACCGGTGCAACGCGCTCGTCGTGCTCCTCGTCGCTCGCGTCGGCGGCGGCCTGGTCGCCGGGCATTTCCTCGTCCGCTTTCAAGGCGGGGATTCGGTCCTTAATGGGGTGCAAACACCCTCATTGTACCGGACTCGGGTATACGGTCGCCCCGTCCGCGCCTGGCGCCGGAGCCCGGCGACAGGCGGGCTATTCGAATTTCAGAAGCTGGCCTGTCGATCCGCTGGGGAAGGGAATACCGAGCATGTGGGAGATTGTTGGTGCTATCTGTGGCGTCACGGTGTGGTGGCTGCTTGCCCCGGGAGAGATACGCCAGCCGTAGAAGATCAGCGGGACGTGCGTATCGTAACTGTATGGTGAGCCGTGAGAAGTTCGATGGCTGCTGTCGAGCCAGCCGGTACCGAGGTGAATGAATACATCACCGGAACGATCGAAGAAGAACCCTTTTTGATAAAAGGACTCCAGTCCGGAGCGGTAATCCATCGTTGCATAGCGATGCGCCGTGTTGGTCCTGACTACGCCCTTGAAACCCTTCAGGAACCCGGCAACCTCATCCTGAACGGAGCGCAGAACCAGGCCCCGCTGTGCGATGAGCTCCCGGTTCAGGTAAACCTGCTGATTTTCGTAATGGGCAACCCACTCGGCTTCTCCGTACCGCTTGCGCATGTGAGCCTTCAACTCTTCAAGCATAGCCGCATCGTCGAAATTCCCGCCCGGCAATCCCCGCGCCTGCAACGACTGCGGTATTTCGACAACGCCATGGTCGGAAGTGAGAAAGAGCAGGTAATTCCGTTCCCCAACCTGGTCGTCGAGATATGAGAGAAAGCTCGCAATCTGCCTGTCCAGCCTCAAATAAATGTCCTCGATCTCTACTGATCTCGGCCCGAAGCGGTGACCGACATAGTCCGGCGGCGAGAAGCTGATCGCCAGGAAATCGGTGGTTTCATCCTTTCCCAGATGCAAAGCATCTATTGCTGCTTTTGCAAAGGCCGCGAGCAGCTCATTTCCGAACGGTGACGTAATGATCCGCGATAACGAACCGTTCATTTTATGAGGAAACACGGCTGCTTCCTCATCTTCGAATGCATGCTCCCAGGGGACGTCGTCCTCATCGCTTTGCGAATATTGAGCGAGTGGCAGCAGTGGCTCCCAGATCTCATTGCTGTACTTGCGCGCCAGTTTCCTGTCATTGAATTCCCGGACCCATAGCGGCAGCTCATCCATGTACCAGGTGCTGCTTATGAAATCTCCGGTGTTGGAGTCATACCAGAAAACCTGGTCTGCAAGATGCCCGCCGGGCAGCACGGCGCCGCGATCCTTAATGGACAAGGAAACCACCTGTGCTCGCGCCACGGCGCTCTTCAGCTCGTCGGTAATCGTCGTGCTCAGGAGGTTTCTCGGTGACATCTCGCCGGCAGCATTGTTTGCCCCGACCGTCCGTACGGAAGAATCCTCCACGACATAGACCGGCTTGCCCCTGGCTCGGTCATACCAGACGTTGGCTACGATTCCGTTTACGGCTGGGGTGCTGCCTGTATAGATCGAGGCGTGTCCGGGCCCGGTGTACGTCGGGAAGTAATCATAGTGGTGATTGGTGAAGACATACCCGGCGTCGACGAGGCGCCGGAATCCGTCATCGCCGAACTTGCCCCAGAAGCGCGGGAGGTAGTCGAACTTCATCTGATCGATGACGATGCCGACGACCAGTCTCGGCCTCTCGGGCGGAAACGGGTCGTCCGCCGCGATGGCCGGCCCGCAGAAAAGCCAGCTCCCGGCAAAGGCCAGCGCGGAAATGATCGCCGCTCTGAACGCGGTCATCTTGTATCCTCCCCCTCGCTTGTCTGGTGAGGCCGGCCAGCACCGCACCCGAAGTGATCGTACCTATTCAGGCGGTTATGCAGCGCCCGCCGACGCAAGCATTCACGCGTTTTCAGCAGCCTGCCAGGCCCGCATCCGGGATCCGGGTCGGCAGACGGCCCCGCGTCCGCCGCCCGTCCCTGTGATGAGCGCCAGGAGAGTCCCCCGGCGGCACCGTTCAGAAGGCATAGCTCGCACCAAACAGCGCCGTCCAGGAGTAGATCTCGTCCGCGAACATCCGGCTCTCAACGGTCTGGTACTCGCGGCGGGAGGCGTCATTCAGGTTCTGGATCTCACCGAAGACGTTCAGGTTATCGGTGACGTTCCAGGACAGCTTCAGGTCGACCTGGGTCCGCTTGCCGAAGTAGACGTCCTCAGTGACGTCCTCGCCGATCGATTGCAGGTAGTCATCGCGGTAGGTGGCCGCGACACGCGCCTCGAATGGCCCGATCGCGTAAAACACGGCGACGTTGCCGATCTTGTCCGGCTGGCGGAAGAACGGAAGCTCGTCGTCCTCGCGGCCAAAGACCGTTACCTCCGAGTCAACGAAGGTGAGGTTCACGGAAGCGCCAAGCCCGTCGAACGGATGCGGCAACCGGACGAACTGCTGCTCCAGGTTCAGCTCGAGGCCCAGGAGCTTCCCGCTGTCGGCGTTCTCGGGCTGTGAGAGCGCGAGCAGCGGGACGCCGCGGAACACGACATTTTCGGTGCGCCGCGTAAAGAC
>CAZBGV010000252.1:0-3843 GCA_964491485.1 uncultured Woeseiaceae bacterium | reverse complement strand
GCCGGCCAGGTCCTCGAAGCTCTGCTGCACGTCGCGCCACTCGACGAAATCGTGTGGCGTGACTTCCAGGCTGTCGGAGCCTTGCTGCGGCTTCGAACGCTCGATGTGCATGATGCGGTCCGCACCCCGGTACGGCAGCGGCGTCAGCATGTACCCCTTGACGACCGTGAACATGTACAGCGTCACGCCCAGGCCGAGCCCGAGGATGCCGACGGCCACCAGCGTGAAGCCCGGGCTGTGCCGCAGTTGGCCGATCGCCTGCCGGATTTCGTGCCAGATCGCGTTCACTTCCTTCCCCCGTTCGATTCAGTGTTCCGCGGCGATGCCTCTCAGTCGGCTCGCAGCACCGCCATCGGCTCCGTCCGCGCCGCGCGCCGCGCCGGCGCGAAAGCGGCGAGCAGCGCGACCATCACCAGGACCACGGCCACCGCGCCGAAAGTGACGGGATCCAGTGCAGCAACCCCGTACAGCAGGCTCGACAGCGTGCGCGCGAGGAGCAGCGCGACCGCGATGCCGACGCCTAAGCCGATGAGCGCCGGTGCGATGCCCTGCGCCACGATCATGCCGAGCACATTGCCGGCGCGCGCGCCGAGCGCCATCCGGATACCGATTTCAGAGCGGCGCCGGCTGACCGAATACGCGATGACGCCGTAAATGCCGAGCGCGGCCAGCACGATCGCCAGTCCCGCGAAGCCGCCGAGCAGGACCGTGAAGAATCGCGGCCGTGCCACCGTGTGGGCCACGACCTGCTGCATCGTGGCGATATCCGAGACCGGCTGGTTCGGGTTGACGTCCCCGATCGCCCTGCGTACGGCGGCGGCCATTTGCAGCGGATCGGATGCGGTGCGAATGAAGAGCTTCATGCTGGAGCGCGGCAACAGGAACGCCGGCGCGTACACGGCCGGCGCGGGTTCGCGCGCGATGCCGTCGATCCTTACGTCGCCGACGACGCCGATGATCGGCAGCTCGGTCTCGCCGATTCGCAGCACTTCGCCGACCGCGTCACGCTTGCCGAGGTAAGTCCGCATGAACGCCTGGTTGACGACCAGCACCGGAGAGCCGCGCGCTTCGTCGGCATCCGTGAATGCCCGGCCCCGCACCAGCGGGATGCCCAAGGCGCGAAAGTAGCCCGGCGTGACGATGAGCACGCCCGAAGCCGGCACCACCGGATCGGGCCGGCCGGCGATGCCGAGCTCGTAGGGCTCGCCGCCGCCGTGCAGCGGCACGGTCTTGCTGCCGCCGACGGCGAGCACGCCGGGCAGGCTGGCGATGCGCTCGAGGATGTCTTTCCGATACGCGCCCCGCCGCGCGTCATCGAGCGTGAGCTCCGCAGGCGTCGAGACGCTCACCGTCAGCACGCTCTCGCTGCTGAATCCCGGATCCACGTGCGTGAGATTCCAGAGGCTGCGGATCAGCAGCCCGGCACCCGCGAGCAGCACGACGGCAAGCGCCGTCTGCGCGATCACCAGCGCGCCGCGCATGCCGCGACCGCCGGCGCCGACGGCGCCGCGCGAACCTTCGCCGAGCGCTTCGCGGACGTCGGTCCGCGATGCGGCCAGGGCCGGTGCGAGCCCGAAGAGCACGCCGGTCGCCAGCGAAGTGGCGAGCGCGAAGCCGGCAACCGTGACGTCGAGCCCGACCTCCTCCGGACGCGGGATCGTGCCGGCAGAGAGCTTGAGCAGCGCATCGAGCCCGATCCAGGCCAGGCCGAGGCCGAGCACCCCGCCCGCGAGCGCGAGCGCGAGGCTTTCCGCCAGCAGCTGGCGGACGATCCGGCCGCGGCCGGCGCCGAGCGCCGCGCGCACAGCGTAATCCCGGTGGCGCGCACTGCCGCGCGCGAGCAGCAGGTTCGCGAGGTTCGCGCAGGCAATGAGCTGCACGAGCACCACGGCGCCGAGCAGTACCAGAAGCGCGGGACGCACTTCGCCGACCAGGGAGGTCTTGAGGCTCTGCACCGTGACGGTATCCCAGCGCGCGTTCGTGTCGGGATATTCGCGCGCCAGCCGGCGCATTACGGTGCCGGCCGCCGCATCCGCGGCGGCGACGGTGACGCCGGGCGCGAGTCGGCCGATGACCGTGAGCCAACGCAAGCCGCGGCGGCGCGGAATGTCGTCCTCGCCGATCAGGGACAGGGGCACCCACATTGCGGCCTCGTGCGAGGGAAAACCGAAGCCGCGCGGCATCACGCCGATCACCGTGAAAGCTTCGCCGTCCAGCGAGACCGTCTTGCCGACAATGGCGGAATCGGCGCCGAACCGGGACTGCCACAGGCCATGGCTCAGGACCACCACCCGGTCGGAGCCCGGCATGTTTTCGGCGGCTCCCGGCGCACGGCCGAGCGCCGGCGCCACGCCCAGCAGGGAAAAGAAGCGGCCGGAAACGTACGCGGTGTCGAGCTCCTGCGGCGCCTCGCCGCCGGTGAGGGTCGTCTTGCTCTGTCCCGGTATGAAGTACCAGGCAGCCATTTCGGCGAACGCGCTGTTGTCGCGCTCGAGATCTTCGAAGTCCGGCGGGGAAAAGGCGCCGGGCGTGATGGTGGAACGATCTTCCGGCGCGTCGTGCGAGACGCGTACCAGCCGCTCGGGGTCCTTGAAGCCGAGCGGCTGCAGCAGCACGTTCTCGACGATGCTGAAGATGGCCGTGTTCGCGCCGATGCCGAGCGCGAGCGTCAGCAGGGCGACGGCGGTGAACCCGGGATTCTTCCGCAGGGAGCGCAGCGCGAATTTCAGATCCCCCGCCATCGCTTTTTATCCTGATCGAATCATTCGCGTGTCATTCGTGCCGCAGCGCCGCGACCGGGTTGATGCGGGTCGCCCTGATCGCCGGCAAGCTGCACGCGCTCATGCCGACCGCCGCGAGCAGCAGCGCGACGCCGGTGTAAGTCAGCGGGTCGAACACCGAGATGCCGAACACGAGCGAGGAGAGGAAGCGCGTCAGCGCGAGCGCACCCAGCACGCCGACGACGAGCCCGCCGCCGACCAGCCACGCGCCCTGCCCGATCACGAGGCCGACGACCTTCGGCGCCTGCGCGCCGAGCGCCATGCGCACTCCGAGCTCGGTCGTGCGCTGGCCGACCGTGTAGGAGAGCACGCCATAGATGCCGACCACCGCGAGCAGCACCGCCACGACGGCGAAGATGGACAGGAGCAGCGTCGGCGCCCGCTGGCTGCCGAGCGACTGCTCGATGCGCTCGTTCATCGTCATGACGTTGAACACCGGCTGCTCGGGATCGACCGCCTGCACGGCGGCGCGGATCTGCCGGGCGACGGTCGCGGCGGGCAGCGTCGTGCGGGCGACGAGCGAGCCGTACGTCACCGGGCGCTGGCGGGTGTAGTGGTAATACGTTTCCTTGCTCGGCGTCTCGTCCAGCCGGGCGCGCTTGACGGTGCCGACAACGCCGACGATCGTCGCCCACGTCTCCTCGCCGGTGCTAGGGTCCGTGCTCTGGATGCGCCGGCCAATCGGATCTTCGTCCGGGAAATACCGTTTGACGAGCAGCTCGTCCACGACGGCGGCGTGCGGTCCGTCCGCCCGGTCGAGCTGCGGATCGAACGTGCGCCCCGCAAGCAGTGGAATCTGCATGGTGCGGAAATAATCCGCGCTGACGTTTTCCTGGAATCCGTGCGGCGCGCTCTCGCCGTCGCCGGGCGTGTACCCTTCGATCCTGTAGCTGCCCTGCGCGGCCAACTCGCTGAACGGCAGGGAGCTGACCACCGCCGCCGAAGCGACGCCCGGCTCCGCTGCGATCCGCTCGAGCACGGCGCCCATGAATGAACGGCGCGCAGCGGCATCGCGGTAGCGGCTGCCGGAGAGCTCGAACTGCACCGCGAGCAGGTCGCGCGG
>CAZBGV010000251.1:0-3875 GCA_964491485.1 uncultured Woeseiaceae bacterium | reverse complement strand
CGAGGCGCGCGCGTCCTGGTACGGCGAGCGGACGATCGCGTCGGCGCCGCCGTCGCCGAACCGCGAGACGAGCCCGGCGAGATGCCCGGTGGTCGGCGGCAGGCCCGGCACCGGCTCGAGATTCGCGACTTCCTCGAGGCCGAGCCAGTCCTCGAGGTAGATCCACGACTTGTGGTGGGTGATCAGCTGCATCCCGGCGAGCGGCGCGGCCTTCTGCTCCCAGCGCGCGATCGCCGCGTCGAAACGCTGCTTGAAGCTCGCGTGCCCGCTGGTGTACGCCTGCGCGTTCTCCCGATCGAGCTCCGCCATGCGCTCGGCCAGCGCCCGCGCGATGAGACTCACGTTGTGCGGGTTCGTCTGCACGTGCGGGTTGCCCTGCGGGTGGATGTCGCCCTGCGCGCGGTCGGTGCTGCCCGTGGCGCCGAGGCGCTGCACGTACAGGCTCGTCTCGAAATACCCGGGATTGCCCGGGAGCACGTCGCGGTTGTTCGCCTTGCGCAGGAGCGCAGGCAACCAGCCGATCTCGAGCTGCGCGCCGCTGCACACGACGAGATCGGCGCGGCGCACGTCGGCGATCAGGCTCGGGCGCGCCTGGATGTAGTGCGGATCCTGCAATGCGGTGGTCGCGCTGCTGGCGTCGACGTGCTCACCGCCGATCTCGACCGCGAGCGCGGCCCATTCCGGCTCGCAGGCGAAAACGTCGAGATCGGCTCGCGCGGCGAGCGGCGCCGCGAGAAGGATCGATAATGTGAGTAGACGTTGCATGGCGATCCTCCGTCAGAACGAATGCGCGCCGTGCGCGCCGATGCTCAGGATGTACTGCAGGCCCCACTGGCTGTCGCCGTCGAAGCCCGCGTCGTCGTAGGCGTACTGGAAGCGCAGGCGGCTGAACTCGCTGTTCGACCAGTCGACCATCAGCGTGTAACGCACCGGGTCGTCTTCGCCTCGGGCGAGCGGCGTGCCCGCGAACAGCGGGCCCGGATCGTCGGCAGCCAAGCCGTCGATGCGCACGCCGCCGCGCCACTGCGGGAACGGCTGGTACACGGCCTGCGCGTACCAGCCTCGCTGGTCGGCGTCGTACGGCAGCGCGCCGAGCCCGAAAATGTCGTAAACGCCGTCCTCGTTGCGCCACAGGTATTCCGCCTGGAAGACGAAGTTCTTCTGCTTCCAGTTGCCGTTCGGCGCCCATTTCCAGACGAGGTCCGCGATGGCGAGCTGCGATTCGCCCGTGAAGAGAACGACGGTGTCAGGGCTGGCGCTCACGCGCCGGTCCGCATCGGCGTCGAGGAACGAAAGCCCCGCCAGCCAGCTGTGGCTCGCGCCGACGTCGCCGCCGAAGTTCACGAAGAAGCTGCGCGCGCCAATGCCGGAATGGGCGGCGCCGCCCGCCGGGTAACCGTCGCCGCGCAGGAGCTCGGCGCCGAGCTCGACGTAGAGATCGGTCGGCGCGATCCAGCGCAGCTGCACGCCGTCGTCCGCGTACTGGCCGCCGAGCAGCGCCTGGTACGCAAGCGGCTGGTCCGCGAAGTCCCAGGCGTGCGCATGCCGCGAGTTCTGGTAGCCGATGCCGGAGAAGAAGCGGCCGAAGCGCGCCGAAAGCCCGGCCGGCAGCGCGAGGGTCTCGAGCCACGCCTCCTCGACGTCGACATGGGCCTCGCCGTCCTCGAAGTGGATCGGCGCCGTGAGCCAGGCCGTGAACTTGTCGTCCACGTTCGCGCTGATGTCGATCTCCGTCTCGCCGAGGGCCAGCCCTTCGGGTACGGGTTCCGCCTCGCCGCCGAGCGGGAAGCCCTGGATCGAGTAGTCCTCCGGGTTCTCGCCGTAGCGCCACGCGCTGCCCTGGAAGATCACGCCGATGGCGGGATTGAACGTCGAATCGCCCACGCCGCCCTGCGCGCGGGAAAGCGCCGGAGCGGTCGGCGCGGGCGCCCCGGCGAGCTGGCTTGCGGCCGCGTTCGCCTGTCGCGCGTTCTGCTCGGCGATCGCGAGCCGCTGCTCCAGCTCGGTGATGCGCGCGTCGTATTCCGCGCGCAGTTTGTCGAGCTCCGCGCGCAGCGACGCAACGTCGTCCTGCGCGAGCGCGGGCCCGAAGATGAACAGCATCGGCATGACCAGCATGCCCTTCCTGAAGTCGATGCGCATGGCGTCGCCTCCTGATCGAAACTGACGGAAGAAGGCCGCGGGGACCGCGGCGAACGTCGGATCAGGCGGCGAGCGGAGGCCCGCGGGGGCGGTAGTCGGTGACGAGCCGCGTCGCCGGGAAAGCGACGCAGGGAACGGGCTGCAGCGTCGCGAGCGCGCGCGGGAACGTCTGCGCCAGAGCCGGCGCCGGGGCGGCATGCGTGCCGGACCAGTGCGTGCAGAGCTTGCAGGTCTGCTGCTCGGCGGTGCTGTGCCAGCTCGCGTGCAGCGTCAGGAGCGCGTGCCCGGCGAGCACGCCGAGGAGAATCAGGAGACAGGCTTTGCGGCTGGGCATGGACATGTCAGGTGCGGCCGCCATCTTGCTCGGAACCCGGCGGGAAGTAAACCAACCCACCGGCACCACCTGCGACGGTCCCGCGTAGGAGCCCGCCATACGGGCGACCTCGACGATCGAATCGCCCGCGGGATCGGCACCGGTACCGTAGGAGCCCGCCATGCGGGCGACCTCGACGATCGGTATCGCCCGCGTGGCGGGCTCCTACAAGATCGCCTCCGTACCGTAGGAGCCCGCCATGCGGGCGACTCCGACGATCGAATCGCCCGCGTGGCGGGCTCCTACAAGATCGCCTCCGTACCGTAGGAGCCCGCCATGCGGGCGACTCCGACGATCGAATCGCCCGCGTGGCGGGCTCCTACAGGATCGACTCCAAGGCTTCGAGGAGGCGGTCGATTTCGTCGGGGCCGTTGTAGTGCACGGGGCCGACGCGCACGGCGCCGCCGCTGTCGTAGATGCCGAGCGTGCGCGCCGCTTCGACGGCGTAGTTGTGGCCGCTCCAGACGAACATGCCCTGCTCCGCCAGCGCCGCGGCGATCTCGTCGGGCGTGCGCGAGCGGGCGGTGAACGAGACGGTGGGGATGCGCCGCGCGAGCGCCTCCGGCGCGGTGATGCCCTGCACTTTCACACCGGGCAGCGCCGACAGGCCTTCGACCAGCTGCCGCGCGAGGCCGGCCTCGTACGCCGCGATGCGCTCCAGCGCCGCGTGCACGAAGCGCCGCCGGCCGGCCGGATAGCGTGCGTTGCGCGCCACGTGCTCGCCGCCCTGCGCCTCGCCGAGCCACGCGAAATAATCCACCGCCGCCGCGGTGCCCGCCATGCCCTCGTGACTCAGCGTGCCGGTCTCGAACGCGCCCGGTATCGTGTCCGGCGCGGGCCGGACCTTGTACGGCTCGAGGCTCTCCAGCACCTCGCGCCGGCCCCACAGGATGCCCTGGTGCGGGCCGAAGAACTTGTAGGCGGAGCACACGAGAAAATCGCAGCCGAGCGCCTGCACGTCGGTGGCGATGTGCGGCACGGACTGCACGGCATCGACGTAGGTCAGCGCACCCACGGCGCGCGCCCTGCGGCAGATCTCCGCGACATCGTTCACCGTGCCGGTCAGGTTGCTCGCCGCGCCGAAGCACACCAGGCGCGTGCGGTAGCTCAGCAATTCGTCGAGCTTTGCAAGGTCGAACTCGAAGGTATCCGCATCGAACGGCAGCCAACGCACCTCGAGCCCGAGGTCGCGCGCCAGCAAAAGCCACGGCGCCACGTTCGCGTCGTGATCCATGCGTGAGAGCACGATCTCGTCGCCGGGCCGGAACTGCCGGCCGAGCGAGCGCGAGACGTGCAGCGTGAGGCTGGTCATGTTCTGCCCGAACACGATCTCGTCGGGCGACGGCGCGTTCAGCAGGTC
>CAZBGV010000250.1:0-4010 GCA_964491485.1 uncultured Woeseiaceae bacterium | reverse complement strand
CGTAGCCGCTCACCAGCACGCTGTTCTCCGGGAAATACACCTCGACCATGCGGCGGATGCAGGCCTCACGCACCGGTGCGGGCACGTCGTCGGCCTTGAGGCGGCCGAGCAGCATGTGGATCACGAGGCCGTCCGCCCCGAGGCGCTCCATCGCCATGCGGCACAGTTCCTCGTGCGCCAAATGCATCGGGTTCCGGGTCTGGAAGGCGACGACCTTGTTCCAGCCGCGGCGCTCGATCTCCTCGCGGATCTCGACGGCGGTGCGGAAAGTGCCGGGGAACTCGCCGTCGAAATAGCTGAAGTTCAGCACCTTGATGTCGCCGGAGACGCAGTAGCGGCCCAGCTTGCTGAACACCGCCACGCCGGGATGCTTCTGGTCCAGCGTGCCGAACACTTCGCGGGTCACGGTTTCGAGCGCCTCGTCGTCGGCCTCTTCGATGTCGGCCACGTCCATCACCGCGAGCACCGGGTGGCCGGCAACGTTCGGGTCGCGCAGCGCGATCCGCCGCGCCCCGTCGATCCCCGCGAGCGACGAGGTGAGGTTCAGCACCGGCACCGGCCAGAACAGGTCCGCGGTCGTGTGCATCGACTCGGCGACGCACAAGGCGTCGGCAAGGTTCATGTAACCGGTGAGCGGCGTGAAGTAGCCCGCGCCGAGCATCACGGCATTGGCCGCCGCGGCGGAGGAAAGCAGCATGGAAGGCAGCCCCTCGGCCTCGCGGGCGAGCTCGCGGCGCTCGGCCGGATCGGGCACGAGCAGGGGTTTCAGGGCATCGGCCCCGTGTGGCTTGATCATCATTCGGCTCCTTGAACGTTGTTCTGCGATGGCCGCTGGACGGGACCCGGTCGCCTAGACCGCGACCTTGGCGGGTTCGTCGTGCCGGTCGTCGGCGCGCGTGAAATGCTGCTCGCGAATGATGTCGTGCGCGATCAGGTACTCGATCACGATCTTCACTTCCTCATCGAGCGTCAGCCGGTCCGTCGGCAGGTGAATCTCCGGGGCGATCGGCGGCTCATAGGGGTCGTCGATGCCGGTGAAATGCTTGATCTCGCCGGCGCGCGCCCGCTTGTAGAGGCCTTTCGGATCGCGCTGCTCCGCGACGGCCAGGGCGCAGTCGACGTGCACCTCGACGAAAGCGAGGTTCGCCGCCTCGTGCAGCGCGCGCACCTCGTCGCGATCGGCCTTGTAGGGGCTGATGAAGCTCGACAGCGCGATCGCACCGGCGTCGCTGAAGAGCTTCGCGACTTCGCCGATGCGGCGGATGTTCTCCTTGCGGTCCGCCTCGGAGAACCCGAGATTCTTGTTGATGCCCATGCGCACGTTGTCGCCGTCGAGGCGGTACGACAGCTTGCCGATGTTGAAGAGCGCGCGCTCGAGCGCGACCGCGATCGTGCTCTTGCCGCTGCCCGACAGGCCAGTGAACCAGATCGTGGCGCCTTTTTGCCGCAGGAGGCCGTAGCGGTCCTCGCGGGTCACGTCGCCGCCGTGCCAGGTCACGTTCGTTGCTATCTGTTTCGCCATGCTACCTTCCCTGTTGCGAATGTCAGCGATCGTTGGCGGCCGCCGGCAAAGGCGCACCGCGGTCGGTCTTCCGCCGCTCCGAGAAACCGTTCAACAAGACGTCAGCGCACTTCTGGATGACGTCGAAAACGTCGAGCTCGGGGTCGCGCACGATGATGTCGCCCCAGGCATTGCAGATGCCGATGACCGCGAGCGCGGCGAAGTGGCAGTCGATCGAGTCGCGGATGACGCGCTGGCGGATGCCCTCCTCGAACATGCCTTCCAACAGCTGGCGATAGTGGCTGCCACGCCGCTTGAGCTCGGTGCGCCGCGCTTCCGGCAGGTACAGCCGCTCGTCGTTGTAGACCTTCAGCGCCTCGTTGCGCTCGCGGTAGCTCGTGAGGTGCGAGGTCAGGGTCGCGAGCAGCTTGGCCTCGAACGGCTGGTCGCTTTCCGCGATCCGCTCCATCCGCTCGACGTACTCCTCGATGCCGTACAGGCACACTTCGCCCAGCGCTTCCTCTTTCGATCTGAAGTAGTAGTAGAGGCTGCCCTGCTTGATGCCGAGGCGCTCGGCGATGTCGCGCGTGCTCGCGCCGTGGAAGCCCTTTTCCGCGAATACGGATGCCGCGGCCCGGATGGCGGCAAGCCGGTGCTCGCGGTATTTGCGGTTTTCGATAGCCGGCCGCACGGTGGCTCCCTGGGTAGTGCGTATTATGATTCTATAGAGCTATAGAACGCCGATCAAGGGATTTATAAACCCATGTCGGAACAATGTGTTGCCACGTGGAGACCTGTGTCAGCCTATAGATTGACGGCTACGGCTTGACGCGCGGCGGCCGCACCCGCATCGTGCCCGGCGCATGGCTCCATCGCGCACCCTCCTCGTCGGCCCCGCCTGGATCGGCGACATGGTCATGGCCGGCGCGCTCACGAGGCTGCTCGTAGCGCGCGGGCACACCGTCGATGCCGTCGCGCCGCCCTGGTCGTTTCCGCTGGTGGAGCGCCTCGAGGGCGTCGCACAGACCTACCTGCTCGGCACCGGGCATGGCGAGATCGGTCTCGGCAGGCGCCTGACGCTGGCGCGCGAGCTGGCGAAGCACGGGTACGAGCAGGCGATCGTGCTGCCGCGCTCGGCGAAAGCCGCATTGCTTCCGTGGCTCTCCCGCATCCCGCGGCGCACCGGGCTGCGCGGCGAATTCCGCTACGGCCTCATCAACGACATGCGCGACATCGAATGGACGCGCGCGAGACCGATGGTCGAACGTTTCTGTGCGCTCGGACTCGAGCCTGGCGAGCCGCTGCCCGAGCCGCTGCCTCTGCCGGTGCTCGCAGTCGACACCGGCGCGCGACGTGCCGTCATGCAACGGTTGGGCGTCTCCTGCGAGCGCCCAATCGCCGCCTGCATGCCCGGCGCCGAGCACGGCCCCGCCAAGCGCTGGCCATATTTCGCCGAGCTCGCGCGCCGACTGCACGCGCACGGCTTCGACGTCTGGCTGCTCGGCGGATCGGGCGACGCGGCGGCCGGCGACGCGATCGCGGCGGGGAGCGGCAACACCGCCGTGAACCTGTGCGGCAAAACGCAGCTCGTCGAGGCGATCGACCTGCTCGGCGGCGTCGACGTCGCGATCAGCAACGACTCGGGCCTCATGCACGTCGCGGCGGCGGTTGGCGCGCCGGTAGTCGGTTTGTACGGCTCGAGCAGCCCGGTGTACACGCCGCCGCTAACCGAGCGCCGCGAAATTCTCTATCTAGCGCTCGAGTGCAGCCCCTGCTTCGCACGCGAATGCCCGCTCGGGCACTTCCGCTGCCTGCGCGACATGAGCGTGGATTCCGTGTTCGACGCCGCGCTGCGCGTGCTGAAGAAGCGCGACAACGAAACCGCCGCAGGCTGACGCCGTTCCCGTAGGAGCCCGCCATGCGGGCGACGAAATCGTCGGGTCGCCCGCATGGCGGGCTCCTACGGGAACGGCGTCAGCGCTTGCCTTTGAGCTTCTGGGCGGCGCGGTAGCGGGCTTCCGCCTCCGCGAGCTCGGCCTGGGCGCGGGCGAGGTCGGTCTCGCCGGAGACGCCCTCCAGGGCCTGCTCGGCGGCCTGCTTGGCGGCGAGCGCGGCGGCCTCGTCGAGCTGGTCGCCGCGCAGCGCGGTGTCGGCGAGCACCGTCACGAGGTGCGGCTGCACCTCGAGCATGCCGCCGGTGACGTAAAAGAAATGCTCCTTGCCCGCCTCGTCCTGCACGCGCACCTCGCCGGGACGGAGTGCGGTCAGCAACGGCGCGTGGCGCGGCGCGATGCCGACTTCGCCCATGCGCGCGGGCGCGAACACCATCGCGGCGCTGCCGGAGAAGATCTCGCCCTCGGCGGAGACGATGTCGACGTGGATGGTGGCCATGATCGGTATCCGCGACCCGTTTATTGCAGCTTCTTCGCGCGCTCGACGGCTTCGTCGATCGATCCGACCATGTAGAACGCCTGCTCCGGCAGGTGATCGTACTCGCCGTTCACGATGG
>CAZBGV010000249.1:0-4012 GCA_964491485.1 uncultured Woeseiaceae bacterium | reverse complement strand
GAACTCCGTCGAAGCCGTCAACAACCGGCAGAAGCAGCGGCTGTTCGAGCGTATCTACAAGCACTACGACGGCGATCTCGCGGGCAAGACGATCGCGCTCTGGGGTCTTTCGTTCAAGCCGAAGACGGACGACATGCGCGACGCACCCAGCCGCAATCTCATGGAGGCCCTGTGGAAATCGGGCGCGCTGGTGCGTGCGTACGATCCGGAGGCGATGGACGAGACGCGCCGCCTCTATCCCGACGTCAACGGGCTCGTGCTGTGCGAGAGCGCCATGCAGGCGGTCGAGGGCGCGAACGCGCTGGTCATCGTCACGGAGTGGCAGGAGTTCCGCAGCCCCGATTTCCAGGCGCTGAAGGAGAGCCTGGTCGACGGCGTGATCTTCGACGGCCGGAACCTGTACGATCCGCGCATGGTGGAGGCGCTCGGGCTCGCGTATTACGGCATGGGGCGCGGCCGCTCGGTCCGGTTCCCGCCGGCCGGCTGAGGCCCCCCGTAGGAGCCCGCCATGCGGGCGACGCGATCGTTCGGGTCGCCCGCATGGCGGGCTCCTACGTTCTGCTGGAGTAGAGAATGAGCATGATCCAACCGGTGATCCTTTCCGGAGGGTCCGGCACGCGGCTCTGGCCCGCATCCCGCGCCCTGTACCCGAAGCAGCTGCTGCCGCTCCCGGGGCCGCGCACGATGCTCCAGGAAACCGCGCTGCGGCTCGCCGGCCGCCCCGGCGTTGCTGCCTCGACGCTGGTCGTCTGCAACGATGCGCATCGCTTCCTCGTCGCCGAGCAGCTGCGGGAATGCGAAGTCCCGGCGACGATCGTGCTGGAGCCCGAAGGCCGCAACACCGCGCCGGCAGCGACGCTGGCCGCGCTGCTCGCGGAGCGTGCACCAACGAAGGAAGGCGGCGCGCTGCTGCTGCTCGTCATGCCGGCCGACCACGTCATCGAGGACCGGGCCGCGTTCGCGGCGGCGGTGGAGGCGGGCAGGGCGCCGGCGGAGGCGGGCAAGCTCGTCACCTTCGGCGTGGTCCCGACCTTTCCGCACACGGGCTACGGCTACATCGAAGCCGACGCGCGCGAAGGGCAGGCGGCGCCGGTCGTCTCGTTCGTCGAGAAGCCGGATGAGCAGACCGCCGCGCGCCTCGTCGCGGACGGCCGGCACTTCTGGAACGCCGGTATTTTCCTGTTCCGCGCCGACGCCTGGCTCGAGGAGCTCGCGAAATTAGCGCCTGCCATCGTCGAGGCCTGCCGGCGCAGCGCGGAACGCGCCCGGCAGGAGACCGATTTCCTGCGCCCGGACGCCGAGGCGTTCCGCGCGTGCCCTGCCGATTCCATCGACTACGCGGTCATGGAGAAGACCGGGCGCGCCGTCGTCGTGCCGCTGGCCGCCGGCTGGAGCGACGTCGGCTCCTGGGCGGCGCTGCACGCCGTGAGCCCGAAGGACGAGCGGGGCAACGCCGTGATCGGCGACGTCGTTCTGCAGGACTGCCGCGACAGCTATGTGAGCGCGCAGAGCCGTCTCGTGGGCGCCGTCGGGCTGGACGGCGTGGTGGTGGTCGAGGACAAGGACGCGGTGCTGGTCGCGCGCATGGACGAGTCGCAGCACGTGAAGGAGCTCGTCGACCAGCTGAAGGCCGCGGGCCGCGAGGAGACAAAGCTGCACCGCCAGGTGTTCCGGCCCTGGGGCAGCTACGATTCGATCGACAGCGCCGACGGTTTCCAGGTCAAGCGCCTCATCGTGAACCCCGGCGCCGTGCTCTCGCTGCAGAAGCACGCGCGCCGCGCCGAGCACTGGGTGGTCGTGCGCGGCACCGCGCGCATCACCCGTAACGACGAGGTATTCGATCTCGGCGTCAACGAGTCGACCTACATTCCGATCGGCACCGTCCATCGCATCGCGAATCCGGGCGACGAGCCGGTGCACATCATCGAGGTGCAGTGCGGCGACTACCTCGGCGAGGACGACATCGTCCGCCTCGAGGACAACTACGGCCGCGAAGGCACGAACACGTAACCGCCAGCTCCGCTCGCGGGGCGGTGCGTGCGGTCCTATAATTAGCGGCAGCATGCACATGGCTTCGCCCGGAAGCCGTCGACGCCGAACCAATAACTAAAGGCTCGGGTGTGTCCTTGTGCTGAAGAAATCCTGGATCGTGGCGCCGCTCCTGGCGACCGCGTTCATTGCCGGCGCCGGCTGGGCTGCGCTGAAGCTGTGGCCGTATCGCGATCTGCACTCGTTCGCTTCCGGGCTGCTGGCAAGAGGCGAGCCGGCGGTCGCGAAACGCACCGTCGTCACCGATCTCGCGACGCTCGAGATCACTACTTTTTCCGTCCCCTCGGCGGTACCCATCGAACCCAGGGGCGGTGGCATCGACGCGTTCGGCAATGACGTGCTGATCATGAGCTACCGCGGTCAGTTCTATCTCTATCGTGGTCCCGGCGCAGAAAGCCCGATCGTTCCGCTCGACATCGAGGTCGACAATGGCTACGACGCCTATCTCGCTCATTTCGCCAAAAACCATTTCACGTACGCGAACGCCGACAACAATTTTCGCTTCATCGACGTCGTCTACGACCAGGCGGGTCCCGTGCCCCATCTCTGGGTCACCCATCACCAATGGCACGACGAGGACGGCTGCTTCACCGTGCGCCTGTCGAGACTCGCCCTGCAGAAAGACCTGCCGCTCTCGCTGCAGTCCGCGCGGCCGGGAGACTGGCAGGCGATCTACGACACCGCGCCCTGCCTGCCCATCGACGCCTCACGGCCCGTGTTCAACGGGCACCTTTCGGGCGGCCGCCTCATCGTCGCCGGCCCCGACGCCGTGCTGATGACCGTCGGCGATCACGAATTCAACGGCTGGGACTATCCGGAGATGCTGGCGCAGGATCCGGCGAGTGACTACGGCAAGATCCTGCTCGTCCGGCCGAGCACGGGCAGCGCGGTCCACCTTTCGACCGGCCATCGGAATCCGCAAGGCCTCCTGCTGGCGAACGACGATACGATCTGGTCCACCGAGCACGGCCCGCGCGGCGGGGACGAGCTGAACCGGATCGCGGAGGGCAACAACTACGGCTGGCCTTTCGTCACCTACGGCGTCCAGTACGGGATGACGCGTTGGCCGCTCTCCGATACCCAGAACCGGCACGACGGCTACACGAAGCCCGTGTTCGCGTGGATTCCGTCCATCGGCGTATCGAACCTGATCCAGGTGCAGGGTTTCCTGCCCGCCTGGGACGGCGACCTGCTGGTCGGCTCGCTGGTCGGGGAGACGCTGCACCGCCTCCGCTACAGCGACGGCCGGGTCATCTTCGACGAGCCCGTGCGTATCGGCGAGCGCGTCCGCGACCTCGACGAGCTCGAAGACGGCACGATCGTCGTGTGGACCAACGATGCGGATATCGTCGAGATCCGGCCGGCAAAGCCGAGCGAGCCCGACGTCCGGCACATCGTCGCCGGCCTGCCGGACAGCGAACGGCAAATGGCGCTGAGCACGATCGGCACCTGCCTGCAGTGCCATCACGCAGCGCCGGATTATCCGGGCGGCACCGCCCCGAATCTCTGGCGCGTGTTCGGTCGCCGTATCGCCGCCACGGATTTCTCCTATTCCGAAGCGCTGCGGAAACACGGCGGCCGCTGGGACGACGATACGCTTGCGGCTTTCCTGGGCGACGTGCAGGGATTCGCACAGGGCAGCACGATGACGTATCCGGGCGTCACCGACCCCGCCGTTCGCCTCGCGGTCATCGACTACCTGAAGGCGCTGCAGTAGGAGCCCGCCACGCGGGCGATCTGAATCGTCACCGGCCATGCGGGCGATCTGATCGTCGGGTCGCCCGCATGGCGGGCTCCTACGGGGTGCGCGGCATATGCCGCGACGTATTCTGCGATAATCCGGCTGTCGGCTCCGCCAGCTCCCCCGATCAAAGGACACTTTGCCCATGCCGCTAGACATCCGCTGCTTCAAAGCCTACGACATCCGCGGGCAGATCCCGAACGAGCTCAACACCGACATCGC
>CAZBGV010000248.1:0-4035 GCA_964491485.1 uncultured Woeseiaceae bacterium | reverse complement strand
GAGCTCCTGAACGACAGCGGCGCCATGAACCTGCCGCTGACGACCTGGCCGCTGTCCTGGGGCGACATCGGCCGCGGGCTCGCGCAAGTCGACGCGCACCGGCTGACGCCCGCCCAGCGGGCCGCCTACGCGCGCGTGACGGACGAGCTCGACTGGCAGTCCGACACGGACCCGCACCTCGAGATCGGCGCCTCGGTTGCCGACAACGCGCGCCTGATCCGCACGTTCGAGGACACGCCGCGCGCGGACGCGGAGGCGAGCGCGGCACTCTCCTGGGTGGGCGAGCGCCTCGCGCTCAGGCTCGAGGCGGCAGTCGTCGCCAACCCGCTCGACGACGAGGAATTCCGTCCGGACGGCGCGTACGTCGGGATTGCGCTCGGCAACTGGATGTTCTCCGCCGGCTGGCAGGACCGGTGGTGGGGCCCGGGGCACGACGGCAGCCTGATCCTGTCCACGAGCGCGCGGCCGGCGCCGGGCATCGCGTTCCAGCGCAATAACAGCATGCCCTTCGAATCGAAATGGCTGAGCTGGCTCGGTCCGTGGACCTTCACCGCGTTCCTCACCGAGCTGGACGACGAGCGCATCGTGCCCGACACGCGCCTGTTCGGGATGCGCTTCGCGTTCAAGCCGATCGAGAGCCTGGAGATCGGGCTTTCGCGGACGGCGCAATGGTGCGGGCAGGGCAGACCCTGCGATTTCACGGCGTTCTCCGACCTGCTGCTGGGCAGGGACAACCGCGGCGTCAATGTCGATGCCGAAGACGAGCCCGGCAACCAGCTCGCGGGCATCGACATGCGCTGGCGCTTGCCGCGGCAGATACCCGTGGCGCTCTACATGCAGTGGATCGGGGAGGACAGCCGGCAAGGCGGGCCGCAGATCGGCGACTGGCTGCGCCAGGTGGGGATCGAGCACTGGGGCAGCCTCGCAGGGTTCCAGCACCGCACGTATTTCGAGGTGTCCGACACGCGCTGCCGCCAGGGCGGCTTCGGGTTCAGCGACGCAGAGCCCGACTGCGGCTATGAGCATTCGATTTATCGTACCGGCTATCGCTTTCGCGGGCGCTCCATCGGGCACGGGGCGGACAGCGACAGCCTGGTCTACTCGCTCGGGTCAACATTGGTACAATCCGGCGGCCGGAGCTGGAACCTCAGCGTGCGCTACATGGAGATCAACCGGTCGGGTGTCGCCAATGCGAGTCATACCGTCGCGCCGATTGCCAGGGACCTGACCGACGTCCAGCTGAGCCATGACCGTTTGACGTCGCTGGGGCGATTCCGCATCGGCCTGGGCGTCAGTGAGGGGGAAGACCCGTCGACCGGGGATTCGTCGACGGATGTGATCGCATTTCTACAGTGGACGATGGAGTAGTCGAGGTTTGCGAGATCGCGCGCGCACAACAATAAGAATCGCTTTTTCGGGGTCTGTGATCGCTCTGCTTTGCCTGGCTGCCTTGTGCACGGTCGGGATCACGTCCTCGTACGCGCAAGGCGTGTTCCAGCCGACGCCGGAGCAGATGCAGCTGCTGAACCAGTTGCCGCCCGAGCAGCGGCAGCAGGCGATGGAAGCGCTCAGGAATTTCCAGCAAAAGCAAAGACGGCTGCAGGCCGAGCAGCAGGGATCGCAGCAAGGCAGGCAACCCGCGACCGGCGCCGCCACGCTCCCCGAAGGGGCTTCGCAGCTGCCTTTGCCCGGCGCGCAGCCGGAAGTCCCGACCGCCGGGGCCCGCAGCAGCGTGATCATCACGCTGACACCTCGCGAGGATCTCACCCCGGCGGAGCGTGCGCAGATCGAGACCGATCGCGTGCTGACGAGGATTCGCGGCAGCCACTATTACGAATTGAATGATTTCGGCGTGCTGGAGCTTCCGGGGCTCCCCGGCATACCGCTGCGCGGCCTCACCGTCGGCAGCATCGAACAGCGCCTCACCGCCGAGCCGTCGCTGTCGCTGTTCGACGTGAGCGCGACGTTGCTCGGCGTCGAGAAGCTGGGCGCCGCGGCGCTGGAGCCTTTCGGTTACGACCTGTTCGAGCCGCCGGAACCGGGAGCTGCCCGAGTGACGGGCGACTTGGGCTTCGAATCACAGGCTCCGGCGATGGGACCGGTGCCGCCCGATTACGTGGTCGGCCCCGGTGACCAGGTGCGCGTCCAGCTGTTCGGCAATGTCAACAACATCTACGAGCTGGAGGTCTCGCGGGACGGCACCCTGAACATCCCCGAGCTCGGTCCGGTGAACGTCGCCGGCCTCCGCTACTCGGCCCTGCGCGACGAGATCGCAGGGCGGGTCAAGCAGATGCTGATTGGCACCCAGGTCAGCGTGACGATGGGCCAGCTGCGCACGATCCGTGTGTTCGTCCTGGGCGATGCCAACAAACCCGGCTCCTATGTCGTCAGCAGCCTCGCCACCATCAGCAGTGCACTGTACGCGAGCGGCGGTATCAGCGAGGTGGGAAGCCTGCGCGATATCCAGCTGAAACGGCGCGGTGAGATCATTGCGCGGCTGGATCTCTACGACCTGCTGCTGCGCGGCGACACGTCCGACGACGTGCAGCTCCAGCAGGGCGATGCCATCTTCATACCTCCGATCGGAACCACCATCGGCGTCGGCGGGGCCGTCCGGCGGCCGGCGATTTACGAGGTGCGCGGCGACGTTTCCCTCGAACAGGCGATTCAGCTGGCCGGCGGCTTCGGCCCCGAGGCTTATCCCGAAGCCGCGACGCTCGAGCGCATCGGCAAGGACAGGGTCCGGAACGTCCTCAGTGTCGACCTGAGCAGCGATGCGGGCTCGGGAATGCTCGTGAGGAACGGCGACACGCTGATGGTGCCGCGCGTCCTTCCGGAGTTGAACGACACCGTGATTCTGCAAGGGCAGGTTCATCGGCCCGGTCCGTACGAATGGTCGCCGGGGATGCGCATCACGGACCTGTTGCCGAGCCTCACGGCTCTGAAGCCGGGAGCCGACGCCAATTACATCCTGATCCGGCGCGAACAACGGCCTTCCCTTCGCATCGAGACGCTTTCGACCGACCTCGCCGCCGCGCTGCAGGACCCGACTTCGGATGCCAACGTCCGGCTGGAGTCGCGGGACACCGTGTATGTCTTCAGCCTGGAATTCGGCCGGCAGCGAGTCATCCAGCCGATCCTCGACGAGCTGAAGCTCCAGGCAAGCTACGGCGACCTGTACGAGGAGGTTCGCGTCCAGGGCCTGGTTCGGGCGCCCGGATCCTATCCCCTCGACGAAGGCATGCGGATCAGCGACCTGATACGTGCCGGCGGGAACCTGGCCGAAGGGGCCTATACCCAGGAAGCGGAGCTGACCCACTTCAACGTCGTCAACGGGGAGTACCGCGACAAGCGGATCGTGAAGGTCGATCTCGCGGCGATTCTCCGGGGCGACGAGCAGGCTGACCTGCTCCTGTCGCCCTATGACCACCTGATGATCAGTCCGATTCCGGACTGGAATTCGGATTGGTCGGTAACGGTGGAAGGCGAGGTCCGTTTCCCCGGCGAATACCAGATCCTGCGAGGCGAGACCCTGAGCGCGCTCATGCAGCGCGTCGGCGGCCTGACCGGCGAAGCTTTCCCGGAGGGCGCGATTTTTCTCAGGGAGGACCTGAAGGAGCGCGAGCGGGAGCAAATAGAAGTTCTAGCCAACAGGCTCGAAAGCGATCTTGCTTCCGCGTCTCTCGAGGCGGACTCTGCCGGCCCGGACACTCTGTCGATCGGCCAGTCGCTTCTCACCCAGCTTCGCGCAACCCAGCCGGTAGGTCGATTGGTCATCGACCTCGATCGTCTGCTTGCCGCGACTCCGGAGCGGAGGAGCGCCTTTGATGTCGAGCTCAAGGATGGTGACCGGCTTCTCGTTCCACGCCGTACGCAGAGTGTTACCGTCATCGGAGAGGTTCAATATCCGGCTTCGCACTTGTACAACCCTTCTCTTGACAGGGACGACTACATTGCCCAAAGCGGCGGGCTGACACGCAGAGCGGACGACGACCTGATCTACGTCGTGCGGGCCAGCGGAGCTGTGGTTGCAGG
>CAZBGV010000247.1:0-4054 GCA_964491485.1 uncultured Woeseiaceae bacterium | reverse complement strand
ATGGCGGGCTCCTGCGGAGGTGCGGTCGCTCGGGTCGCCCGCGTGGCGGGCTCCTACCGGGGCGAAGGCGCTTTGGTGCGGATGTTGTCGATCAGGCGCGCCTTGCCCAGCCGCGCCGCGGCGAGCACCACGAGGTCGCGGGTGCCGGGCTCCGGCAGTGCCAGGTCGGCCGCGCGGCGGATCGCGACGTATTCCGGTGCGAAGCCGCTTTGCGCAAGCTCTTGCATCGCCCGCCGCGTGAGGGCCGCGTGGTCGGCGTCGCCGTCCGCCAGCGCGCGGGCCACGCCCGCCAGCGTCTCGTAAAGCTTCGGCGCGATGCGGCGCTCGTCTTCGGTGAGGTACTGATTGCGGGAGCTGCAGGCCAGCCCGTCCGCTTCGCGCACGGTCGGCGCGGTGACGATCCGTATCGGCAGGTGCAGGTCGTCGACCATGCGCCGGATCAGCACCTGCTGCTGGTAATCCTTGGCCCCGAACACCGCCACGTCCGGCAGCGTGAGCGTGAACAGCCGCAGAACCACGGACGTCACGCCCTCGAAATGGCCCGGCCGCAACGCACCGCAGAGCTCGTCCGACAACCCCGGCACCCACACGCGGGTCGCGTTCTCGATGCCGAACGGATAGACGGTGGCAATCTCCGGCACGAACAGCAGATCCACGCCCGCGCCGCGCAGGCGCCGGCGGTCGCTTTCGAGCGTGCGCGGGTAATTCGCGTAGTCTCCGCCGGGCTCGAACTGCGTCGGATTGACGAAGATCGAGACCACCACCCGTTCGGCATGCTCCCGGGCCAGCTGCACGAGACTCAGGTGCCCGTCGTGCAGGTTGCCCATCGTCGGCACGAGCGCGAGCCGGTCGCCGGCGCGCCGCCACTCGTCGAGCCGCCTGCGCAGCGGGGCGCCGGTACGGACGGTCTTCACGCGCGCGTCCTGCCGTGCGCCGCCCGGCGGCGCCTCACGAGAAGCAGTGCTCGGGCGCCGGGTAGGATCGGTCCTTCACGGCGCGCACGTAGGCTTCGAGCGCCGCGAGCGGCGCATCGCGGCCCTGCATGAAGTTCTGCACGAAGCGCGGCATGCGGCCCTGGGTGATGGCGAGGATGTCGTAAAGCACGAGGATCTGGCCGTCGACGTGCGGGCCGGCGCCGATCCCGATCACCGGGATGGCGAGCGCCTCCGTCACCGCCCGGCCCACCTCGTTCGGCACGCATTCGAGCAGCACGATGTCCGCGCCCGCGCCCTCGAGCTGCTTCGCCTGCTCGAGCATTCGCGCCGCCGCTTCGGGCTCGCGCCCCTGCACGCGGAACCCGCCGATCTTGTGCACCGATTGCGGCTTCAATCCCAGGTGCGCGCACACCGGGATGTCGTGCCGCGCGAGGTGCTCGACGATCTCGAGCTGCCTGTCGCCGCTTTCGAGCTTGATCATCATCGCGCCGCCTTCCTGCATCAGCAGCACCGCGTTCTCCAGCGCCTGGTCCGGCGTGGTGTAGCTCATGAACGGCATGTCGGAGACGAGGAAAGGACGGCGCAGCCCGCGGGCAACGTTGCGCGTGTGATAGACGATGTCGCCGATGGTCACCGGCACGGTCGTGTTGTGCCCCTGGATCACCATGCCGAGCGAATCGCCGACCAGCACGAGATCCGTGCCCGCGGCATCGACCAGCAGCGCGAAGCTCGCGTCGTAGGCCGTGAGGCAGGCAATCGGCACGCCGTCCGTTTTCATCTTGCGCAGCGTGCCGATGTTCACCGGCGGCTCGGCCATGTCGCGCTGCTGGAGCTGTGTGTACATGAGTTCCTGTCCCGTCTAGGCGAGAGCCGCGGCCGCGGCGGGATTGAAGAAATGACGGCCGCCGGTCGTGCGGCGGATCTGCTGCCAGAGCTGCTCGTAATCGGCGTCGTTGTGGATCGGATCGATGGACGACGCGTTGACGATTAAGAGCGGGCCGTCGTCATAACTGTGGAAGAAACGAGCGTACGCTTCGGTGACCTTCTCGAGGTACTGGCGATCGATGCTGCGCTCGTACGGGCGCCCGCGGCGCACGATGCGCCGCATGAGCGCGTCCACCGAGGCCTGCAGGTAGATCACGAGGTCCGGTACCGGCGCATCGACCTCGAGCTTCTGCGTGATCTGGTCGTAAAGCCTGAGCTCCTCGGGGTCGAGGTTCAGCTCGGCGAACAGGCGGTCCTTGGCGAAATGAAAATCCGCCACGCGCACGGGTGAGAAAAGGTCCGATTGGCGCAATTCCTCGAGCTGGCGGGCGCGGTGGAACAGGAAAAAGAGCTGCGCGGGCAGCGCCGCCGAACGCGCGCTCTTGTAGAAGCGTTCGAGAAACGGGTTCTCCTCGGGATGCTCGAGCACGACCTCCCCGTTGAAGCTCTCGGCGAGCCGGATCGCGAGACTCGTCTTGCCGACGCCGATCGGGCCTTCGACGATGATGAAACGGGGCGGGTCGCCGGCCGGGGTTGCTGCCTGTTTCCTCACGCTCCTGCTCCGATGCGCTCGATCCCTGGATTCGTCCGGCTCACGGCCTCGAGCAGCCTGGCCACGCTGCCGCGCCCTGGCACGTTGAGGTACGGCGCGATCTCGGCAAGCGGCAACAATACAAAATTTCGTTCGGCGGCGCCCGGGTGCGGCAGCGTCAGCCCCGCTTCGTCGAGAACGAGTGCGCCGAGCACGAGCAGGTCGAGATCGAGAATGCGCGGGCCCCAGCGCTCTCCCGGCGTTCTGCCGGCCTCCCGCTCCAGCCGCTTGAGCCGCTCGAGCAGGTCGTGCGGCCCGAGCCGCGTCACGAACCCCGTGCAGGCGTTCACGAAATCCGGCTGGTCCACCGGCCCGAGCGGCTGCGAGCGCCACAGGCCGGAGTGCGCGAACCAGCCCGATTCCGGCAAGCCCTCCAGCGCCGTCCGTGCGCGCAGCACCTGCGCTTCGGGATCCCCGAGGTTGCTGCCGATCCCGACGTACGCGGGACGCCAGCGCTCGCGCGGCATCACGCCTGCCCGGAAGAGCGGCGGCGGCGCGGTTTGCGGCGCCTGCGTTGCTTCGCGGCGGAAAGCTCGAACGTCTGCAGGCGCTGTTCCTGGTTCTGGGTCTGCACGGCCGTCCAGAAATCGGCGGTTTCGCGATCGACCTCGCCGACCTCGGCGCGCAGCATCATGAAATCGTAGGCAGCTCGGAAGCGCCGGTGCTCCAGGAAACCGAGCGCGCGCCGGCCGCGGCGGACCTCGAACCGCGGCTGCATCGACAGCATGTCGCACATCGGCGCCGTGAAACGCCGCGGCAGCGCGATGCGCGATTGCTGCATCAGCGTGACCTCCCGCGCCGCGACCGCCAGCGACTCGACCTCCGAGACCTGCCCTTGCGCGCGCAGCTCCCCGGCAAGCTGCTTCACCGGCGCCCACAGGAACACGCCGATCAGGAACATCGGCGTCACGGCCTGCCCGCGGGCGACCCGCTCGTCGGTGCTCTCGAGCGCCCGTTTGACGAAGCGCAGGAAGTTCTCGTCACGATCGAGGTGCTCCGCCGTTTCCGGAAACAGCAGCTCGAACAGGCGATGCGCGCGCAGCAGCTCGAAGGTTCGCGCGGCGTGACCGAACTGGAACATCTTCAGGAACTCGTCGAACAGGCGCGCGGGCGGCACGTTGCGCAGCAGCGTGCGGCTTTCCGCGATCGCCAGCGTGATCGAGGGATCCAGGGTGAAATCGAGCTTCGCCGCGAAGCGGACGGCGCGCAGCATGCGCACGGGATCCTCGCGCAGGCGCTTCACCGGGTCCCCGATCAGCACCAGCCGGCGGGCGCGGATGTCGTCCATGCCGCCGACGTAATCCCAGATGCTGAAATCGGCAATGTTGTAGTACAGCGCGTTGCAGGTGAAATCGCGGCGCCAGACGTCCTCCTCGATGGTGCCGTACACGTTGTCGCGCAGGATGCGTCCCTGCTCGTCATGGGCGACGTCCGAATCGAAGCCGTTGCCGTTGCCGTTGGCGTCGGCCGGCGCCGCGGCGCCGCGGAAGGTGGCGACCTCGATGACCTCGCGCCCGAAACGGACGTGCGCGAGCCGGAACCG
>CAZBGV010000246.1:0-4056 GCA_964491485.1 uncultured Woeseiaceae bacterium | reverse complement strand
AAGCTCGTGAACGCGTTCGCCTTGACGCGCACCAGGATCTCGGACATGCGCTGCCGGACCGATAACGGTTCCTTTTGCAGTTGCAGCCTGGAATTCATGTCCGCGCGCTTCAACACTTCATGGAAGGCGAGCAGCAGCTCCTTGAGCGTGACCTCGGGCAGTTGCGCGACGATCTTGCGTTCCGGCGCTTCCGCCGTTGCCTGGAAGACGTCGCGCTCGAGGCGCGGCAGCGTGTTCAGATCCTCCGCCGCTTTCTTGAAACGCTCGTATTCCTGGAGCCGGCGTACGAGCTCGGCACGCGGGTCTTCCTCTTCCTCCTCGGCGTTCTGCGGCCGCGGCAGCAGCATTCGCGACTTGATCTCCGCGAGCATGGCCGCCATGAGCAGATATTCCCCGGCGAGCTCGAGGTGCAGTTCCTTCATCAGCTCGATGTATTCGACGTACTGGCGCGTGATCTCGGCGATGGGAATGTCGAGGATGTCGAGATTCTGGCGACGGATGAGGTAGAGCAGCAGGTCGAGCGGGCCCTCGAACGCTTCCAGGAAGACCTGGAGCGCGTACGGCGGGATGTAGAGATCCTGGGGAAGCTGCGTAACGGGCTCGCCGTCGACGATGGCAAACGGCATTTCCGCCTGGGCGGGCCCCTCGTCCGCCGCCCCGGCCGGCTTTGGCGCGTCCTTGGCAGTCAAAACTCTGAGCTGGGGCTTCATCGAGGTACCGGGCGCATCGGGGGCATTTTAAGGTCCTGCCCCGCAAATAACTACAGCGATCACGAGCTCAGGGCGCTCACGTCCCCTCTCCCGACGCGAAGGACCTCGACCGTGCCGCCCGAGAGGTCCACGACGGTGGTCGGCTCGAGGCCGGTAGGGCCGGCGTCCACTACCAGGTCGATCTGGTGACCGATGCGGCGCTCGATTTCCTCCGCTTCGTTCAATGGCCGATCGTCGCCGGGCAGCGACAGGGTCGAGCTCATGATGGGCTCTCCCAGCGTGTCGAGCATGGCATGCACGATCGGGTGATCCGGCACCCGCAGGCCGATGGTCCGGCGCTTCGGGTTCTGCAGCCGCTTCGGGACCTCGCGCGTCGCCGGCAGGATGAAGGTATACGGGCCGGGCGTGTGGGAGCGCAGGAGCCGATACGCCCAGTTTTCCACGCGTGCGTACGTGCCGATCTCCGAAAGATCGCTGCAGACGAGGGTGAAATTGTGGGTTTTGTCGGTCCGCCGGATGAGGCGAATCCGGTCCATCGCCTTCTTGTCCCCGATGTGCCAGCCGAAGGCATAGCTCGAGTCCGTGGGATAGGCGATCAGGCCTCCGCGCCGGATGGTGGCGACGATTTCGGCGATGCGGCGCCGCTGCGGATGGGTGGGATGAACTTCAATGATTCTGGCCATGTCGAAATTCTACCGATAGCAGGTCCGCTGCGCCGCCACCGGCGTGCCGGCGGACCCTCCGAAACCCCTGCTCTCCGGCCGCCGCTTCGGCCCGGCCGCGTTCTGAGCTATCATTCGCCGCCCGTCGCGCTCCCGTCCCTGACATGCAGCTGCTGCTCGAATACCTGCCGATCGCCATCTTCGTCGCCGCCTACTTCCTCAAGGGCGATTTCCTGTTTGCGACCGCGGTGCTGATGGTGGCGATGCCGGTGTTCATGCTGATCCAGTGGGGCATGACGCGCCGGCTGAACAAGATCTATCTTGCCTCGACGCTCCTCGTGCTGGTCTTCGGCGCCGCGACCCTGGTCTTCCACAACGCGAATTTTCTCAAGTGGAAGCCCACGGTGCTCAACTGGGCCTTTGCGGCCGTGTTCGTCGGCAGTCAATGGATCGGCGGGAAACCGATCGTGCAGCGTATCATGGGCAGCGTGGCGAACCTGAGGCCCGAGCAATGGTTTCGCCTCAACCTGGTCTGGGCCGGTTTTTTCGCGCTGTCCGGGGGGCTCAACCTGTATGTTGCCTACAATTTCAGCGAGGCTTCCTGGGTGAAGTTCAAGCTCATCGGCATGCTCGGCCTGACCCTGTTGTTCGTGATCGTCCAGACGGTATGGCTGGCATACGCGATGCGCAAGGATCCGGCCGTGCAGGGCGAGCCGGACTGATGCGATGTGGTACGCGATCCTGACCGAAGACGTCGAGAACAGCACGCCGCTCCGCCAGGGCGCCAGGCCTGCGCATCTCGCGCGCCTGCACGAGCTGCGCGATGCCGGCCGCTTGTTGCTTGCCGGCCCGTTCCCGCGGATCGATGCGGACGACCCGGGTCCGGCGGGATACTCCGGGAGCCTGATCGTCGCTGAATTCCCTTCTCTCGAAGAAGCCCGTGAATGGGCGGAAGCAGACCCCTACGTGAGCGCCGGCGTTTGCGCGCGGATCGAGGTCAAACCCTTCCGGAGGGTCCTGCCTTGAGCGACCCGGATCCGTCTCGTCGCGCGTCGATGATCCGGCAGCGGCTCGAGCAAAGATTTCAGCCCGAGGAACTTTCCGTCAAAGACCAGTCACACCTACATATCGGGCACGAGGGCGCGAAGGATGGCAAGGGCCACTTCGACGTGACTATCGTGTCCAGTGCCTTCTCGGGCCTGAGCCGTATACAGCGTCACCAGCTCGTGTATGAAGCGCTGGGCGACCTGATGGAAACGGATGTGCACGCACTCCGGATCAAGGCCGCCTCCCCGTCCGACACCTGATCGCCGGCATCCAAGCCGGTTTTGCCGAGGAACTCATCATATGATCGCATTGCAAGGCCCTCGCGGGTCCAAATGGCTGCCGGTGCTCGCCGCCGGCGTTCTGTATGTCGCCGCGGCGCCGGGAGCGTGGGCGGAGACCATCAGAACCGTCAACGGCGCGCCGATCGACAGCGCCGTGCTCGATGCCTACATCGAGAATCGCGTCGACAAGCCGCTCGCCCAGGTTACGCCGGAAGAACGCCAGGCAATGGCGACAGAGCTGACGGACATCTACCTGCTGTCCACGCAGGACTCGGCGAAAGAGCTCGAGGGAGACCCCAGGATTGCCGCCCAGATCGAGCTGCAAAAGCGCGGCGTGCTGGCACAGGCCGCGGCCGAGCAATTCCTGCAGGAGAACCAGCCGACTGAGGAAGAGATCCAGGCCGAATACCAGGAGCAGGTCAAACACGCGCCGACCGTCCAGTACAAGGCACGGCATATTCTCGTGAAGACCCAGGGCGCAGCCGAAGACCTCATCAAGCAGCTCGACGGCGGCGCCAACTTCGAAGAGCTCGCGAAGACGGAATCCACGGGACCTGCCGCCGCAAACGGCGGTGACCTGGGCTGGTTCTCTCCCAACCAGATGGTCAAGCCGTTCTCGGATGCCGTTGCGGGTCTCAAGGACGGCGAGTACACGAAGAAGCCGGTACAGACCGAGTTCGGCTGGCACGTCATCAAGCGCGAAGACTCGCGTGAGACGAACCCGCCGGCACTGGAGAGCGTGCGCAACGTCGTCTCGCAAAGCGTGCAACAGAAGAAATTCCAGGCGCACCTGGAGAAGCTGCGCCACGACGCGGAGATGAGCGACTAGCTTTACTTAATTACGTTGCGATTTGACAAAAAGAGGGCGCCTTTCGGCGCCCTCGATTTTTGGTGCGATCTTTTGTGAGACCGTTCACAGCAATGTGCGAACTGCATCCTTATAGTTGCACTCGAGTCGCATCTAATCGCTCAGGTGTGACTCCTCCAACCCTCGCATCTCCTTCATAGTTGATACGAGAACCTAAAGTCGGCAGGGACGCCGACTTTTTTTTTGCCTGCTCCATTCTGCTACGGCTCACCTCTCCCCTGCAATCATTGAGCGACAAGCAGGCCAAGCTGGCTGTACGAGCGACCGCTGATCGCGACCTCGTCACCCACGCCCGGCAACCTTCCGTTCGCCAGCAACGCCGTGTAGTCGACGGTCACACCGCTGACCACGGCACGACCGAGCGACCGATCGACCTGGTCCACGATGCCACGCAGGTACGACAGCTCGGCCCTGGCCGGCATGACCCGGGCATTCACGATGCTGCCCGTATTTCGGTCGATGGAGCCGTAAACGGCGACGGTATCGCC
>CAZBGV010000245.1:0-4071 GCA_964491485.1 uncultured Woeseiaceae bacterium | reverse complement strand
CGGTGGGTGTCCCGACTTTCGATGGGTGTCCCGGACCCCGGTCCCGAATTCGGTGGAATTCCGGGGTATGCTGAATCGGTGGGTGTCCCGGATCGGAGGGCGGCGATGCGTGCACTGATCGTGGCGTGGGCGGCCTTGGTGCTCGGCGGCTGCAACGGAGAGGTGTACGTGCGGAATGGTGTCACCGACGGCGACACCTTTTACCTGGCGGAGCGGGCCCTGTACGACGACGATCCCGTGCTGCAGAGCTGGGTGCGCTACAGCCTGGCGCGCAGCACCTGCCAGCTCGAGATCGGGGGTGAGAACCCGGCGCGCGCGACCTCCTTCGAGTGCGAGCTCGGCGCGCGCGAGCACCTGCTGGAGGCCTGGTCGGAGCTCGGGGGCGGCAGCCGCGACACCTATCTCGACACGCTGGCCGATGTACACGAAGCCGGTTTCCTCGATGAATACGTCTGGGAGTACCTCCGCCGTCCGTCATGGACCGCGCCCGCCGCGCTCGACGAGGGTTCATTCGATGCCTGGCGCCGCCGGCACCTGCGCGGCCACGACCCGCAGACCCGGCTGGTCGGGTCCTGGGGCTACGCCCGGCGCCAGCCGGGGAGCTGAGGCGAGCGCGAAAGCCTGGACGGCTTGGCGGCCTGCGCTATTCCTCGATCAGGACGGCGACATCGGAATGCAGCTCCGCGAGTCCGCGATCGAAGGTCGCCAGCTTGCCCCCGTGCTGCCGCGCCAGCGCGGCGAGATAGGCATCGGTGACCTGTGCCTGCCCAAGCACGCCCCTCCAGGCGATCTCGAGGTATGAGACTCTTGCATCATGACGTCAAGCCCGACTCGGCAGCCAGCGTCCCGCGTCGCGCTTCCGCGGAGGCGTTTTTTGAATGAGAAGCATTCTCGATTCGGACCGGCGCGTGGGTAATGGCCGCGCGGGCAACTGGACCGCCGGTCCCGCTTACCCGGGTAACGGCAGACCCCCGCAGAACTCGCAGGTTGGAACCCGGCGCCGCGCCGGCCGGCGCCCGCGTGTCAGGGCTTCGCGACCGGCGTGAACTCGAGGTCGCGGTAATCCCAGCTGAAGTCGGCCAGCGGCGAGACCGGCTGCATGGTGATGCGGGCCACCTTGCCTTCGGCGTCGAGCGCGAAGGTGACGTACGCCGGCTCCGCCGTCTCGTCGTCCCAGCGCGTCCGGAACGTGTCGTACTGCCAGTGCTCGAGATCGCCGGTCATGCCCGGTGACTGGAGGAAGTCGAGGCGCAGCCGCTCGCCATCGACGCGGATCGAGATCGGCCCGTACCACGGGTCGGCATAATCGCCGGCGTAGGCGGCGAGCGGCAGCGACGGGCCGACGTCCGCCGGCTCGGCCGTCCCGGCTTTCAGCGCCTCCAGGACTTTCCCGGCGCGGGCGCGCTTGAACTCGACGAAACGCTCCGTCCAGTCCGTGTGCGGCACGCCGAGGTAGTGGTCGATGAGCTCCGTCGCGAGCCCCAGCACCGCCTCGCCGTCCTCCGAGTTGATCACGACGAAGATACCGACGTCCTGCGAGGGGATCAGCACCACGGTCGTCTGGAAGCCGAACACGGCGCCGCCGTGGCGCACGAGCTTCACTCCCCGGTAATCCTCGACGCTCCACCCGAGCGCGTAAGTAGAGAAGTTCGCCGTGAGCGGCGCAAGGTCGCCGGGCCACTGCCGCGGCTCCATGATCACGACCGGCGTCCACATCTGCTTCGCCGCCGCCTCACTGAACAGGCGGCCGTCGCCTTCCGGCAGCGCGCCGTGCGCGAGCTGGATCAGCATCCAGCGCGCCATGTCGTTCGCACTGCTCGCGAGCCCGCCCGCCGGCGCGGCGGTATCGCCCAGCCCTTCGCGCTCGTCGAGCTTCACCTGCTCGCCGATGCCGCGGAACGCGCCGTTCACGCGCGCGTGCGGATACGCGCGGTTCTTCGTGGCAAAGCGCTGCGCGAGATCGCTCGTCGTGTCGAGCATGCCGGCGGGCTCGAGGACCTCCTCCTTCACGAACCGCTCCCAGGGGCGACCGTCCACCTCCTCGATGAGCTGGCCGGCGGCCACGTACAGCACGTTGTCGTAGGCGTACGCGCTCCTGAAGCTCGTCGCGGGCTCGATGTACTGCAGCCGCTCCACCGTCTCGCGGCGCGTGCGGTTGGTGCGCGGCACGAAGAGGAGATCGCCGGCGCCGAGCCCGAGGCCGCTCCGGTGCACGAGGAGATCCCGGATCGTCATCTCGCGCGTGACCCACGGGTCGTACATGCGGAACCACGGCATGTGCCGGATGACGGGATCGTCCCAGTCGATGCGCCCGTCATCGACGAGCACGGCGAGCGCAGCGGTGGTGAACGCCTTGCCGGTCGAGCCCGTGGGGAAGATCGTGTTCGCGTCCACGCGATCGCGCGTGCCGAGCTCCTTCACGCCGTACCCGCGCGCCAGCGTGACTTCGCCGTGCTCGACGATCGCGACGGCCATCCCCGGGACCCCGGCCATCTTGCGCACCGCCTCGGCGCGCGCGTCGAAGTCCTCGGGCGGCGCCGCCTGTGCCAGGCCGGCCGCCAGCGAGAGCAAGGCACCGCAGGCGATCGTCGCAAGCTTCATCGCGAACTGCTCCTCTTTATTGCGCGGTCTCATTGCCCGGTCCCGAGGCACGCGTCGACCAGCTCGTCGAAGCGCGCGCCGCCGCGCATCGGGTCGGCAACGGGCAAGCCGAGACGCGCCCGCTCCTCGTCGAGCAGCCGCTCCGCCTCGCTCGCGGAGAGCTTGCCCGTGTTCAGCGCCACGCCGCCGCAGCGGATGGCGGCATTCGTGCGGCGGCCGAGCAGCCGGTTGAGCTCGATCGTTTCCTCGATCGTCGGCAGCGGGTACTCGGGTAGGCCGAGCATCGTGCGGCGTCCCGGCTCGTGGCAGACGACGAACACGTCCGGCTGGCTGCCGTGCAGCAGCCCGAGCGACACGGCGGAGAAGGCGGGATGCGACAGCGAGCCCTGGCCTTCGATGACGTCCCAGTGATCCGGCGCCGCGTCAGGGCTCAGGAGCTCGGCCGCGCCCGCCTCGAAATCGGCGACGACCGCGTCCATGGGGATCCCGCCGCCCGCGATGAGGATGCCGGTCTGCCCGGTCGCGCGGAAATCGGTATCGAGGCCGCGCTCGCGAAGCGCGCGCGTCAGGCAGAGCGCGGTGTACTTCTTGCCGAGCGCACAGTCGGTGCCGACGGTGAGCAGGCGCTTGCCACTGCGCTTGCGGCCGGTGCCGGTCGGGATGTTCGGCGGCGGGCGCCGCACGTCGATCAGCCGCCGGCCGTGCTGCGCCGCGGCCTCGCGGAGCGCAAGCGTATCCTCGAGCGGCGCGTGCATGCCGCTCACGATGTCGAGCCCCGCGGCCATCGCCTCGACCAGGGCCGCGTGCCACGACTCGTGGATGACACCGCCCGCATTGACGACGCCGATGACCAGCGCACGCGCGCCGCGGGCACGGGCCTCGGCCGGCGTGAGGAGCGGCAGGCCCGTCGTGATCGAGCCGTCGCCGAAGGCGAACTCGCCGACGCAGCGCTCCGGCGCCCAGTCCCTGAGGCCGAACGCGGTTTTCGCATAGGCGGCCTCGGTCGTGTCGCCGAGGAACAGCAGGTAGGGCTGCGGGATGTCCATGAGCCCCGGCGCGGTGCCGAGCGGTTCGGCCGTCATGCGTAACTCAGAATTCGAAGCGTGCGGAAAGACCATACGTTCGCGGACGGATCAGCCCGAGGTCGACCATTCCGGTGGCGACGGTGTTCGCCGTGCCCACGGAGGTGATGCCCTTTTCGTTGGAGAGATTCTTGCCGTACAGCTCGAAGTTCCAGCGCTCGTAGCTCAATCCCGCGCGGAGGTCCAGCGTCGTGTAGCTGTCGGCCTCCATCACGCTGCCGTCGGCCCCTCGCTGGTCGAAGCCGATCGGCCGGTCGCCCGTGTAGCCGGCGGTGCCGCCGACGTAGGCCGTGGCATCGCCGCTGAGCGCCCACTCGTAGCTGGCCGACAGGCCGAAGCTCCATTCCGGGACGAACGACAGCGGATCGCCGTCGAGGCCGCCCACCTG
>CAZBGV010000244.1:0-4085 GCA_964491485.1 uncultured Woeseiaceae bacterium | reverse complement strand
ACGGCGCCGGAGCTGGGCCGCACCGTCGCGTGGTACACGCAGGCGCTCGAGGCCGAGGCGGCCATGCAGGGCGGCGGCGCCGGGTCGCTGCCGGACACCTCGGCGCGCGCGCCGGTGGCCGCCGGCGGACTGCCGCTCGGCACCGGCGTCTGGCGCGACCCGTGGTTCGGCGAGGTCGGCGTCTGCGGGCACGCCGGCCGAATCCGCTTCGCGGCGGCGAAGTCGCCCATGCTTACCGGCACGGTGATGCGAGTCGGGGAGCGCTACCTCGTCGACTGGGACGACCCGAGCGTCGACGTCGAAGCCTGGCTCGATTTCTCCGAGCGCGAGGACGGCACCCGCCGCCTCACCCTGGCCAAGGTGGATCCGCATGCCGATTTCAGCTTCGATTACGAGGACCTCGATTTCACCCGTGTCCGCGACTGTGAGTGAGCGCGCGCGCCGCCTCCCAGGCTCCTGCATCGGGATCTGGATCGCCGTACTGTTGCTTTCCGCGTGCGCCGGACAAAGCACGACTATGCATGAGGTCGACCAGTTGATGCGCGACTACGCCGGCGAGGTCCCCGGCGCCTCGCTCCTCGTGCTGCAGGACGGCAAACCCGTCGTGTGGCGCGCTTACGGCTACGCCGACCTCGAGCGCGGCGTACGCGCGACACCCGCGACCAACTACCGCCTGGCGTCCGTCACCAAGCAGTTCACGGCGGCCGCCATCCTCCTGCTCGCCGAGGACGGCAATCTCCGCCTCGACGACCGTGTGCGCGAGTGGCTGCCGTCGCTGCCTGCCACGCAGGACGCGATCACGATCCATCACCTGCTGACGCACACGAGCGGGCTCGTCGATTACGAAGAGCTCATGCCTCCCGATCTCGAGGCCCAGCTCCGCGATGCCGACGTGCTGGAGCTCCAGGCCGGCGAGCCGGACCTGTACTTCGAGCCGGGCACGCGCTGGCGCTACAGCAACGGCGGTTACGCGCTGCTCGCCATGATCGTCGAGCGCGCGTCGGGCACGACTTTCCAGCAGTTCCTCGAGCAGCGCATCTTCGAGCCGCTCGGCATGCACGACACGCTCGCGTACGTGCGGGAGGGCCCGCCCGTGCCGAACCGTGCGTACGGCTACAGCCGCAGCGACGGCACCTGGACGCGCACGGACCAGAGCCCGACGAGCGCGGTGCTCGGCGACGGCGGCATCTATTCGTCCATCGACGACCTGGCGAAATGGGATGCGGCGCTCTACGACGACCGCCTGCTCAGCAACGCCTCGCGCGAGCTCGCCTTCACGCCGTGGGTGAAATCCGACGATCCCGAGATCGACTACGGCTTTGGCTGGCGCATCACCGGCGAGACGCTCTGGCATTCCGGCGAGACGATGGGCTTCCGCAACGTCATCATCCGCTGGCCGCGACGCCACACCACGGTCGTCCTGCTCACCAACCGCAACGACCCCGAGCCGCGCGACCTGGCCTTGCAGGTCGCCGCGCGCTTCCTGCAGGACGGGCGCTAGCACCGCCAGCGCGCCCGCGGCGGGCACCCTGAGCGGCACGGGGACTCGCGCGGGATGGAGGCGCCCGGCCGCACCGCCGGCCTGGCCCGGTCCCCGCCCGCCGGCCGGCCGGGCCTCCGCCCCCGCCCAGGTGAAATCCCTTTTTCCGTCCCCATGTCGCGAAGGAGCGGCCCGGGCTTTACGCTGTCTACACTTCCGGTAAGCCCACCGAACCAGGAGGAGAATGTGGCGATACGCTCCGTTCGATCGATCCATCTCATGTGGAGCCAGGCCTGCGACCTGATGGAGCGCGCCGATCGGCTGCACCGGCAATTTTTCCGGCTCGGCCAGGTCGGCCAGCTGCCGGCCTGGGAGCCGCCCGTCGACGTGTTCGAAGGTGACCGCGAGCTCCTGATTCGCGTCGCCCTGCCGGACGTCGACCCCGACGATTTCCAGGTGGTGCTGGCGGACACGGGGCTCCGGCTCACCGGCCGCCGCCGCCTGCCTCCGCAGGCCGAGGGCTGGATCATCCGCCAGCTCGAGATCCCGTACGGCCGGCTGGAGCGCTACATCCCGCTGCCCGCCGGACCCTACCGGGTGGCCGCGCATCGCTATGCGAACGGGTGTTTCGAGATACAGCTGCGCAAGGAGGGTGCGCGATGAACGAGGCGACGCCGAACCAGGCCGATGAGAAACCGCAGATGAGCGACATGCTGCCGGTCGTCGCCGTGCGCGACATGCTCCTGTTCCCCGGCGTGGTCCATCCCGTGACCGTGCGCCGGCCGGCGTCCGTGGCCGCCGCGCAGGCGGCGATCCGCGGCAACGGCAAGCTGGGGCTGCTGCTGCAGCGCGATCCGGGCAAGGAAAACCCCGGCCCGGACGACCTGTACTGGGTGGGCACGGTCGTCAACATCCTGCGTTACGTCACGGGACCGGACAACGCGCATCACCTGGTCTGCCAGGGCGAGCAGCGCTTCCGCGCCACGACGTTCGTGGAGACGCGGCCGTATTTCCTCGCCCGCTTCGAGGTTCCGGAGGAAGCGCTCGGCCCCGAGGACGAAATGGAAGCCCGCATGCGCGTGCTCAAGCACCAGGCGACGCGCGCGATCGAGCTGATGCCGCAGGTGCCCGGCGAGCTCGCCGCCTCGCTGCGCGCGATCGACTCCCCGGCGATGCTGTGCGACATCGTCGCCAACTTCCTCGATATCCCCGCGCAGGAGAAGCAGCGGCTGCTCGAGATGTTCGACGTGCGCCAGCGCCTCGATGCCGTCGTCGAGCTGATGGCCAAGCGGATCGAGATCCTCGAGCTGTCCAACCAGATCGAGCAGCAGACCCGCGCGTCCATCGACGAGCGGCAGCGCGAAGCCATGCTGCGCGAGCAGCTGCGCACGATCCAGCAGCAGCTCGGCGAGGGCGAAGGCAACGAGGCGGAGCACCAGGCCATCGAGAAGGCGATTGCCGACGCCGGCATGCCCGAGGAAGTCGAGGAACACGCACGCAAGGAGTTCCAGCGGCTGAAGCAGATGCCGCCGGCCGCCGGCGAGTACCCGATGCTGCGCAACTACATCGACTGGCTGACGGAGCTGCCCTGGTCGAAGCTCGACGCGGAGAACATCGACATCGCGAAGGCACGAACGATCCTCGACGAGGATCACTATGGCCTCGAGGACATCAAGAAGCGCATCCTCGAGTACCTCGCGGTGCGCAAGCTGAACCCCGAGGGCCGCAGCCCGATCCTCTGCTTCGTCGGCCCCCCCGGCGTCGGCAAGACGTCGCTCGGCCAGAGCATCGCCCGCGCGATCGGTCTCAAGTTCGTGCGCGCGAGCCTCGGCGGCACGCACGACGAGGCGGAGATCCGCGGCCACCGGCGCACGTACATCGGCGCGCTGCCCGGGAAGATCATCCAGGGCATCCGCAAGGCCGGCACGCGCAATCCCGTGTTCATGCTGGACGAGATCGACAAGCTCGGCGTCAGCCTGCACGGCGATCCCGCTTCGGCGCTGCTGGAGGTGCTGGATCCCGAGCAGAACTCGACGTTCCAGGACAATTACATCGGCGTGCCGTTCGACCTGAGCAAGGTCATGTTCATCGCGACGGCGAACCGCCTCGACACGATCCAGGCGCCGCTGCTCGACCGCATGGAGGTGATCGAGCTGCGCGGCTACTCGACCGACGAGAAGCTGCAGATCGCGAAGCGCTACCTCGTCGCGCGCCAGCTCGAGAACAACGGGCTCTCGGCGGACCAGGTCGACATCGCCGACGACGCGCTGCTCGCGATCATCACGCAGTACACGCGTGAGTCGGGCGTGCGCAATCTCGAGAAGCAGATCGGCGCCGTGCTGCGGCACGTCGCGGTCACCTTCGCGGAGGGTGCGCAGGAAAAGACCTCGATCGGCGTCGACGACGTGCACCGCATCCTCGGCTCGCCGAAGTTCGAGAACGAGGTCGCGCTGCGCACGGGGCTTCCCGGCGTCGCGACCGGTCTCGCCTGGACGCCGGTCGGCGGCGACATCCTGTTCATCGAGTCCACGCTGGTGCCCGGCAGCGGCAAGCTGATCCTCACGGGCCAGCTCGGCGACGTCATGAAGGAGAGCGCGCAGGCCGC
>CAZBGV010000243.1:0-4097 GCA_964491485.1 uncultured Woeseiaceae bacterium | reverse complement strand
TCTGGCCGTTGCGGATGCGGGTCAGCATGTCGGCAATGGGATCGGTCATGCTCATCGAATGTGTCCTGTATCGCTGCGGCTTACCAGCTCGCCTTGGTCAGCCCGGGAATCTCGCCGCGCATGGCCGCTTCCCGGAGCTTGTTCCGTGCCAGGCCGAACTTGCGGTAGAAGCCGTGCGGCCGTCCCGTGATCGCGCAGCGGTTGCGCAGCCGGCTCGGGCTCGCGTCGCGCGGCAGCGCGGCGAGCTTCGCGATCGCCTCCAGCCGTTCTTCGTCGCTCGCGGACCCGCTGCGGATCACCGCTTTCAACTGTGCGCGCTTCTTCGCGTAGCGTTTCACGGTGGCCGCCCGCCGCCGCTCGCGCTCGATCATCGATTTCTTTGCCATGAATCTGGTCCTTACTTCCTGAAGGGAAAATCGAACGCTTCGAGAAGTGCCCGCCCTTCCTCGGCGTTGCGCGCCGTGGTGGAAATGGTGATGTCCATTCCGCGGATCGCGTCGACCTGGTCGAAGTTGATCTCCGGAAAAATGATCTGTTCCTGCACGCCCAGGGTGTAGTTGCCCTGGCCGTCGAACGACCGCGGGTTCAGCCCGCGGAAGTCGCGCGTGCGCGGGATCGCCACGTTCACCAGCCGATCCAGGAACTCGTACATGCGCTCGCGCCGCAGCGTGACCTTGCAGCCGATCGGGTAACCCTCGCGGATCTTGAAGCCTGCCACCGATTTCCGGGCGAGCGTCCGCACCGGCCTCTGGCCGGAGATCTTCTCCATGTCGCTCATGGCGTGATCCAGCACCTTGCGGTCCGCCACGGCCTCGCCGACGCCCATGTTCAGCGTGATCTTGGTGATCCGCGGCACCTGCATCGGGTTCTTGAGACCGAGCTTCTCCCGCAGCTGGTCACGCAGCTCGTTCCGGTAGCGTTCCTGCAATCTGGCCATGTTCCCAATCCTGCGCGTCAAATATCCACCGGCTCGCCGGTCGACTTGAACACGCGCTGCTTGACGCCGTCCTCCGAGACCCGGAAGCCCACACGATCCCCCTTCTTCGTCTTCGGGTTGAAGACGAGCACGTTCGAGATCGCGAGCGGCATCTCCTTGTCGACGATTCCGCCTTCCACCGGCGGCATCGCGTTCGGGTTAGGCCGCTGGTGTTTCTTCGCGACGTTGATGCCTTCGACGAGCACCCGCTCGTCGTCGAGCACCCGGAGCACCGTGCCCCGGCGGCCCTTGTCCTTGCCGGTGGTGACGATGACGTCGTCGCCTTTCCTGATCTTGCGCATGCTTACAGCACCTCGGGCGCGAGCGAGATGATCTTCATGAACTGGTTGGTACGCAGCTCACGCGTGACCGGTCCGAAAATGCGCGTGCCGATCGGCTCGAGGCGGGCGTTCAGCAGCACCGCCGCGTTGCCGTCGAAGCGGATCAGCGAGCCGTCCTTGCGGCGCACACCTTTCCTCGTGCGCACAACCACGGCGTTGTACACCTCGCCCTTCTTCACCTTGCCGCGCGGGATCGCGTCCTTGACGCTGACCTTGATCACGTCGCCCACGGCGGCGTAGCGGCGCTTCGAGCCGCCCAGCACCTTGATGCACTGTATGCGCCTGGCGCCCGAGTTGTCGGCGACATCCAGTACTGTCTGCATCTGAATCATGGTTTCGTCCCGTCACTCCACCGTGAGCCGCGGCCCACCGTCACTCCTGTCCGGGCGCGCGCTCGACGACGCTCACCACCCGCCAGGACTTGCGCCTGGAGAGCGGCCGGCATTCGCGGATCGCGACCCTGTCTCCGACCTTGCACTCGTTGTTCTCGTCGTGGGCGAGCACCTTGCTGGTGCGGCGCACGTACTTGCCGTACACGGGGTGCTTGATCACCCGCTCGATCGCGACCGAGACCGTCTTGTTCATCTTGTCGCTCACCACGCGGCCGATGGTCGCGCGCTGCACGACTTTCTCGGGCTGCGCCTGTTGCGGTTGCGCCGTTGTATCGCTCATTGATCCTTACCCTGGCGTCTCAGCTCGTTCAGCACGGTCTTCACCCTCGCGATGTCCTTGCGCACCCGGCCATGCTCGTGCGGGCGCGCCAGCCGGCCCGTGGCCTGCTGCATGCGCAGGTTGAACTGCTCGCGCCTGAGCTTCAGCAGCTCGTCCACGAGCTGCTCCTCGGAAAGACCCCGGATCTCCCTGGCCTTCATCACATCACCTGCCGGCTCACGAATTCGGTCGGGAAAGGCAGCTTGGAGGCAGCCAGCCGGAATGCCTCACGCGCCACGTCCTCGGTCACGCCTTCCATCTCGTACAGCATGCGTCCGGGCTGGATCAGGCACACCCAGTACTCGACGTTGCCCTTGCCCTTGCCCTGGCGCACCTCGAGCGGCTTCTTGGTCACCGGCTTGTCCGGGAACACGCGGATCCAGATCTTGCCGCCGCGCTTGATGTAACGCGTCATCGCGCGCCGTCCGGCCTCGATCTGGCGCGCCGTCAGGCGGCCGCGATCGAGCGCTTTCAGGCCGTACTCGCCGAAGGAGACGTCGCTGCCGCGGTGCGCGAGACCGCGGTTGCGTCCCTTCATCTGCTTGCGGAACTTGGTCCTTTTGGGCTGTAACATCGTCTCGTCCCGTTTACCTGGCCGCCGCGGCTTCCGGAGCCTCCGGTGCTGCCGCCGCCGGCGCTTCGGGCTTCTCGAACACCTCGCCCTTGAAGATCCACACCTTCACGCCGATGACGCCATAGGTCGTCTTGGCCTCGGCGAAGCCATAATCGATGTCGGCGCGGAACGTGTGCAGCGGCACCCGGCCCTCGCGATACCACTCGGACCGCGCGATCTCCGCACCGTTCAGCCGCCCGCCGACCTTCACCTTGATGCCCTCGGCACCGACCCGCATGGTGTTGGTCACGGCGCGCTTCATCGCCCGCCGGAACATCACGCGGCGCTCGAGCTGCTGGGCGATGCCCTCGGCCACGAGCTGCGCGTCGAGCTCGGGCTTGCGCACCTCGCTGATGTTGATGCGCACGTCCGTGATGGGCATGGAGATCAGCTTCGCGACGTCGGCGCGCAGCTTTTCGATGTCCTCGCCCTTCTTGCCGATCACGATGCCCGGCCGTGCCGTGTGGATCGTGATGTTGGCCTTCTTCGCCGGGCGCTCGATGTGCACGCGGCTCACGGAAGCGTCCTTGAGGCGCCGCTTGATGAACTCGCGCACGATGTGATCCGTCCGGACGTGGTCGGGAAAATCGTGAGTATCGGCGTACCACTTGGACGCCCAGTCCTTCACTATCCCGAGGCGGATGCCGGTTGGATGTACCTTCTGACCCATTGGCTGCTCGCTTTAAGTCCTATTCGTCGCCGACGGTGACCGTAATGTGGCTGTTGCGCTTGATGATGCGCGCACCGCGGCCCTTGGCCCGCGCGCGGTAGCGGCGGAACGACGGCGCCTCGTTCACCTCGACGATCGACACTTTCAGCTCGTCGATGTCCGCGCCGTGGTTGTGCTCGGCGTTCGCAATCGCCGATTCCAGCACCTTCTTGACGATCCTCGCGCTCTTGCGAGGCGTGAAGGTGAGCGTCCGGAGGGCCTCGTCCACGCTCTTGCCGCGGATCGCGTCAGCCATCAAACGGCACTTCTGCGGCGAGATGCGCGCGTACTTCAGTGTCGCTGCTACCTGCATCATCGGCTCCTCCTGCAAGCCCTGCCCACGCCTTACTTCGTCTTCCGATCGCCCGAGTGACCCTTGAAGGTCCTCGTGACGGCGAACTCGCCGAGCTTGTGCCCGACCATGTTCTCGGAAATGAGAATCGGCACGTGCTGCCGGCCGTTGTGCACGGCAATGGTCAGACCCACCATGTCGGGCAGCACCATCGACCGGCGCGACCAGGTCTTGATCGGCCGGCGGTCGTTCGCCTTCTGCGCGGCGGCGACTTTCTTCGCCAGGTGCGAATCGACGAACGGTCCTTTTCTGACTGAGCGTGGCATTTTGCCTATGATCTCTCTTCAGGTTCCCTTGTCGCGCGCATGGCGCGCTCCTACGCCGGCATCCCGGCTTCGTTTGTCGCGCGCATGGCGCGCTCCTACGCCGGCATCCCGGCTTCGTTGGTCGCGCGC
>CAZBGV010000242.1:2101-4136 GCA_964491485.1 uncultured Woeseiaceae bacterium | reverse complement strand
TCGCGCGCAAGCCGCCCGGCGGCGAACCGGCGCGTTCCGCCGCGCTGCCGGCTTCGCTGCGCCGGCTGCTGGGTGCGTTCGCCCGCCGCTGAAGGCGCGTTCATGTTCGCGATCCCGCATCGATCAGGGCCATGATCTCGTCGGCCGCGCGCTCGGCGCCGCTGAGGTCGAAGGCGGCGGCCGCCGGGCGCGGCGCGTCGGTCAGGGCCAGCAGGCGCTCGACCGCCCCGGCGCGCTGCTCCTCCGTCTCGCAGGGAGAGACGACCGCGCGTGCCGCGCCTGCCACCAATTCCGCGCGACGCGTCTGGTCGTCGGCCACCAGCGTGTTCGGCACGAACAGCGCCGGCACGCCCGACTGCAGGACCTCGCAACAGGTGTTGTAGCCGGCGGCACCGACGAAAACGTCGAAGGCACGCATGTACCTCGCCAGCGGGTACGCACTCACCGGCACGACGTCTTTCGGCAGCCGGACATCCCTTGCGGATATCGGCGTGCGCGCCCAGGCGACGGAGTAGCCGCGCTTGCCCATCTCGCGGATCAGGCCGCGGCCGATGCCGGCGACGTTTTTCACGTTTCCCGGACCGAGCGAGAACAGCGCGTAGCGCCGCTCGCGAGCGAGGCCGAGTGCCTCACGCGCCGCGCCACGCTCGAGCAGCTCGTCATCCTTCAGCAGCGTGAGCGGCGGAATCGTCACCTTGCGCCCCGGCGTTTCGTTCCTCTGGACGGAAAAGCCGGACCCGAGCTCGCCGAGATGAATGACGAGATCGAATTCCGTCTCCCTGATCGGGACGCTGTGGTTGCGTTCCTTGTACAACGTGAGATCCGACCACACCATCCGGGGCACGCCGTGGATCGCCGCCGCCTCGCGCAATCCGCGATAAGGCCAGGTCCCGTCGAACACGACGGCCGCAGGACGGACCCGCTCGAACAGCATGCCGAGGCGCAGTGCGAGCTGCCGGTCCCACGCCCACGCCGTTGCGCGCGACCAGAACCTGGAGACGAAGTAGTCACCTTCGAACCCGAGCTCGTGAATCGCCTCCATCGCGGAGGTGAGCGAGAAGAAGACCGGGCGGGCGCGCCCGCGCAGGCGATTCGCGTACGCGAGGCAGGTGCTCATGTGCCCCATGCCGGAGCCGTTGATGTTGAACAGCACCACGCACGGCAGCGAGGAGGCTTCGGGATCAGTCAATCAGGAGCTCCCTCATATCGAGGCCCTGCTCGAGCCCTATCGACAGCGGCAGCGCCGGCAGATCGCGGTAGCGCCAGGCAATGTAGCGACGCTTGCGCTCGGCATACCGCTCGGCCGGCGCGGACAGGGCCGGCACGTACTCGACGAGCCACCCCAGCCGCGAGAAGAATGCGAAATCCGCGACGTCCGTGACCAGCACCGGCACGAACTCCGGCAAGGCCGCGGCAAAGGCGGGACACGCGGACCGCAGCGTATCGCGATCCGCGCCCAGTGCCCAGATCAGGAACGGTTTCGCCTGCTCGCTCCCGTCGAGGTGCCGGAGCGTGGCAAGCCACGGCTCGGGCGGCCTGGTGCGCCTCAGGCCGAGATCGCGCAGCACCCGGCCCACCGCTACCCGGAAGCGCCGATAAAGGCCCATACGCTCGCGTGGCGGGAAACGCAGCCGGTAACGCTCCATCAGCTCGGGCTCGGCCTCTTCCGCGAGCTGCCGCAACGCCTGTCGCAATCGGGCGACGCGCTCGCGCGGGCTCATGCCTCGCCCTCGTCGAGCAACGCGAGCATCTGCTCGGCCGCGAGCTCGGCGCCGCCGAAATCGATGACAGGCCGCAACCCCGCATCGAATTCGAGCTCCAGCAGGCGTGAGATCGCGTCATGGCGCTGTTCGGCGGTCTCGCAAGGGGACACCACGACGGGAGCCACGCGCGCGACCATCGCGGCGCGACGGGCCTGGTCGTCCGCGAGCAGCGTGTTCGGCACCAGGAGGCCCGGTATGCCGGCCTGCAGGAGCTCGTAGCAGGCGTTGTAGCCGGCGGCGCCGATGAACACGTCGAACGCGCGCAGGTAGCG
>CAZBGV010000242.1:0-2001 GCA_964491485.1 uncultured Woeseiaceae bacterium | reverse complement strand
CCGTCGAAAACCGCAATCGTGGGACGGACCTCCTCCAGCATCAGCCCGAGGCGCACGGCGAGCTCGCGATTCCAGGCGTTGATATGCGAGCACGACCAGAACGGGGACACGAAGTAATCCGCGGCGAAGCCCATGCCGTGAATGATCTCCACGGCCGAAGCCAGCGACAGGAACACCGGTTCGGCACGGCCCTGCATGCGGCGCGCGTACGCGAGGCAGCGCGTCAGGTGCCCGGTTCCGGAGCCGTTGATGTTGAAGAACAGGATGCGAGGCAACCCGCTGGTCAAGCCGCACCTCGCCGGCTTGCCCTCGCCCGCTCGAGCAGAGCCGTGCGAGCGGCGGCTTCCCGCGCCTGCCAGGCCTCGCGATAGGCTTCGCGGAGTGCACGCGTCCGCGCCGCGAGCGTCCGTTGCTGCTCGAGGGCCGCGCGCAGGGCGCTCGCGATTGCGTGCGGCTCGTTGGCGGTGAGGATGGCGGCCGAACCGAAGACCTCGCGCGTGGCCCGGTCGTCGGAAAGCACCATCGGTTTGCCCAGCGCGAGGGCCTCGTACGCGCCGCACACGAGGCAATCCGGCTTGAGGCTCAGATCGCAGATCACCTCGGCCTGCGCGAGCAGCTGCCAGTAAGCGTCGTTCGGCAGGAATCCCGTCAGGCGTACGTTCGGCGGCAACGCGGATTCGCTCGCGCGAAACCTGGCGCAGTCGCCGGTGAATGCGAAGCGCACCTCCGGCATCTGTGTCGCTGCCGCCATGAGCGCGGAGATGGGCTCATCGGGCCTGAAGGTTGCGATCACGACGATTTGCGGCGCTTCTTGCGTCGTGCCGACGTCGGCGGGCAGTGCAGGCGGCACTGGCAGACTGTCGCTCAATACCAACGGTCGCCCTCCGGCGACACTGACGTCCGCGGCCAGTGCGGCGTTCGTCACGATCGTCGTGTCGGCGCCTTTGAGCGCGCGACGGGTCAGCCAGCCCACGAAGGCGCCGGGGCGATCGAAGGGCCGTACGCCTTCGTTGTGCGCATCGATCACGAGGTAGAAGGCGAACCATCGCCGCGTCAGAAGCGCAAGCACCGTCAGCGCAAGTGACGGGTTCTGGATGAACAGGACTCCGGGCCGGTGCCGGTGCAGGAGCCCGATCGTCCTTGCCGCTTGCGCGATTTTGCCGGAGATTCCACGGCGCTCGGACCGGATGATCCGCAGCGGAAGATGCCAGGCGGCGCACAGGCCGGTCGTGCGAGTGTGCGTATTCCATGCTATCCATAGGGGGTCGAGGGCATGGAAACCGTCCGGATCCGCGTTGGCGCTGCCCGCCGGGTTCGGGGACATTTGCCGGACAGGCCTCATCCGGGCACACATCCGGCGTTTCGCGCGGACTTCGCATTTCGCGCGCATCCGGGTAAGATGCAAGGGTTCCTCGGGCTCACCGACGAACTCCTCGGTTTCACCGAGGCTTGCTGCGACGCCCGCATCGCGCGTACATCCCTGGCAGCAGACCGACATCCCCCTTTAAGGAGCTGGCGAGTATGGATACGCATGGCTAAAGTTTCGGTCATCACAGCAGCCTACAACTCGGCCAAGGTGATCGAGTGCAACATCCGATCCGTGGGCATGCAGTCACTCAGGCCTTTCGAGCATATCATCGTCGATGACGGTTCGAAGGACGGTACCGTGGCAATCGTGCGGCGACTCAGACGCGAGTTCCCGCACTTGCGAATCATCCGGCAGCACAACTGCGGCGCCGGCGCGGCGAGGAATGCCGGAATCGCGTTTGCCACAGGCCGGTACATCGCTTTCCTGGATAGCGACGATTACTGGTCGCCGGACAAGCTCGAGGCGCAGATCGGTTTCATGGCGGCTCATGGCGTCCCGTTCACTTATGGAGATTACGATGCCGTCGATGCCACGACGGGCCGGCTGGTAAGACGTCATCAGGCTCCCGATCAAGTGACGTATTCCGACTTGCTGCGCGGCTGCCCGATCGGATGCCTGACGGCTGCATTCGA
>CAZBGV010000241.1:1210-4175 GCA_964491485.1 uncultured Woeseiaceae bacterium | reverse complement strand
GCCCTTCCTCCTCCAGCACGTCGAGCACCGCCAGCGCCGCGGCGCAGGAGACCGGGTTGCCGCCGAAGGTGTTGAAGTACATGCGCGCGGCGGCGAATTCGGCCAGCAGGTCTTCGCGCGCGACGACGCCGGAGATCGGATGGCCGTTGCCCATCGGCTTGCCCAGCGTGACGATGTCCGGCACGACCCCGTGGTGTTGGTAGCCCCACAGGTGATCGCCCATGCGCCCGAAACCCGGCTGCACCTCGTCGGCGATGTAGAGTCCGCCGGCGGCACGCACGTGCCCGACCGCCTTGCGGACGTACTCCGCGGGCACCCTCGGCAGGCCCTCGCTCGAGAAGATCGTGTCGAAAAGGATGCCCGCGACGCCGAGACCGGCGGCATCGAGCTCGTCGACCGCGTCCTTCACCGTGCGCGCGTAGCCTTCGCCCAGGTCCGCGGAGACCAGTCCTTCGGCGACGCGCCAGGTATCCGGCGCCGGCACGGTACGCACGAAAGCGCCGCGCTGCCCGGCGTCCATGAACAGCGAGCTCACCGTCCACACGGCGGTCGTGTTGCCGTGATAGGCGAAGCTCGTGGCGATGACGCCCTGGTTGCCGGTGCAGAGGCGCGCCATCTGCAGGGCGACGTCGTTCGCTTCGCTGCCGGTACACGCGAAGATCATCGTCGACAGCGGGGCATCGAAGGTCGCGAGCAGCCGTTCGGCGTATTCGAGGATGTTCTCGTGCAGGTAGCGGGTGTGGATGTTGAGCGTGGCCGCCTGGCGCGCGATCGCCTCCACGACGCGCGGGTGGCAGTGGCCGACGTGCGGGACGTTGTTGTAGGCATCGAGATAGCGGCGTCCGTCCGCATCGAAAAGCCAGACCCCTTCACCGCGCACGATGTGCAGCGGCTCGTCGTAGAACAGCGGGGAGCCCTTGCCCAGGACCCGGTAGCGGCGCTCCAGCAGTGCCTGCACGCTCGCCGCCATCGTCAGGCCACCTGCCCGATTTCGCTCTGCACGAGCTGTGCAGGGTAGGCTTCACGGTCGACGGCGGCGCGCCTGCTCCCGTCCGCCAGCGACACGGCGATCGTCACCGCGAACGCGACCAGCATGGAGAACAGCGTCGGGTAGGCATACGGATGAATCGCCGTCTCGTGTCCCAGCACGCCGACCCAGATCGGCGGGCTGAGAACCGTGAGCACGATGACGACGAGCAGGCCGGCCGTGCCGCCGAACAGAGCGCCGCGCGTCGTGAGATTGGGCCAGAACAGCGCGAGCATCAGCACCGGGAAGTTCACGCTCGCGGCGATGGCAAGGGCGAGCGCGGCGAGGATCCCGATGTTCATGTTCCGGAACAGGATGCTGAGCCCGACCGCGAGCGCGGCGAGGACGACGGTCGCGGCGCGCGAGACCCGCATTTCCTCGCGGTCGGAAAGTTTCCCGCGCCGCACGACCCGCGCGTACAGGTCGTGGGCGACGCTCGCGGACGTCGAGAGCAGGATGCCGGATACCACGGCGAGGATCGTCGCGAACACGACGGCCGAGATGAACCCGAAGAAGGCCTCCCCGCCGACCTGGCGCGCGAGATGCACGGCGGTCATGTTGGCGCCGCCGGCGACGCGGCCGGACGCGTCGACGTACTGCGTGTCGCCGGCGAGCAGCACGATCGCCGCGAAACCGAGGATCACGGTCAGGCCCATGAAATAGCCGATGAAGGTGACCGCGTAGCCGATCGAATTCCGCGCCTGGCGCGCGTCGGGCACCGTGAAGAAGCGCATGAGCACGTGCGGCAGGCCGGCCGTGCCGCCGAGGAACGCGAGCGCGAGACCGAGCACGCTCACCGGATCGCGATACAGCCCGCCCGGCGCGAGAATGCGCGCGCCCTGCGGATGGATCTCGGCGGCGCGCGCGAACAGCTCGCCGAGGTCGAAGCCGAACGGAATGAGCGCCAGCAGCGCGAGCACCGAGCCGCCGGCCAGCAGCAGCACCGCCTTGACGACCTGCACCCAGGTGGTCGCCAGCATGCCGCCGAACACGACGTACACGGTCATGAGGGTGCCGACGATCAGCACCGCGAGCCCGTAAGGGAGGTCGAAGAGCGCCTGGAACAGGCCGCCCGCGCCCACCATCTGCGCGATGAGATAGGGAATGCCGACGATCAGCGTGCCGATCGCCGCGAGCACGCGCAGGTGCTCGGGATGCAGCCGGAAGGCCACCACGTCCGCGAACGTGTAGCGACCGAGATTGCGCAGGCGGTCGGCGAACACGAACAGGATGAGCGCCCAGCCCACGGTGCCGCCGATCGCGAACAGGAGCCCGTCGACGCCGCCCATGAACGCGAGCCCCGTGAGGCCGAGGAAGGTGGCCGCGGACAAAAAGTCCCCGGCCAGCGCCAGCCCGTTCTGCACGTCCGTGATGCGGCTGCCGGCCGTGTAGAAGTCGCCCGCGGAGCGGGTGCGCACCGCGGCCCAGCGCGTGATCAGCAGGCTCACCAGCACGAACGCGGCGAACACCGCGACGGCCGTCGGGTTCAAACCGGCGCTCACCGGCGACCTCCGGACTGTCGCTCGTGCCACGGCGCGATCAGGCGGTTCACCCGGCGGACATAGAAGATGGAGCAGCCGATCCCGAGCACGATGATCGCGTAGCCGAGCACGACCGCGAGGCTGACGGCCGAGCCGCCCAGCCGCCGGGCGAACAGCTCGGCCGCGTACAGTCCGCCGAGGCCGTAGGCGAGGTAAGCGAGCGTCAGCAATCCGGCGAGCCCCCAGCGCAGCCGGCTGCGGCGGCGCAGCAGCCGCAGGAATTCCGGATCGTTCAGCAGCGTGCCGGGATCCGTTCCGTTGGCCGGCGCCCGGACGACGCTCGCCTCGCCTGCAACCACGTTCACGCCGCCCGGTTGATCACCTTGATGGAGGTGTAAGCCGCGAGGCCTTCCTCGCCGAACTCGACGCCGATGCCCGAGCACTTGATGCCGCCGAA